>NZ_LOSX01000053.1:0-229281 GCF_001521985.1 Burkholderia sp. RF4-BP95 | reverse complement strand
GCCGCGATCTTCGCGAGCGAGCCGCCGAATTTGCCGACCGCGGTCCGCGCGGCCGATACGATCACTACGTCCGTCATGTTCTCTTCCTGCATTGAAATCAGTGGGTCGATCCGTATTGCGCGCCGGTACGGCGCGGCAGCGGCGCGCAAGCGCCATGCGGCCGGCGATGCGGTTGCACGCTCGCGCGCGCATGCGCGCCGCGCATCCGCCCGCCTCGACCGCGTCCGGGCACGCGGCGGCGAACCGGACGTACGCCGATCGCCGCGCGGCACACGCGGCGGCCGGCGCCCGCCGGCGCCGCTCAATCAGTGTCGCGCCTGCGCGCGACACGCGCTCATGCAGCCGATTCGCGCGAAGCGGCTTCCTTGCGAGCGGCGGCGGCGGTCTGCTTGGCACCGCGGGCCGTCGTTTCGCTGACCGCGTCGAAACCGCTTTGTGCGGCCTCGATCGCCTGCCCCGTCGCTGCACGCACGGAGTCGGCCGCGGCCGTCGCCGCGGACAGCGCCGAGTTCAGCGCGGCGACCACGGCGCCCGAACCCGCCGGCGCATGCTTCGTCAGCTCGCCGACCACTTCCTTCACGCGCTTGTCGTTCTGTTCGTACTGAGCCTGGGCAACCTTCGCCCACTCGGCCTGCGTCGACACCGCGATATCGAACAGATGGCGACCGTATGCGACGGCCTTGCCGGCGGCTTCCTGCGGTGCGGCGACTTGCTGCGCGAAGCCTGCCGCCGGGTTGCTCGCGTTGAACGCGTTCTTCAGCTTGTCCTCGTATTCCTCGAGCGCCGTCTTGGCCGCTTGCAGGTTGAGTTCGACGACTGCCTCGAAACCATTGATTGCCGGACGGGCAATCGCGAACCACGCGGCGATTCCGGACTGATAATCGGCGGCGAATTTTTCGGGGGCAAATACGGACATCGGGCACGCTCCTGTTGGCAATGCGAGAGACGACGTAAAGAAAATGGAAGGCAGATCGAGGGCCTGCTTCCTTATTCACAACCCTCGGACACGATTGACTGCGAAGAGTTGAGGATGGCCATTTTAGATGGATTAATTGTCAATTAAATTGCATTAATGCTAGGTGAAAACCCTTAGCGGCCGAAGCGCCTGCTCCACGACAGTGCGCGTTCGTAATGGGGTCGTGTCGCAACACCTTGTCCGGCAACGATTTTTACTTTTTTACAGGATAACCCACCGCAGCCACGCGCAACATTTACCCCCGCCATTATTCCCATTATTAGAAAAAGGGCGCGCATTGAAAATGGGGCGGATGCTTATGTAATCGTTTTTCCAGATTTATTTTGAAATCGTTCCCGGGATTATTAATGACGAATTCAATGATCGTATATAAATCGCCGGGACGTGCGACGGCGCCCGCCCCTCACCCGACCAGTTCGCGATGCAGCGCGCGAAACTCCTGCGCGAGCTTGTGCGCCGGCTCGAGATGGATCACCGGCGTCGACTGCTGATGCGACTCGCGGATCTTCACCGACGCCGACAGCCGCGACGCCAGCACCGGCAGCCCTTCCTCGACGAGCTCGTCGACCAGCCGCTGCGGCAGGCTCGCACGCGGCTGAAACTGGTTGATGACGATCCCTTCGACCTCGAGCGCCGCGTTGTGGTCCTGCTGGATTTCCTTCACGTTCTCGAGCAGCGTGTACAGCGCCCGGCGCGAGAAGTCGTCGCAGTCGAACGGAATCAGGCAACGCTCGACCGCGATCAGCGCCGAGCGCGTGTAGAAGTTCAGCGCGGGCGGCGTGTCGATGTAGACGGCATCGTAGGTGTCGAGCTCGTTGAGCGCATCGCGCAGCTTGTAGATCTTGTAGCGCGACTCGAGCTTGCCGTGCAGCGTGTCGAGGTCCGGATGCGCGGGCATCACGTCGAGCCCGTCGAACGGCGTCGGATGGATGAACGATGCGACGTCGACCGGCCGGAAGTTGAACGTCAGCGCGGTCTCGAAGAATTCGGCGACGCCGGGATGCGCGTCGGCCGCGCGATCGCCGAGCAGGTAGCGGGTGGAATTCGCCTGCGCGTCGAGGTCGATGACGAGCGTGCGCAGCCCTTCGCTCGCACTGATCGCCGCCAGGTTGCAGACGATCGTCGACTTGCCCACACCGCCCTTCTGGTTGAACACGACCCGCCGCATGGTGTCTCCTTCGATCGAAACGTCGAAAGAACGAGCTTAGCCGGTCAATCGTGGCGGCCGCGTGACATAGGTCAGATGCGCGGCAGCGGCTCTGACGCATGACGGTTGCCGGGCCCGCTCCATCGGTCCGTTGTCGCGGGGATCCAGTCCTGTTCTGCAGTTGCGGTCACTCGGCGCGATTTCGTCGGCGTGAAGCCTGCGAGATGTTCGCCGCACGGGGGGAAGCGCGTCAGCCACGGCCGGCCTCCGGGGCGCGGGGCGTAAACGAAAAAAGACCCGAAGGCCCGTGCCAAGCGATTCGCTTGACTCGGACATTCGGGCCCATTCCGGTGCGGGATGCCGACGTTCCGTCAGAACGGAATATCGTCGTCCATCTCGTCGAAACCGCCGCCTGCCGGCGCGCTCGGACGGCTCTGACCACCGCCTGCACCGCCGCGCGGCGCACCGCCGGCACGGCCGCCGCCACCGCCGCGTTCCATCTGTTCGCCGCCGCGACCGCCGCCACCACCACCGTAGCCGCCGCCGTAACCGCCTTCGTCACCACCGCCACCGCCGCCGCCGCCCGAACCGCCGCGGCCGCCGAGCATCTGCATCTGGTCGGCGACGATTTCGGTCGAATAGCGATCCTGACCGTCCTGGCCCTGCCACTTGCGCGTGCGGATACGGCCCTCGATATAGACCGACGAACCCTTCTTCAGGTATTCGCTGACGATTTCGGCGAGACGGCCGAAAAACGCGACGCGGTGCCACTCGGTCATTTCCTTGAAATCGCCGCTTGCCTTGTCCTTGTAGCGATCGGTCGTCGCGAGACGGATGTTCGCAACCGCGTCGCCGCTCGGCAGGTAACGGACTTCAGGATCGGCGCCGAGATTGCCGACGAGGATGACCTTGTTGACGGATGCCATGTGTTTCTCCAGTAAATTCG
This sequence comes from Burkholderia sp. RF4-BP95, assembly GCF_001521985.1. Classification (NCBI taxonomy): domain Bacteria; kingdom Pseudomonadati; phylum Pseudomonadota; class Betaproteobacteria; order Burkholderiales; family Burkholderiaceae; genus Burkholderia; species Burkholderia sp. RF4-BP95. The sequence goes on along the minus strand of NZ_LOSX01000053.1, from coordinate 226,212 downwards.
ATGCCGGGCCGCCCGCGAATGTCGTCGGAGCGGCCCGCCGGGCAAGCCGGCGAGCGCCGCCGGTGCCTGCCCGAAAAGAGGGTTCAGGCCTTGCGCGGCGGCGCTTTCATGCTGGCCGCGATTATAAGCCACGCCGCCACGAGCCCCGAGCATGCATAGAAGACGGTGTTTGCGCCGCCGTGCTTCAGCAGCCAGCCGCCCACGATGCCGCCGAGCGCGAGCCCGATCGATTGCGTGGTGTTGTAGACGCCCGTGGCCGCGCCCTTGCGCGAACCGGGCGCGAGCTTCGACACGAGCGACGGCTGCGACGCTTCCAGGATGTTGAAGCCGAGGAAGTACACGAACAGGATCGCCGCCACAATCAGGATGGTATGCGGTGCGCTGCCGAGCAACAATTGGCCGATCAGGATAGCCAGAATGCCGCCGAGCAGCACCGGCTTCATCTTGCCCCGTTTTTCCGCGACGATGATCGCCGGGACCATCATCACGAACGCGAGCCCCATCACCGGCAGGTAGACCTTCCAGTGCGCGGCGACCGGCAGCCCGCCGTCGACCAGCAGGCGCGGCACGACGAGGAACAGCGCCGTCTGCGTCGCGTGCAGCACGAGCACGCCGAAGTTCAGGCGCAGCAGCTCGCCGTTGTGGAGCACCTCGCCGAACGGCGCCGGCACGTGCACGGGCTTCGCCGCATCGGGCACGATCCACATCACGACGCCGATCGCGAGAATCGACAGCACGCCGACGATCGCGAACAGCCCGCTCATCCCGACCCAGTGGAACACGATCGGCGCGCCGACGATCGCGACCGCGAACGACACGCCGATCGAGCCGCCGACCATCGCCATCGCCTTCGTGCGGTTCTGTTCGGAGGTCAGGTCGGCGATGAACGCGAGCACCGCGGACGACACGGCGCCCATGCCCTGGATCACGCGGCCGACGATGATCCACGTGATGTCGTGCGCGAACGCAGCGACGAAGCTGCCGAGCGCGAAGATCAGCAGGCCGGTGGCGATCACGGGCTTGCGGCCGAACTTGTCCGACGCCCACCCGTAGAAGATGTACAGCAGCGACTGCGTGACGCCGTAGGCCCCGAGCGCGATGCCGACGAGCAGCACGTTGTCGCCGCCCGGGATGGTTTTCGCGTAGACCGAGAAAACCGGCATGATCATGAACAGGCCGAGCATGCGCAGCGCGAAGATCGCCGCGAGCGACGTGGTCGCGCGCAGTTCGGGCGCACTCATGCGGGAAGACGTGGCGGACGGATTGGACATCGGGAATGAATTTCGAATGATCGGAATGTCCGCCCGGCGGCGGGCGGCGGAAGATCAGGGCCACCGGCCCGGCGGGCCTGGCAGGCGCTTTCCGGGACTGCTTTCCGGGACGTCACGCAGGCTGCCCGCGGGCCGCCTCGAGCCGTGCGGCGCGGCCGCTTCCCCGGCGTGGAACCGCCTTGCTGCCAGCTGCTGCAAAGGCTGGGGACCCCCAACGACGGCCTCGAAAAGCCGTTATAGTAGCAGGTTTGGTTCCCTCCATTTTCGCCAGGTTCATGGAACAGATCCGTATCCGTGGGGCACGCACCCACAACCTGAAAAACGTCAATCTCGACCTGCCGCGCCACAAGCTGATCGTGATTACCGGGTTGTCAGGGTCGGGCAAGTCGTCGCTCGCGTTCGACACCCTTTATGCCGAAGGCCAGCGCCGCTACGTCGAAAGCCTGTCCGCGTACGCCCGCCAGTTCCTGCAACTGATGGAGAAACCCGACGTCGACCTGATCGAGGGCCTGTCGCCCGCGATCTCGATCGAGCAGAAGGCGACGTCCCACAACCCGCGTTCGACCGTCGGCACGGTCACCGAAATCCACGACTACCTGCGACTTTTGTTCGCACGTGTCGGCACGCCGTATTGCCCCGACCACGACATCCCGCTCGAGGCGCAGAGCGTGTCGCAGATGGTCGACGCGGCGCTCGCGCTGCCCGAGGAAACCAAGCTGATGATCCTCGCGCCCGTCGTCGCGAACCGCAAGGGCGAGCACGCCGAGCTGTTCGAGGACATGCAGGCGCAGGGCTTCGTCCGCTTTCGCGTGCGCTCGGGCGGCGGCACCGCGAACGAGGGCGTCGCGAAGATCTTCGAGGTCGAGTCGCTGCCGAAGCTCAAGAAGAACGACAAGCACACGATCGACGTCGTGGTCGACCGGCTGAAGGTGCGCCCGGACATGAAGCAGCGCCTCGCCGAATCGTTCGAGACCGCGCTGCGCCTCGCAGACGGCCGCGCGATCGCGCTGGAAATGGACACCGACCGCGAACACCTGTTCAGCTCGAAGTTCGCGTGCCCGATCTGCTCGTACTCGCTGCAGGAGCTCGAGCCGCGCCTGTTCTCGTTCAACAACCCGATGGGCGCGTGCCCGGAATGCGACGGCCTCGGCCAGATCACGTTCTTCGATCCGAAGCGGGTCGTCGCGCACCCGTCGCTGTCGCTCGCGGCGGGTGCCGTGAAGGGCTGGGACCGCCGCAACCAGTTCTATTTCCAGATGCTGCAGAGCCTGGCGGCGTTCTACGAATTCGACATCGACGCCGCGTTCGAGGACCTGCCGGAGAAGATCCGCAAGGTGCTGCTGTTCGGCTCGGGCAAGCAGACGATTCCGTTCTCGTACATCAACGAGCGTGGCCGCACGACGATCCGCGAGCACGTGTTCGAAGGGATCATCCCGAACCTCGAGCGCCGCTACCGCGAAACCGATTCGGTCGCGGTGCGCGAAGAGCTCGCGAAATACCAGAACAACCAGCCGTGCCCGTCGTGCGACGGCACGCGGCTGCGCCGCGAGGCGCGCCACGTGCGGGTCGGCACCGGCGACTACGCGCGCGGCATCTATGAAATCAGCGGCTGGCCGCTGCGCGACGCGCTCGGCTATTTCGACGGCCTGTCGCTCGACGGCGCGAAGCGCGAGATCGCCGACAAGGTGATCAAGGAAATCGTCGCGCGCCTGACCTTCCTGAACAACGTCGGCCTCGACTACCTGTCGCTCGAGCGCAGCGCCGAAACGCTGTCCGGCGGCGAGGCGCAGCGGATCCGGCTCGCGTCGCAGATCGGCTCGGGCCTGACCGGCGTGATGTACGTGCTCGACGAGCCGTCGATCGGCCTGCACCAGCGCGACAACGACCGCCTGATCGCGACGCTCAAGCACCTGCGCGACCTCGGCAACTCGGTGATCGTCGTCGAGCACGACGAGGACATGATCCGCACGGCCGACTACGTCGTCGACATGGGCCCCGGCGCGGGCGAGCACGGCGGCGTGGTGGTCGCCGAAGGCACGCCGAAGCAGGTGCAGTCGAACCCGCAGTCGCTGACGGGCCAGTATCTGGTCGGCAAGCGCACGATCGAGTATCCGGACGAGCGGATCGCGCCCGATCCGGAGCGGATGCTGCGCATCGTCGACGCGCACGGCAACAACCTGAAGCACGTCGATCTCGAGCTGCCGGTCGGCCTGTTGACCTGCATCACCGGCGTGTCGGGTTCCGGCAAGTCGACGCTGATCAACGACACGCTGTACCACGCGGTCGCGCGCCACCTGTACGGCTCGTCGGCCGAGCCGGCGCCGCACGAGGCGATCGAAGGCCTCGAGCACTTCGACAAGGTGATCAACGTCGACCAGTCGCCGATCGGCCGCACGCCGCGTTCGAACCCGGCCACCTACACGGGCCTGTTCACGCCGATCCGCGAGCTGTTCTCGGGTGTGCCGACCGCGAAGGAGCGCGGCTACGATCCGGGCCGCTTCTCGTTCAACGTGAAGGGCGGCCGCTGCGAGTCGTGCCAGGGCGACGGCGTGCTGAAGGTCGAGATGCACTTCCTGCCGGACGTCTACGTCCCGTGCGACGTGTGCCACGGCAAGCGCTACAACCGCGAAACGCTCGAAGTGCAGTACAAGGGCAAGAACATCAGCGAAGTGCTCGACATGACGGTCGAGCACGCGTACGAATTCTTCAGCGCGGTGCCGGTCATCGCCCGCAAGCTGAAGACGCTGCTCGACGTCGGCCTCGGCTACATCCGCCTCGGCCAGTCGGCCACGACGCTGTCGGGCGGCGAGGCGCAGCGCGTGAAGCTGTCGCTGGAGCTGTCGAAGCGCGACACGGGCCGCACGCTGTACATCCTCGACGAGCCGACCACCGGCCTGCACTTCCACGACATCGCGCTGCTGCTCGAAGTGATCCACCGGCTGCGCGACCAGGGCAACACGGTCGTGATCATCGAGCACAACCTCGACGTGATCAAGACCGCCGACTGGGTGATCGACCTCGGCCCCGAGGGCGGCGCCGGCGGCGGCCAGATCATCGCGCAGGGCACGCCCGAGCAGGTCGCGAAGACGAAGGCGAGCTTCACCGGCAAGTACCTCGCGCCGCTGCTCAAGCGTCCGACCCGCAAGGCGGCGTCCGGCTGACACTTTCCGTTCCCGCGCGCGGCTGCCGGCCGCGCGCGTCCGGCGCCCGCGGCGGCGCCGGCCTCATCGTTTTCCCTTCTGCGGTTTTCCCTTCTGCGTTTACACCACGAGCCAAACTGCCCCGTGGCGGACCATAATGGCAGCTATACTTTACGGTCGTAAGGTTCGCCATCCGCACCAATCCGGTGCGGCACCGGGCGACCGCCGTCCTGCCGCCCACCGCGCGGCGCGACACACGAACGACAGGAATCCACGATGGAGAAGCAACAAGAGTCGCGCGACGCGCAGAACCGCGAGCCGCACCTGCGCAGCGTGCGGCTGACGAGCGACTTCAGCCTGCCGAAGCTGTCGGCAATCGAGATCGGCAGCTACCTGTTCGCCCTCGTCGCGATGGTGCTCGTCATCGAACTGAAGCTGCTGGGCGGGCTGCTGGCCGGCATGCTGGTCTATCAGCTGATCCACACGATCGCCCCGGTGGTCGAACGCCACACCACGAGCATGCGGGCGCGCTGGGTCGCCGTCGTGCTGCTGTCGATCGCCATCGTCGGCGGGCTCACGGGCCTGACGATCGGCATCATCGAGCACTTCGAGCACACGGTGCCGAACCTGCAGAGCCTGCTCGACCAGCTGATGCAGATCGTCGAGCAGACCCGCGCCCGCACGCCGTCCTGGATCGCGAGCCTGCTGCCGGTCGACGTCGAACAGATGAAGACCAAGGCGGCGCTGCTGATGCACTCGCACATGGATCAGCTCCAGCAAGGCGGCAAGAGCGTCGCGCGCGGCTTCGGCCACGTGCTGTTCGGGATGATCATCGGCGCGATGATCGCGATCGGCGTCGAGCACGGCAAGGTGCGCCGGCCGCTGTCGACCGCGCTCGTCACGCGCGTGTCGCGCTTCGCCGAATCGTTCCGCCGGATCGTGTTCGCGCAGATCAAGATCTCGGCGATCAACGCGACCTTCACCGGCATCTACCTGCTCGTCGCGCTGCCGGTCTTCCATCAGCGGCTGCCGCTGTCGAAGACGCTCGTGCTCGTCACGTTCATCGTCGGCCTGCTGCCGGTGATCGGCAACCTGATCTCGAACACGCTGATCGTCGCGGTGTCGCTGTCGGTCAGCATGGGCACGGCGATCGCGTCGCTCGCGTTCCTCGTCGTGATCCACAAGTTCGAATACTTCCTGAACGCGAAGATCATCGGCGGCCAGATCGAGTCGCGCGCGTGGGAGCTGCTGCTCGCGATGCTGATCATGGAAGCCGCGTTCGGGCTGCCGGGCGTGATCGCCGCGCCGATCTTCTATGCGTACCTGAAGCGCGAGCTGTACATGCTGCGGTTGATCTGACGCCCCCCGCCCCGGCGCGTCGCGCGCCTCACACGAAAAAAAACGCCGCGCCCCGTGAAGGGCGCGGCGTTTTTGCATGCGGGCCGGCGGGCCGGACGGCCGATGGCCGCCCCGAACCGCCGATCAGCGGAACACGACCGTCTTCGTCCCGTTCAGCACGATCCGGTGCTCGACGTGCCACTTCACGGCGCGCGCGAGCGTCACGCACTCGACGTCGCGGCCGATCGCGGTGAGCTGGTCGGGCGTCATGCTGTGATCGACGCGCTCGACTTCCTGCTCGATGATCGGGCCTTCGTCGAGATCGGTCGTCACGTAGTGCGCGGTCGCGCCGATCAGCTTCACGCCGCGGTCGAACGCCTGGTAGTACGGCTTCGCGCCCTTGAAGCTCGGCAGGAACGAATGGTGGATGTTGATCGCCCGGCCGGCGAGCTGCTGGCACATGTTCGGCGACAGGATCTGCATGTAGCGCGCGAGCACGACGAGATCGGCCTGGTGTTCGTCGATCACTTCGAGCACGCGCGCTTCCTGTGCGGCCTTCGCCGCATCGGACGAACCGCCGACGAGCGGGAAGTGATGGAACGGGATGTTGTAGCTCGCGGCGAGCTGGTAGAACTCCTTGTGGTTCGATACGATCGCCGGGATCTCGATCGGCAGCTGGCCGGTGCGGTAGCGGAACAGCAGGTCGTTCAGGCAGTGGCCGATCTTCGACACCATGATCACGACGCGCGGCTTCACGGCCGCGTCGTGCATCTCCCAGCGCATCGCGAACTGCTCGGCGAGCGGCGCGAATTCGTTGCGAAGCGTGTCGAGCGCCGACGCGGCATCCGCGCCGCCACCGTCCTGCACGAAGTGCACGCGCATGAAGAACTCGCCGGTGCGGCTGTCGCCGAACTGCGCCGAATCGAGGATGTTGTTGGCGCGCTCGAACAGGAAGCCCGAGACCGCGTGGACGATGCCGTGCCGGTCGGGGCACGACAGTTTCAAGATAAAGCTGTGATCGGTCGACATGACCGCTACTCCCTTCGTTTCGGTATTCGTCAAATAGGCCGTTCGTTCGGCCGCGCTCGTGCCGAGCGCGTGCCGGCGTGCCGCGCGTTACGCGGCCGGCGCGAACAGCGCGTCGATGCCCGCCGCGTCGGCCGCCGGGAGCCAGCGATGGCGCAGCAGCGTGTCGAGCATCGCGAGGCTCGCATCCATCGTCGCGCGGCCTTCGCGCAGCCAGCCGATCACCTCGGACACACCGGCCAGCAGGTGCTCGGCCACTTCGCCATCCTGGTTGTGCGGCGCGAAGTCGCGCGGCAGCGGCAGGTCGTACACGAAGATCAGTTCGGACTGCGTGCCTTCCGGCAGCGAGCACAGCACCTGCACCGCCCGGCCCGCGATCGCGCGCGCCGCCAGTTCGGCCGGCATGCCGGCCTCTTCCCAGCATTCCTTCGTGAGCGTCTCGTGAACGCCCAGGCCCCAGCCGATGCCGCCCGCGACGACGTTGTCGAGCATGCCGGGATCGGTGGCCTTGGTCGCGCTGCGGCGGCCGAGCCACATCCGCGGCACGGCCGGCTCGCCCGGCGCAACCGCATATTCTACGATGCCGTTCAGGTGCACCGCATAGGTCTGCGTGCCGAAGAAGCGCGACGCGGCGCGTTCGATATACGCGAGCGGCGGATCGTCGAAGCGGTTGCGGATCGCGTAGATCTCGTCGCGCCAGCCCGGAATCGCGCCCTCGGCCGCGAGCGCGCCGATCGCGCTCGCGAGCGCCATGCTGCGCGCGTCGACCGTGTCGTAACGCGCCGACAGCACGACGCGCGCGTCGGTCAGCTCGAACACGTCGGGCCAGCGGGCGAGCTTCGCGACGTCCTGGCGGCGCACCCAGCCGACCTGCTCGCCGGCGATCTCGAAACGCAGGTGCGCGGCCGGATCGAAGCGGCGCGCGGCCGCGATGCACGGAAACGTCATCGGCTCAGTCCTTCAGCGCGACGCGGATGCCGATCGCGATGAAAGTCGCGCCGGCGATCCGGTCGAGCCACACGCCGGCCTTCGGGCGGCGCTTCAGCCATGTGCCGATCGCGCCCGCGCCTACGCCGAACAGCGAGAACACCACGGCCGTCTGCAGCATGAAGAGCGCCCCGAGCTCGAACATCTGCAGCGTCACGCCCTGCACGCCATGCGGATCGACGAACTGCGGCAGGAACACGACGAAGAACAGCGTGACCTTCGGATTCATCAGGTTGCCGATCACGCTCTGCCGGAAGATCGCGCCAAGCGGCTGCGGCGGACGCTCGTGCGCGTTCGCGAGACCCTGGCTGCGCAGCGCCTTGATGCCGATCCACACGAGGTACGCGGCGCCCGCGAGCTTCAGTATCTGGAACGCGACCGGCGACGAGCGCAGCACGGCCGCGACGCCGAGCGCCGCGAGCGTCGTATGGAACAGGATCCCGGCCGTGAAGCCGAGCGCGGCGACGAAGCCGGCCGCGCGGCCCTGCGAGATGCCGCGCGCGAGCACCTGCAGGTTGTCGGGACCCGGCGCGAACGTGATTGCGATCGACGTGGCGAGAAACAGCATGAAGTTGGGCATCGTGACCTCGCGGCGTGGGCCGGCGTCCAGTGGTTCAGTGGCCGGCGAATTCGGTGACGGTATAGACGGGCAGCCCCGCGTTGCGCAGCAGCGTCGAGCCACCGAGATCGGGCAGATCGATGATCGCCGCGCCTTCGACGACGACCGCGCCGAGCCGCTGCAGCAGGTTGCGCCCCGCCATCATCGTGCCGCCGGTGGCGATCAGGTCGTCCATGATGATCACGCGGTCGCCGGCGCGGCACGCGTCTTCGTGGATCTCGACCGTCGCGCTGCCGTATTCGAGGTCGTACGACTCCGAGCACGTCTTGTACGGCAGCTTGCCGACCTTGCGGATCGGCACGAAGCCGACGCTCAATTCGTATGCGACGATCGGCGCGATGATGAAGCCGCGCGCGTCGAGCCCCGCGACGTAGTCGAGCTTCGCATCGACATAGCGTTCGACGAACAGGTCGACGAGGATGCGCAGCGCCTTCGGGCTCTGCAGCAGCGTCGTGATGTCGCGGAACATCACGCCCGGCTGCGGCCAGTCGGGCACGGTGCGGATCTGGCTGTGGATGAAGGCGACCGGATCGAGCGGTGCGCCCGACGACGAATGCGGCATGAAACTCTCCGAAAAAAACGGTGCGCGAAGATCGGGCACCGTTTCGAACAAATACGGGTCAGGTTATCGAATCGCGACTCAGGCGACCGCGGCCGGCGGCTCGCGCCGATGGCGCGACAGCCGCTCCTCCGCAAGCGCGAGCGCTTCGGGCAGCCCGCGCAGCACGACGATGTCGCTCGCGCGCAGCTTGGTCTGCGGGTCGGGCTCGACGCCGCGGATGCCGTGCCGGCGGATCGCCGTGACTTCCAGCCCGAGCGCATACAGCCCGAGCTCCTCCAGCGAGCGCCCGACCGCGTCCGCGCGCGCATCGACCGGCACCGATTGTAGCCGCACCTGCTCGTGATCGTCGTCGTCCGCATCGTCCGCGCCGCGGAAATAGCCACGCAACAGGCTGTAGCGCTCGTCGCGCATCTCCTCGACGCGCCGCACGACCTTGCGCATCGGCACGCCGACGAGCACCAGCGTGTGCGACGCGAGCATCAGGCTGCCCTCGACGATCTCCGGAATCACCTCGGTCGCGCCGGCCGCGAGCAGCTTCTCGAGATCGGCGTCGTCGACCGTGCGCACGATCGCCGGCAGCGTCGGCTCCAGTTCGTGCACGTGATGCAGCACGCGCAGCGCGGACGGCGTGTTCGCATATGTGATCGCGACGGCCGCCGCGCGATGGATACCCGCCGCGAGCAGCGACTCGCGGCGCGCCGCGTCGCCGAACACGACCGATTCGCCGGCCGTCGCGGCCGCGCTCACGCGATCGGGGTCGAGGTCCAGCGCGACGTACGAAATGCCTTCCTGCTCGAGCATGCGCGCGAGGTTCTGCCCCGCGCGGCCGTAGCCGCAGATGATCACGTGGCCGCGCTGCTTGAGGCTTTGCGTCGCGATCCGCGTCATCTGCAGAGACTGCTGCATCCATTCCGTCGACGACAGCCGCATCACGATCCGGTCGGCGTTCTGGATCAGGAATGGCGCAGCGAGCATCGACAGCAGCATCGACGCGAGGATCGCCTGCAGCAGCGTCGGATCGACGAGATGCCGGTCGAGGATCAGGTTCAGCAGCACGAAGCCGAATTCGCCGGCCTGCGCGAGGCCGATGCCGGTGCGCATCGCGACGCCCGGCGTCGCGCCGAACAGCCGCGCGAGGCCCGCGATCATCGTCCCCTTGAACAATATCTGCCCGACGAAGAAGCCGAACACGAGCAACGGATGCTCCCAGATCACGCGCGGATCGAGCAGCATCCCGGTCGTCACGAAGAACAGGCCGAGCAGCACGTCGCGGAACGGCTTGATGTCTTCCTCCACCTGATGGCGGAACGGCGTCTCGGAGATCAGCATGCCCGCGATGAACGCGCCGAGCGCGAGCGACAGGCCGAAGCGGTCGGTGATGAACGCGGCGCCGAGCGTGACGAGCAGCAGGTTCAGCACGAACAGCTCCTGCGAGCGGCGCCGCGCGACGACGTTGAGCCAGCGCGTCATGAAACGCTGCCCGACGATCAGCAGCAGCGCCAGCGCGATCACGATCTTGACCGCCGCGAAACCGAGCGTGAGCGCGAGATCCTTCGACGACTCGGCGCCGAACGCGGCGATCACGATCAGCAGCGGCACCACGGCCAGATCCTGGAACAGCAGCACGCCGAAGATGTTGCGGCCGTGCGCGGTCTCGATCTCGAGCCGCTCGGCGAGCATCTTCGACACGATCGCCGTCGACGACATCGCGAGCGCGCCGCCGAGCGCGATGCAGCCCTGCCACGTGATGTGCACCCAGCGCTCGAACAGCATGCCGAGCGCCAGCGCGAGCACGAGCGTCGCGACCACCTGCAGGAGGCCCAGCCCGAACACGAGCCGCTGCATCGCCCGCAGCTTCGCGAGCGAGAATTCGAGGCCGATCGAGAACATCAGGAACACCACGCCGAATTCCGCGAGATGCTCGGCCCGCTCCAGATCCGCGGCGACGCCGAACGCGTGCGGCCCGACCAGGATGCCGACGGTCAGGTAGCCGAGCATCGGCGGCAGGTTCAACGAGCGAAATACGACGACGCCCACCACCGAGGCCAGCAGCAGCAGCAGGGTCATTTCGAGCGGGGAAATCACGGGCGAAGCGTCCTCGTTCGTCGGGGCCACGGCAATGCGGGCGCGGGTGGTGGCGGTGGGCAAGCGGCATCGGACGAGTCCGAAGGCGCGGCGCGGCGAACAAACGCCTTTGCTATACTCCGCGCATGATAGCGAAAATCAATGATGATCGGGCGCTCGCGCTCGCCCGCGACGTGCTCGACATCGAGGCGGACGCCGTGCGCGCGCTGCGCGACCAGCTCGACGGCGACTTCGTCCAGGCCGTCGCGCTGCTGCTCGGCTGCCGCGGCCGCGTCGTCGTATCCGGCATCGGCAAATCGGGGCATATCGCCCGCAAGATCGCGGCCACGCTGGCGAGCACCGGCACGCCGGCCTTCTTCGTCCATCCGGCCGAGGCCAGCCACGGCGACCTCGGCATGGTCACGTCGGACGACGTCTTCATCGGCATCTCCTATTCCGGCGAGTCGGAAGAACTCGTCGCGATCCTGCCGCTCGTGAAGCGGATCGGCGCGAAGCTGATCGCGATCACGGGCCGTGCGGAGTCGAGCCTCGGCACGCTCGCCGACGTGAACCTGAACGCCGCGGTCTCGAAAGAAGCCTGTCCGCTGAACCTCGCCCCCACCGCGAGCACGACCGCCGCGCTCGCGCTCGGCGATGCGCTCGCCGTCGCGGTGCTCGACGCGCGCGGCTTCGGCTCCGAGGATTTCGCGCGCTCGCATCCGGGCGGCGCGCTCGGCCGGCGCCTGCTCACCCACGTGCGCGACGTGATGCGCTCGGGCGACGACATTCCGCGCGTCGGGCTCGACGCGACGTTGTCGGACGCACTGTTCCAGATCACCGCGAAGCGGCTCGGCATGACCGCCGTGGTCGACGCCGACGGCCGCGTGGCCGGCATCTTCACCGACGGCGACCTGCGCCGCGTGCTGGCGCGCGACGGCGATTTCCGCACGCTGCCGATCGTCGACGTGATGACGCGCAAACCGCGGACGATCGGCCCCGACCATCTCGCGGTCGAAGCCGTGGAACTGATGGAGCGCCACCGGATCAACCAGATGCTGGTGGTCGATGCCGACGGCGCGCTGATCGGCGCGCTGAACATGCACGACCTGTTTTCGAAGAAGGTGATCTGATGAGCGCAGCGCTGACTGCGGCCGAACGCGCGAGCCGCGTGAAGCTGATGATTTTCGACGTCGACGGTGTGCTGACCGACGGCGGCCTGCTGTTTACCGCGGCAGGCGACGCGATGAAGTCGTTCAATTCGCTCGACGGCCACGGCGTGAAACTGCTCGGCGAGGCCGGTATCGCGACCGCGATCATCACTGGGCGCCGCTCGGAAATCGTCGCGGCCCGCGCGAAGGAAATGAAGATCGCGCATCTGTTCCAGGGCGTCGAGAACAAGCTCGCCGTGTTCGACGACCTGATCGCGTCGCTCGGCATCACCGCCGACGCCGCCGGCTACATGGGCGACGACTGGCCCGACCTGCCGGTGATGCTGCGCTGCGGCTTCGCGACGGCACCGGCCAACGCGCACCCCGAGGTGATCGCCCGCGCGCACTGGGTGGCCGAGGCCCGCGGCGGCAACGGCGCGGTGCGCGAAGTCTGCGACGCGATCCTGCGCGCGCAGCGCCGCTACGACGCGCTGCTCGCGGCTGCCTGCGGAGCCTGACGGATGAACACGCATTTCCGCTGGACCCAGCTGCTGCCGCTCGTCGCGGTCGCCGCACTCGCGGGCATCACGTGGTGGCTGCTGCAGGCGACGTTGCCGCCGCCCGGCGAAGGCACCGTGCAGCCGAAGCGCCACACGCCCGACTATTTCGCGGACAACTTCTCGGTCACCGAACTCGACCAGACGGGCACGACGCAATACCGCCTGACGGCCGCGAAGCTGATCCATTACGAAGACACCGAAAACAGCGACCTGACCGATCCGGCCATGCGCGCATTCCAGCCCGGCAAGCCGGTCGTGACGACCACCGCGAAGCGCGGCACCGTCAACGGCGACGTGTCGATCGTCGACTTGTACGACGACGCACGCATCCTGCGCGTGGCCGGCGGCGGCGATCCGCAGATGCAGGCCGATTCCCAGCATTTCCGGATCTTCGTCAATGACGATGTGATCCAGACCGAAAAGCCGGTTAAACTTCAGCGCGGCCTGTCGCTCGTCAACGCGACCGACGGCATGAAGTACAACAACGTCACCCGGGTCATCGAGCTTTACGGCAACGTGCGCGGCACGATCGCCGCTGCGGACACGTCCGGCGGCTCGAAAGGTCAATCCAGGTGACGCATCCCTCACGTGACTGCATGAACGAACCGTTCCCTCGACAGAATTCCGGCGGCGCTGCGCGCGCCGTCCGCGCCGCGCTCGCCGCGACGCTCGTGGCGCTCCCGCTCGTCGGGCTGGCGCCGCTCGCCCATGCCGAGAAGGCCGACCAGAACAAGCCCATCAACGTCGAGGCCGACAACCTGACCTATGACGACCTGAAGCAGGTGACGGTCGCGACCGGCAACGTCGTGATCACGAAAGGCACGATCATCATCAAGGGCGACCGCGTCGAAGTGCGCCAGGATCCCGAAGGCTATCAGTACGCGACGTCGTTCGGCAGCGGCAAGAAGCACGCGACGTTCCGCCAGAAGCGCGAAGGTCTCGACGAATACATCGACGGCGACGCCGAGCGCATCGACTACGACGGCAAGCAGGACCTGACGACGCTGACCACCGCCGCGACCGTGCGCCGCCTGCAAGGCACGTCGACGATCGCCGATACCGTGCACGGCAGCGTGATCACGTACGACGGCCAGCGCGACTTCTACACCGCGAAGGGCGGCAAGGACGTCGCGGCGCCGGGCAACCCGAACGGCCGCGTACGCGCGATGCTGTCGCCGAAGAACGGCGGCCCCGGGCAGCTGAACGGCGCGCCGGCGAAGCTGTCGCCGTCGACCACGATCCAGGGAGCGCCGGGCCAATGAACGCGCTTCCGAACCGCCAGCCGGCCGGCACGACGAGCTCGCTCGTCGTCCGCAACCTGAAGAAACGCTACGGCTCGCGCACGGTCGTCAAGGACGTGTCGCTCGACGTGAAGAGCGGCGAAGTCGTCGGCCTGCTCGGCCCGAACGGCGCCGGCAAGACGACGTCGTTCTACATGATCGTCGGCCTCGTGCCGCTCGACGCGGGCGAGATCTCGCTGAACGGCAGCTCGATCAGCCTGCTGCCGATCCACAAGCGTGCGTCGCTCGGCCTGTCGTACCTGCCGCAGGAAGCATCGGTGTTCCGCAAGCTGACCGTCGAGGAAAACATCCGCGCGGTGCTCGAACTGCAGCACGGCGAAGACGGCAAGCGACTGTCGAAGGACGCGATCGCGTCGCGCACCGAGGCGCTGCTCGACGAGCTGCAGATCGGCCATCTGCGCGAGAACCCGGCGCTGTCGCTGTCGGGCGGCGAACGCCGTCGCGTCGAGATCGCGCGCGCGCTGGCGACCAACCCGAACTTCATCCTGCTCGACGAACCGTTCGCAGGCGTCGACCCGATCGCGGTGCTCGAGATCCAGAAGATCGTCAAGTTCCTGAAGCAGCGCAACATCGGCGTGTTGATTACCGATCACAACGTCCGCGAAACGCTCGGCATCTGCGACCACGCATACATCATCAGCGACGGTTCGGTGCTCGCCGCCGGCGCCCCGAGCGAAATCATCGAAAACGAAAGCGTGCGCCGCGTGTACCTCGGCGAACACTTCCGCATGTAACTTCCCCCGTGGCTGGTCGCCGCTCCGGCGCCCGGCATCGCCGCGCGGGGCCGCGCCCGCGTGCCCCGCACGGCGGCCCCTGCGGCCGTACGCCGCGCCGCGCGTAATCGCGGATGGCTCAAGGCGCCTGGGTCGTGGCAAACTGCCGGTATGACTCCCTCTCTGCCATGAAAGCCAGCCTTCAACTCCGCCTGTCGCAACACCTGGCACTGACGCCGCAACTGCAGCAGTCGATCCGGCTCCTGCAGCTGTCGACGCTCGAACTGCAGCAGGAAGTCGCGATGGCCGTCGCGCAGAATCCGCTGCTCGAGAACGACGACGAATGGATCGCGAGCCCGCTGCGCGTCGCGGCGGACGGATCGCTGATCGCGCAGACGCCTCCCGGCCAGAACACCGAGCCGGGCGCCACGAACGGCAGCAGCCAGTCGAGCGATCGCGCCGAGCGCGACGAGCCGGCCGCTGCCGACGAATACGACAGCTACGCATCGGGCGACGCCGGCGACGGCCCGCAGTGGAATCTCGACGAGTTCGGCCGCTCGAGCGGCGCATCGGACGACGACGACCTCCCCCCGCTGCAGGTGCAGGAAGCGGCGACGTCGCTGCGCGACCACCTGTCCGCGCAATTGCGCGTCACGCAGGCCAGCCCGCGCGATCGCGCGCTCGTGATGTTCCTGATCGAATCGCTCGACGACGACGGCTACCTGACCGCCTCGCTCGACGAAGTGCTCGCCGACCTGCCGCCGGAACTGGAAATCGACTGCGACGAACTGAATGCGGCGCTCGCGCTGCTGCACAGTTTCGATCCGCCCGGGGTCGGGGCCCGCTCGGCGTCGGAATGTCTGAAGCTGCAGTTGTTGCGCCTCGATCCGTCCCCCACGCGCACGCTCGCGCTGGAGATCGTGTCGCAGCATCTCGAACTGCTCGCCGCGCGCGACTTCACGCGGCTGCGCAAGCACCTGAAGGCGAGCGACGATGCGCTGCGCGACGCGCACGCGCTGATCCGTTCGCTGGAGCCGTTCCCCGGCGCCGCGTACGGCAAGGCCGAGGCCGACTACGTCGTGCCCGACATCATCGTGAAGAAGGCCGGCCAGGGCTGGCTCGCGGAACTCAATCCGGAAGTGATGCCGCGCCTGCGGATCAACAACCTGTACGCGAACATCCTGCGCAACAGCCGCGGCGATCCGTCGGCCGGATCGTTGAAACAGCAGCTCCAGGAAGCACGCTGGCTGATCAAGAATATCCAGCAGCGATTCGACACGATCCTGCGTGTCGCGCAGGCTATTGTCGAACGTCAGAAGAATTTCTTTGCGCACGGTGAAATTGCCATGCGCCCCTTGGTTTTGCGGGAAATAGCTGATACGCTGGGCCTACACGAGTCGACTGTCAGCCGTGTGACAACAGGCAAGTACATGCTGACCCCGTTCGGGACGCTTGAATTTAAGTACTTCTTCGGATCACACGTTTCGACCGACACCGGAGGCGCCGCATCGTCGACCGCCATCCGAGCCCTGATCAAGCAACTGATAGGAGCTGAAGACCCAAAATCGCCACTTTCGGACAGCCGCATTGCCGAGCTGCTGGCAGAACAGGGATTCGTGGTCGCGCGCCGCACGGTTGCCAAGTATCGCGAAGCCCTCAAAATCCCGGCAGTGAATCTGCGCAAGTCTCTTTAAGCCTGCTGCCTGCCCGGCGGCAGGCGTGTTCCGGCCACCGCGCACACGGGGAACAGGCCGGGCGACTCGTCCGCGAATGTGCCGCTACCTGCGGCAGGGGCAAGTCGACCGGAGCGCCGCCTCGATGCGGCCGGGTGGTCACTCGCTTGGAGAAGCACTATGAACCTGAAGATCAGTGGACATCATCTCGAAGTCACGCCTGCAATTCGCGAATACGTGATCACCAAGCTGGACCGGGTGCTACGGCATAGCGATCAGGTGATCGATGGCACTGTGATCCTCTCGGTCGACAATCACAAGGAAAAGGACAAGCAGCAGCGCGCGGAAATCAACCTGCACCTGAAGGGCAAGGACATCTTCGTCGAAAGCGCGAACGGCAACCTGTATGCTGCGATCGATCTGCTGATCGACAAGCTGGATCGCCAGGTCGTCAAGCACATGGAGCGTCTGCAGACCCATGCGCACGACCCGATCAAGCTGCAGCCGTCGATCGACCAGATCGAACTGCCGCCGCAATAACGTTCACCGCAATACACACGCCGCCCGGTTCGCCGGGCGTTTTTTTTGTGTCCGAGCGGCAGTGGTGCGACCGGTCCGTCCATGCCGCGCCACGCGCGCGGCTGTGCTCTATAATGTTCCGGTTATCGCCGGGGGGCGTTGGGTGCGGTAGCTGCCTTGCAGGTTTCCGATGCCGAACGCCTTGATATCGCCGAACATGGAAAATCAGTCTGCCGCCGCAAGGAGACCCCAGGCCGCCCAATCGCCTGCCAACATGAATCGCCTAGCCAAAATCCTGCCCATAGAGAACGTCGTCATCGACCTCTCCGTCACCAGCAAGAAACGCGTCTTCGAACAAGCCGGGCTGATGTTCGAGAATCAGAACGGCATCGCCCGCAGCACCGTCACGGACAACCTGTTCGCGCGCGAGCGCCTCGGCTCGACCGGGCTCGGCGAAGGCGTCGCGATTCCGCACGGGCGCATCAAGGGTCTCAAGCACCCGCTCGCCGCGTTCGTCCGGCTCGCCGACGCGATCCCGTTCGAAGCCCCCGACGGCCAGCCCGTCGGTCTCCTGATTTTCCTGCTCGTCCCCGAGCAAGCCACCCAGCAGCACCTCGAGATCCTGTCGGAAATCGCGCAACTGCTGTCCGATCGCGACGCGCGCGAGCGTCTGCACAACGAAACGGATATCGCCGAGTTGCATCGCCTGCTCACTCAGTGGCAACCTTGAGTTGATCCGGGCGGAATTTTTCCGGTACGAGGCGGCACGCGCCGCCTTCCAGGGCCGCCCGGCATGGCGACGTCCGTCGCCGCGCGCCTGAACACCGGCCCATTGGAGTGACGAGAGTCATGGATACGTCCAGCATCAACGCCCAGAGCATCTTCGACGACAACGCGGCCACGCTGAAGCTGAGCTGGCTGACGGGGCATGAAGGCTGGGAGCGCGGTTTTTCGGCCGACACCGTCGGCAACGCAACGTCGAGCGCCGACCTCGTCGGCCACCTGAACCTGATCCACCCGAACCGGATCCAGGTGCTCGGCGAAGCCGAAATCGACTACTACCAGCGGCAAACCGACGAAGACCGCTCGCGCCACATGGCCGAGCTGATCGCCCTCGAGCCACCGTTCCTCGTCGTCGCCGGCGGCGCCGCGGCACCGCCCGAACTCGTGCTGCGCTGCACGCGCTCGTCCACGCCGCTGTTCACGACGCCGATGTCGGCCGCTGCGGTGATCGACAGCCTGCGGCTCTACATGTCGCGGATCCTCGCGCCGCGCGCGACGCTGCACGGCGTGTTCATCGACATCCTCGGGATGGGCGTGCTGCTGACCGGCGATTCGGGCCTCGGCAAGAGCGAACTCGGCCTCGAGCTGATCAGCCGCGGCCACGGCCTCGTCGCCGACGACGCCGTCGACTTCGTCCGACTTGGCCCCGATTTCGTCGAAGGCCGCTGCCCGCCGCTGCTGCAGAACCTGCTCGAAGTGCGCGGCCTCGGCCTGCTCGACATCAAGACGATCTTCGGTGAAACAGCGGTGCGCCGGAAAATGAAGCTGAAACTGATCGTCCAGCTCGTGCGCCGCCCGGACGGCGAATTCCAGCGGCTGCCGCTCGAAAGCCAGACGGTCGACGTGCTCGGCCTGCCGATCAGCAAGGTCACGATCCAGGTTGCGGCCGGACGCAACCTCGCGGTGCTCGTCGAGGCGGCCGTGCGGAACACGATCCTGCAGTTGCGCGGAATCGACACGTTGCGCGATTTCATGGATCGGCAACGACTCGCGATGCAAGATCCCGATAGTCAGTTCCCCGGCAAGCTCGTGTAACGCTCCCACGCGCCGGCCTCGCAGCGCCGACGCGTCGAGCCGGTGCTATGATGAAACGTCAGGATTCTCTGCTTCCCATGCGCATCGTCCTCATCACCGGCATCTCCGGCTCAGGCAAGTCCGTCGCGCTGAACGCGCTCGAAGACGCAGGCTACTACTGCGTCGACAACCTGCCGCCGCACGTGCTGCCCGAACTCGCCCGCTACCTGGCCGACGGCGGCCAGCACCGGCTCGCGGTCGCGATCGACGCGCGTTCGAGCGCGTCGCTGGACGAAATGCCCGGCCTGATCCGCGCGCTGTCGCTCGAGCACGATGTCCGCGTGCTGTTCCTCAACGCGAGCACGCAGGCGTTGATCCAGCGCTTCTCCGAAACGCGCCGGCGCCACCCGCTGTCCGGCTCGCCGTCGCACGACGCGAACGTCGGGCTGCTGTCCTCGCTCGAGGAAGCGATCGAGCGCGAACGCGAGCTGGTCGCACCGCTCGCCGAATTCGGTCACCAGATCGATACCAGCACGCTGCGCGCGAACGTGCTGCGCACGTGGGTCAAGCGCTTCATCGAACAGAAGAACAACGACCTGATGGTGATGTTCGAGTCGTTCGGCTTCAAGCGCGGCGTGCCGCTCGATGCCGACCTGATGTTCGACGTGCGCGCGCTGCCGAACCCGTACTATGACCATGAGCTGCGCCCGCTCACCGGGCTGGACCAGCCGGTCATCGCCTTTCTCGACGCACTGCCGATCGTCCACCAGATGATCGACGACATCCATGCGTTCCTGACGAAATGGCTTCCGCACTTTCGTGAAGACAACCGCAGCTACCTGACCGTCGCCATCGGCTGCACGGGCGGTCAGCATCGCTCGGTGTTCATCGCGGAAACGCTCGCCGCGCGCCTCGCGCACGATGCGAACGTGATCGTGCGGCATCGTGACGCGCCCGTGGATGTCGACGCGTCGTCGCGGCTCGTCGCCGAGGTCGAACGACCTTAGCGACACCGCCTTCTTGCCGGTGCGCCATGTCCACGCTATCGACCACCCTGATCGACCTGCCGCTGTTTCCGCTGCACACGGTGCTGTTCCCCGGTGGCTGGCTGCCGCTCAAGGTGTTCGAGGCGCGCTATCTCGACATGTCCCGCGCATGCCTGCGCGACGACGCACCGTTCGGCGTGTGCCTGCTGAAGAGCGGGCCCGAAGTCGCGCAGGACGGCGCCGTGTCGGTGCCCGAGACGATCGGCTGCATGGCGCGCATCACCGAATGCGATACCGGCGAGTTCGGGATGCTGTACCTGCAGGCGATCGGCACGCAGCGATTCGAGCTGCTGTCGTATCGCGTCGAAGGCAACGGGCTGCTGGTCGGGATCGCGGAGCCGTTGCCCGACGACATTCCGCTCGAAGGCGAACAGGCGCTTGCGCAATTCGGCTCGTGTGCCGAAGTGCTGGAGCGCATCATCGAAGCACTGAAGAAATCCGAACCGGACAAGATGCCGTTCGGCGAACCGTTCCGCCTCGACGACCCGAGCTGGGTATCGAACCGCCTCGCTGAACTGCTGCCGCTCGACCTGCGTGCGCGGCAGAAGTTGATGGAATTTCCGGACGTCGGCGCGCGGATCGATGCCGTGCACCACGTGCTCGACCGGCACGGATGGCTGTAAGCCGCGGTCGGCCAAGCGCGCCGCAGCGGCGTCGCCGAGCGGATCATCCTGGCGGGCAAAACACCCGCTGCGGCCCGGCGCTTCGGTGAGCGCGGCCGCGCCGCGCCCTTCCCCGTTCTTTACAGCAGCGGCCCGCTCAACGCATCGAGCAGCTTGCGCACGGGCGCCGGCACACCGTACGAATCGAGCCCCGCCAACGGCACCCACGCCGTCTCGGCATCCTGCGCGTGCGTGAACGGCTGCTCGCCGTCGGCCACATCGCTCAACCGCGGCTCGATCTCGAGCCGGAAATGCGTGAACGTGTGCGTGAACGGCGCGAGCGGCACCGGGCCGCCACCGCCGAAGCCGCGTGCGAGCTCCGCGAGTGCCGCATCGCCGTCTGCCTGCGGCAGGCACCACAGGCCGCCCCAGATGCCGGCCGGCGGACGCCGCTCGAGCAGCACGGCGTCGCCATCGCGCAGCACGAGCATCCAGGTCTTGCGCGTCGGCACGGCCTTCTTCGGCCGCGCGGCCGGCAGTTCACGCTGCCGGCCCGTCGATTGCGCGACGCAGTCGCCCGCGAACGGGCAGCGCGCGCAATCCGGCTTGCCGCGCACGCACAGCGTCGCGCCGAGATCCATCAGCCCTTGCGTATAGGCACTCACGTCGGCCGCGTTCGCGGCATCCGGCAGCAGCGATTCCGCAAGCGCCCACATGTCGTTCTCGACGCGCTTTTCGCCCGGAAAACCTTCGACGCCGAACACCCGCGCCAGCACGCGCTTCACGTTGCCGTCGAGGATCGTCGCGCGCGCACCGTACGCGAACGATGCAATCGCCGCGGCCGTCGAACGGCCGATGCCCGGCAGTTCGGCGAGCGCTTCCGGCGTCGACGGGAATACGCCGCCGTGCTCGGCGACGACCACCTGCGCGCAGCGATGCAGGTTGCGCGCGCGCGAGTAGTAGCCGAGCCCGGCCCATAGCGCCATCACGTCGTCGGACGGCGCGGCCGCGAGCGCGGCGACGTCGGGAAAGCGCTCGAGAAAGCGCGCGTAATACGGGACGACGGTCGAGACCTGCGTCTGCTGCAGCATGATTTCCGACAGCCAGATCCAGTAGGGATCGCGGGTGTTCTGCCACGGCAGGTCGTGGCGGCCGTGCACGCGCTGCCAGGCGATCAGGCGCGTGGCGAACGTGCGATGCAGCGGCGTGACGGGGAACGGAGCGGGAGCAATGCGGGGCGGCTTCAAGTGTTCGAATCTTTGGAAAGTGGTTGCAACGCGCGACTCAACGCTGACAGGTCGGGCAGAAATAGGTCGAGCGCTGCCCCTGCACGATCTGGCGGATCGGCGTGCCGCATGCGCGGCAAGGCAGCCCTGCACGATCGTAGACGAAGCAGTCGAGCTGGAAATAGCCGCTTTCGCCGTTGCTGCCGACGAAATCGCGCAGCGTGCTGCCGCCGCGCTCGATCGCGTCGGCGAGAGTCGCGCGCACCGCGTCGGCCAGCCGCTCGTAGCGCGGCAGCGACACCTTGCCGGCGGCGGTCGTCGGCCGGATGCCCGCGCGAAACAGGCTCTCCGACGCATAGATGTTGCCGACGCCGACGACCATGTCGCCCGCGAGCAGCGCCTGCTTGACCGACACCGTGCGGCCGCGCGTGCGCGCGTGCAGCAGCGCGCCGGTGAACGCCGGCGAGAACGGCTCGACGCCGAGGCTCGCGAGCAGCGGATGCGCATGCACGTCGCCCGCTTCGCGCGGATGCCACAGCACGGCGCCGAAACGGCGCGGATCGCGGAACCGCAGCACGAATTCGTCGAAGATCCAGTCGATGTGATCGTGTTTTGCAGCGACCGGCACGCCGGCCGCGGGCAGCACGCGCAATGTGCCCGTCATCCCGAGATGAACGATGAACCAGCCCGCGTCGACCTCGAACAGCAGATACTTGCCGCGACGCTCGACGGCGAGCACCTCGCGCGCGCGCAATTGCTCGGCGAGCCCCGCCGGCACGGGCCAGCGCAGCATCGCGGTACGGACGTCGACACGCTCGACGCGGCGGCCCGCGACAAAGGGCTCGATGCCCCGGCGCGTGACTTCGACTTCTGGCAACTCTGGCATGTTTTGCGGGTCTGAGACTGGATTCACGATCGTGCGTGTATTGTAGCGAGCGCGTTACAATCGGTTGAAACATCGAACGGATTTCCATGACCTTGCCCTCGAAGCTGCTTCTGAAGCGCCCCGCCGCCGTGCGCGGCGCGCGCGCCTTCCCGGTCCGCCGTGCGCTCGGCGCCGCGCTGTTCGCCGCGTGGACCCTCACCGCCTTCCCGGCTCACGCGCAGAATCCGGCATCGGACGACGCGGAGCCGCAGGGCGCGTTCGAGCACGTGTTGCCGGACGAGAAAAAGGATCTCCCGGGCGTCCCGCTGACGAGCCAGATCGTCTACCAGGTGCTGGCCGCCGAGGTCGCGCTCCAGCGCAACCAGCCTGCGCCGGCCTACCAGACCTACCTCGCGCTCGCCCGCGACACGCGCGACCCGCGCATGGCGCAGCGTGCGACCGAAATCGCGCTCGGCGCGCAAAGCCCGGCCGACGCGCTGTCCGCGGCCGATCTGTGGCGCCAGTACGCCCCCGGTTCGAACCGCGCATCGCAAGTCGACGCCGCGCTGCTCGTGCTCGCCGGCAAGCCGGCCGACGCACAGCCGATGCTCGCGCGCGAACTGGCCCGCGCGACGGGCGAAACGCGCGGCCCCGCGATCCTCGCGCTGCAGGCACTGCTGGTGCGCGGCTCCGACCGCGTCGGCGGCCTCGCGGTGTTGAAGGACATGTTGAAGAACGACATGAATCGCCCCGAGGCGCAGCTCGCGATCGCGCGGCAACAACTCGCGGTCGACGACAAGGAAGGCGCGGCGCAGTCGCTGAAGCAGGCGCTGCAGATCCGCCCCGACTATCTGCCGGCGGCGCTGATGCTGTCGCAGATGGGGCCGGCCGAGCGCAAGGCCGGCATCGCGTCGTTCGAGAAATATGTTCAGCAGAATCCGAAGTCGCGCGATGCGCGCCTTGCGCTGTCGCAGCTCTATCTCGCCGACGACCGTCTCGACGACGCGCAGAAGCAGTTCGAGACGATGCGCAAGCTCGACTCGAAGGATCCGACGCCGCTGATGGCGCTCGCGCTGATCAAGATCCAGCAGAAGAAACTCGACGACGCGACCGCGTACCTGAAGCAGTACGTGCAGCTCGGCGACAAGCAGCCGAACCTCGACGTCGGTCAGGGCTACATCTACCTCGCGCAGATCTCGATCGAGCAGGGCAACGACGCGCAGGCGTCGCAATGGCTCGACAAGGTCGACCAGACGAGCCAGCACTACCTGCCCGCGCAGATCACGCGCGCGCAGCTGCTGCAGAAACAGGGCAAGACCGACGAGGCGCGCAAGGTGCTCGACGACCTGCCGATCAGCGATCCGCGCGATGCGGCTGTGGTCGCACGCACCGATGCGTCGATCCTGTTCACCGCGAAGCGCTATCCGGAAGCCGAGGCGCGACTCGCGCAGGCCGTCCAGGATTTCCCGGACGATCCCGACCTCCGCTACGACTACGCCATGGCGGCCGAGAAGACCGGCCACTACGCGGCGATGGAAAAGCAGCTGCGCGAGCTGATCCGCACGCAGCCCGACAACCCGCAGGCGTACAACGCGCTCGGCTATTCGCTGGCCGATCGTAACCAGCGCCTGCCCGAGGCGAGCAAGCTTATCGACAAGGCGCTGTCGCTCGCGCCGAACGACGCGTACATCATGGACAGCCTCGGCTGGGTGAAGTACCGGATGGGCGACACGGCCGGCGCGACGAAGGTGCTGCGGCGCGCGTACGAGCTGCAACCCAACGCCGAGATCGGCGCGCACCTCGGCGAAGTGCTGTGGAAGAGCGGCGCGCAGGAAGACGCGCGCGTCGCGTGGCGTGCCGCGCAGAAGCTCGAACCTGACAACGACACGCTCGTGCAGACACTCAAGCGCCTGCAGATCAACGGCCTTTGATGCGGATGTTCCCGATGTTTTCCTCGTCTTCCCGCGCGCTGCGCACGCTGGCCGCGGCCGGCGCCGCGCTCGCGCTCGTCGGCTGCGCGAGCACGCCGCCGTCGGCGAATGCGCCGTCGGGCACCGTGCTGCAGACGGCCGCGACACACGCGTATCACGGCCGCTTCGCGGTGCGGTACAGCGACCGCCTCGGCCGACCGCAGAACGTGTACGGCAACTTCGACTGGCAGGAAAACGGCGACGACGTGTCGCTCGAACTGCGCAGCCCGCTCGGCCAGACGCTCGCGGTCGTGAAATCGACGCCGCAGGCCGCTTCGCTCGAACTGCCGAACCGCCAACCGCAATACGCGACCGACGTCGGCGAACTGATGCAGAACGCGCTCGGCTTCTCGCTGCCGCTGGCCGGTCTGCGCTATTGGCTGCTGCCGACGCCCGCGCCCGCAACGCCCGCGCAGACGGTGCGCGACCCGGCGGACACGACGCACGTCAAGCAGATTCGCCAGGACGGCTGGACGATCGACTATCTCGCCTACGCGGACGCACCGGCCACGGGCGTCAAACGCGTCAACCTCGTGCGCGCGACGCCGCCGCTCGACATCAAGCTCGTGCTCGACCAGTAAGCACGTGAACCTAGCCCCGACATACGCATGACCGATTCGACCCGCTCGCTGCGCAACTGCCTTGCGCCCGCGAAACTCAACCTGTTCCTGCACATCACCGGCCGTCGACCGAACGGCTATCACGATCTGCAGAGCGTGTTCCAGCTGCTGAACTGGGGCGATACGCTGCACTTCACGCTGCGCGACGACGGTCGCGTCGCGCGCGTCACCGACGTGCCGGGCGTGCCCGAGGAGAGCGATCTCGTCGTGCGCGCAGCCAACCTGCTGAAAACGCACACGGGCACCACGGCCGGCGTCGACATCGAGATCGACAAACGCCTGCCGATGGGCGCGGGCCTTGGCGGCGGCAGCTCCGACGCGGCGACGACGCTGCTCGCGCTGAACCGCCTGTGGCAGCTCGATCTGCCGCGTGCGGAACTGCAGTCGCTCGCGGTGAAACTCGGCGCGGACGTCCCGTTTTTTGTTTTTGGAAAAAATGCGTTCGCAGAGGGTATCGGAGAAGAATTAGCTGAGGTAGAATTGCCGACTCGCTGGTTCTTGGTTGTGACGCCACGCGTTCATGTCCCAACCGCTGAAATTTTTTCAGACGAGTTGTTGACAAGAGATACGAAGCGCGTCACAATTACGGACTTTCTTGCACAGCAAAACAGCGATGCGGGATGGCCAGACAGTTTCGGCCGGAACGACATGCAGCAAGTTGTGACAAGTAAGTACGCGGAAGTTGCGCAGGTGGTCAAATGGTTGTATGATGTGACCCCCGCGAGGATGACCGGCTCCGGAGCAAGCGTGTTTGCAGCGTTTCATAGCAGGCACGAGGCAGAAGCGGCGAAAGCCAAGCTGCCCACCGGTTGGAACGGTGCAGTTGCCGAGAGTCTGAACGAGCATCCGCTCTTCGCTTTCGCGTCATGAAGTTTTGCTTTATCGGATGGCCTACAAGTCCGGTAAAGTTATCAGTTGAGTGTAGGGGAGTCGCCAAGTTGGTCAAGGCACCGGATTTTGATTCCGGCATGCGAGGGTTCGAGTCCTTCCTCCCCTGCCAAAAATTTTCCCGCATTTCCCGCCTAAGCCTGAAGCAGGTGCACGATGAGCAGCCACAGCCATGATGGCTTGATGGTCTTTACTGGCAACGCGAATCCCGCGCTCGCCCAGGAAGTCGTCAATATCCTTGGAATTCCCCTCGGCAAAGCAATGGTCAGCCGTTTCTCCGACGGCGAGATCCAGGTCGAGATCCAGGAAAACGTGCGCGGCAAGGACGTCTTCGTCCTGCAATCCACGTGCGCGCCGACGAACGACAACCTGATGGAACTGATGATCATGGTCGACGCGCTCAAGCGTGCGTCCGCCGGCCGGATCACCGCCGCCATCCCCTACTTCGGCTATGCCCGCCAGGACCGTCGCCCGCGCTCGGCGCGCGTCGCGATCTCGGCGAAGGTCATCGCGAACATGCTGGAAATCGCCGGCGTCGAGCGGATCATCACGATGGATCTGCACGCCGACCAGATTCAAGGCTTCTTCGACATCCCGGTCGACAACATCTACGCAACGCCGATCCTGCTGGGCGACCTGCGCAAGCAGAACTACTCGGATCTGCTCGTCGTGTCGCCGGACGTCGGCGGCGTGGTCCGTGCCCGGGCACTCGCGAAGCAGCTCAACTGCGATCTCGCAATCATCGACAAGCGTCGTCCGAAGGCGAACGTCGCCGAAGTGATGAACATCATCGGTGAAGTCGAAGGCCGCACCTGCGTGATCATGGACGACATGGTCGATACGGCCGGCACGCTCTGCAAGGCAGCGCAAGTGCTGAAGGATCGCGGTGCGAAGCAGGTGTTCGCGTACGCGACGCACCCGGTTCTGTCGGGTGGCGCCGCCGAGCGTATCGCCGCATCGGCACTCGACGAGCTGGTCGTCACCGATACGATCCCGCTGTCGGCCGAATCGCTCGGCTGCTCGAAGATCCGCTCGCTGACGAGCGCGAGCCTGCTGGCCGAAACGTTCTCGCGGATTCGCCGCGGCGACTCGGTGATGTCGCTGTTCGCGGAATCCTGATCGCGGAACGACACGACAAAGCATGTGCGGAAAGCGAAGCGGCAACGCTTCGCTTTTTGCACAATCGGACGGGATAGACGAAACCCCGTCCGTTTCATCGGGGGCCGCCATTTCGCCGGCCCCGTTTTACTGCCTGGTCGCGGGCAGCTAATGGAGAATCACATGAAAGTCGTCGCTTTCGAGCGCCAAGAGCAAGGTACGGGTGCGAGCCGCCGCCTGCGCAACGCCGGTAAGACCACGGGTATCGTCTACGGTGGCGAAGCTGCCCCGCAAAAGATCGAACTCGATCACAACGCGCTGTGGCACGCGCTGAAGAAGGAAGCCTTCCACTCGTCGATCCTCGACCTCGAAGTGGCTGGCCAGTCGCAACAAGTTCTGCTGCGCGACGTGCAATACCACCCGTTCAAGCAACTCGTGCTGCACGTGGACTTCCAGCGCGTCGACGCGAAGAAGAAGCTGCACACGAAGGTGCCGCTGCACTTCCTGAACGCTGAAGTCAGCCCGGCAGTGAAGCTGTCGAGCGCCATCGTCTCGCACGTCGCGACGGAAATCGAAGTCGAGTGCCTGCCGTCGGCTCTGCCGGAATTCCTCGAAGTCGATCTGTCGAAGATCGAAGCAGGTCAGTCGCTGCACGCGAAGGACATCGCACTGCCGAAGGGCGTGACGCTGGTCGCGCACGTCGACGCGGAAAACCCGGTTGTCGCATCGGCGACGGTCCCGGCTGGCGCCGTGTCGGACGCAGCAGGCGAAGGCGAAACGCCGGCTGCCTAAGCGGCCGCCTACGCGCCCGTTCGATCCGTTTCAAGAAACGGTCGACGCAACCCGCCGCGGCTTGCCCGGCGGGTTTTTCTTTTTCTGCGCCCAGGCGGGCGCTGCCGCCTACGAAACGTCATGATCAAACTGATCGTCGGCCTCGGCAATCCCGGGGCGGAATATACTGCGACGCGCCACAACGCCGGCTTCTGGCTGATCGACCAGCTCGCCCGCGAAGCCGGCGCGACGTTGCGCGATGAGCGCCGCTTCCACGGCTTCTACGCGAAAGCGCGCCTGCACGGCGAGGAAGTCCACCTGCTCCAGCCGCAAACCTACATGAACCGCTCCGGCCAGTCGGTCGTCGCGCTCGCGAGTTTCTTCAAGATCCTGCCCGACCAGATCCTCGTCGCACACGACGAACTCGATCTGCCGCCCGGCACGGTGAAGCTGAAGCTCGGCGGCGGCAGCGGCGGCCACAACGGCCTGAAGGACATCACCGCGCATCTGTCGTCGCAGCAATACTGGCGCCTGCGCATCGGCATCGGCCATCCGCGCGACCTGATCCCGGAAGGCGCGCGCGCCGGCGCAAAGCCCGACGTCGCGAACTTCGTGCTGAAGCCGCCGCGCCGCGAGGAGCAGGACGTGATCGACGCATCGATCGAGCGCGCGCTCGCCGTGATGCCGATGGTCGTCAAGGGCGAACTCGACCGCGCGACGATGCAACTGCATCGCAACTGACGTCCCCCGCACCGGCATGGTGCAACGTGCCGTCCGGCTGCGCCGGGCGGTATCTCCGTCGTGCGCAATCGCGCACCGCAGCGTCCACATGCGGTAATCTGGTCGTTTTTGCCCGTCAGGAGCCAAGCGGTGAGCCGTTACTGGAGCGACGTCGTTCAGCAACTCGTGCCTTACGTGCCGGGCGAACAGCCCGCGCTCGCACACCCCGTCAAGCTGAACACCAACGAGAATCCCTATCCGCCTTCGCCGCGCGTCGTCGCGGCGATCGCACGCGAACTCGGCGACACCGGCGACACGCTGCGCCGCTATCCCGACCCGCTCGCGCGCGCACTGCGCGAGACGGTCGCGGCCCATCATCGCATCAAGCCCGAGCAGGTCTTCGCCGGCAACGGCTCCGACGAAGTGCTCGCGCATGCGTTCCAGGCACTGCTCAAGCATGACCGGCCGCTGCGCTTTCCCGACATCTCGTACAGCTTCTACCCGACCTACGCGCGCCTGTACGGTGTAGAGACCACGGTCGTGCCGCTCGCGGAAGACTTCTCGATCCGTGTCGAAGACTATCTCGACGATGCGGGCGGTGTGCTGTTTCCGAACCCGAACGCGCCGACCGGGCGCGCGCTACCGCTCGCGGACATCGAACGGATCGCGGCCGCGAACCCGTCGTCGGTCGTGCTGATCGACGAGGCGTACGTCGATTTCGGCGCGCAATCCGCGATCACGCTGATCGACCGCCATCCGAACCTGCTCGTCGTGCACACGACGTCGAAGGCGCGCTCGCTCGCGGGCATGCGCGTCGGCTTCGCGTTCGGCGATGCCGCGTTGATCGACGCACTGAATCGTGTGAAGGACAGCTTCAATTCCTATCCGCTCGACCGGCTCGCGCAGGTCGCCGCGCAGGCGGCATACGAAGACACCGACTACTTCGGTGCGACCTGCCGACGCGTGATCGACAGCCGTGTGCGGCTCACGCACGCGCTGGAGGCACTCGGTTTCGACGTCGTGCCGTCGGCCGCGAATTTCGTGTTCGCGCGCCATCCCGCGCACGATGCGGGCACGATCGCGGCAAAGCTGAAGGATCGGGAAATTTTCGTACGGCACTTTCGGGCGCCACGCATCGACCAGCATTTGCGCATCACCGTCGGCACCGACGCCGAATGCGACACGCTCGTCGCGGCATTGCGCGACCTGATCGGCTGAAGCGAAGGGAGAAGTGGAACCGGCGCCAGGCGGCGCCGGCCAAGCGATTCGCGACGCGCGCGCGTCACTGCGCGGTCACTGCGCGTTGTCGCTCTTCGCGGCAGTCAACGCGTGATACTTCGCCATCAACTGCGCATGTGATTCGTCGTGCTGCGGATCGCGCGGAATGCATTCGACCGGACACACCTGCTGGCACTGCGGTTCGTCGAAATGGCCGACGCATTCGGTGCACTTGTTGGGGTCGATCACGTAGATATCCGGGCCCATCGAAATCGCGCCGTTCGGGCACTCTGGCTCGCACACGTCGCAATTGATGCACTCGTCGGTAATCATCAAAGACATACTGATCTCACTTCTTCAGGCCGGCGGCCGGCTTCGCGATGAAACCGGCCGGCGCCGCGTCACGCGGCCGGGCCTCCCATCGCGGCGACTTTCTCGGTCAGCCACTTCTCCACGGACGGGAACACGAACTTGCTGACATCGCCGCCCAACTGCGCGATTTCGCGCACGATCGTCCCCGAAATGAACTGATACTGATCGGACGGCGTCATGAACATCGTCTCGACGTCGGGCAGCAGATAGCGGTTCATCCCCGCCATCTGGAACTCATATTCGAAGTCGGACACGGCACGCAGGCCGCGCACGATCACGCGCGCGTTGTTGGTGCGGACGAAGTCCTTCAACAGGCCCTTGAACCCCATCACCTTCACGTTCGGATAATGGCCGAGCACCTCGTTCGCAATCTTCAGACGTTCTTCCAGCGAGAAAAACGGCTTCTTCGCGCGGCTGTCGGCAACACCGACCACCAGCGTATCAAAAATGCTCGACGCACGCCGCACGAGGTCTTCGTGCCCGCGCGTCAGCGGATCGAACGTACCGGGATACACGGCGACTACCATGTCGCTCCTCCTGTCATCACGCAAACGGGGTGGCAGCCGTGCGACGCGCACGCCACTGCCGAGATGGGCATGCGTCGCCTTTGCGGTGCGCCGCCTCGTATGGAACGCGCATTATTCATCATTTTCGCGCCGCAGCAAATGATAGTGAACCGCACCCGCCTTGCCGTGCTTCACCACCTGCCAACCGGCCAGCGCTTCGTGCGCGGCCGGCTCGAGCTCCGCGCCCGTCTCGACGTACAGCGCGCCATCCGGCGCGACGAGCGGCGCCGCCAGCGCAATCGAGCGATCGAGCACGGCCGGCTCACCGAACGGCGGATCGAGGAACACGACGTCGAACGCGCCCGGGGTCAGCCCGGCAGCGAGGCGCAGCGCGTCGGCTTCCGCGACCTCGACCGAGCGTGCACCGAGCTTGTCCTTGATCGCGCGCAGCTGCTGCGCCGCGCGCGGGTGGCGCTCGACCATCACGACGCTCGTCGCGCCGCGCGACGCGGCCTCGAATCCGAGCGCGCCGGTGCCCGCGAACAGGTCGAGGCAGCGCCGGCCTTCGAGATCCTGGCCGAGCCAGTTGAACAGCGTCTCGCGCACGCGATCGGGCGTCGGCCGCAGGCCGTCGAGATCGAGCACGGCGAGCGGCGTGCGCTTCCAGTCACCGCCGATGATGCGGATCGTGTGCGGCTTGCCGCGACCAGGGGGGGCCGTCGGGCGGCCGGAAGAGGAACGGGACATACGGAATATCGACGACGGGGGGACCGGGTGCGCGGGAGGGCGCACCGTCAAACAGGCGCACGTTACCACAGCGGCGGCACCGGCTGACGCGAGTGCGCCGCCGCACTGATAAAATGCAGGGTTTCGGCCGCCGTGCGCACGCATGACGGCCCCTCCGGCGCTCCGCCCTGGCGGCGCCCCGCCCTCTTCCCGACGTCAGACCATGTTCAGCTTCTTCAAACGATTCAAGAAAACGCAGGAGCCCGACTCCGCGGAATCGCAATCGATCGATGCGCCGCAACCGGACGAACCGTCCGACTCGCCCGCCGCCGACGCGCGCCAGGCGACCGAAGCGCCGCCAGCGCCCGCGCAACCGCAGCCGGCCGCGCCGGCTGTCGTGATGACGGTCACGCCGACCAACGACGGCAGTGACGAAGTCGTCGAAGCGGTCGAGATCGTGCCGCCGCCGACGCAGGACGCCTCCGCGAAGAAATCGTGGCTCGCGCGCCTGAAGTCGGGCCTCGCGAAGACGGGCTCGAGCATTACCGGCGTGTTCGTCAACACGAAGATCGACGAGGACCTGTACGAAGAGCTCGAAGCCGCGCTG
This sequence comes from Burkholderia sp. RF4-BP95, assembly GCF_001521985.1. Lineage (NCBI taxonomy): Bacteria > Pseudomonadati > Pseudomonadota > Betaproteobacteria > Burkholderiales > Burkholderiaceae > Burkholderia > Burkholderia sp. RF4-BP95. The sequence continues at coordinate 194,259 of NZ_LOSX01000053.1, read as the reverse complement.
CTGATGGCCGACGCCGGCGTCGATGCGACCGAGTACCTGCTCGGCGCGCTGCGCGAGAAGGTGCGTGCGGGCCGGCTGACCGATCCGCAGCAGGTGAAGGGCGCGCTGCACGACCTGCTCGTCGAACTGCTGAAGCCGCTCGAGAAATCGCTGATGCTCGGCCGCGCGCAGCCGCTCGTGATGATGATCACGGGCGTGAACGGCGCAGGCAAGACCACCAGCATCGGCAAGCTCGCGAAGCACCTGCAGAGCTTCGACCAGTCGGTGCTGCTGGCCGCGGGCGACACGTTCCGCGCGGCCGCGCGCGAACAACTGGCGGTCTGGGGCGAGCGCAACAACGTGACGGTCGTCCAGCAGGAAAGCGGCGACCCGGCCGCGGTGATCTTCGACGCGGTCAGCGCCGCGCGCGCGCGCAGGATCGACGTGATGATGGCCGACACGGCCGGCCGCCTGCCGACGCAGCTGCACCTGATGGAAGAGCTGAAGAAGGTGAAGCGCGTGATCTCGAAGGCACACGATGGCGCGCCGCACGAGGTGCTGCTCGTGATCGACGCGAACACGGGCCAGAACGCGCTCACGCAGGTGAAGGCATTCGACGATGCGCTCGGCCTCACGGGCCTGATCGTCACGAAGCTCGACGGCACCGCGAAGGGCGGCATTCTCGCCGCGATCGCACGGCAGCGCCCGGTGCCCGTCTACTTCATCGGCGTCGGCGAGAAGGTCGAGGATCTGCAGCCGTTCAGCGCAGTGGAATTCGCGGACGCGCTGCTCGGCTGAACGTCGCCGGCCCGCACCGCACGGGGCGCCTTCGGGCGCCCTTTTTTCATGCGCGTCCGGAAGCCGTCAGCCGGCGGCTGACAGCCGCGCGACGTCATTCGGCGTCGGGCTGTACGCCGGGCTCGGCGGCCTTGAACGCGTCGAGCGTCGACGCATGATCGGCGATCCGCTGGATCGTCGGAAAGCGCGTCGTGTCGATCGAGAAACGGTTCGCGTTGAACACCTGCGGCACGATGCAGATATCGGCGAGCGTCGGCGTGTCGCCGAAGCACAGCTTGCCGGTGCGCCGATCGTTCGCGAGGCGCGTCTCGAGCGATGCGAAACCCGCCTCGATCCAGTGCCTGTACCAGTCGTTCTTCGCTTCCTCCGACACCTTCAGCGTGTGCTTCAGGTACTTGAGCACGCGCAGGTTGTTCAGCGGATGGATCTCGCACGCGACCTGCAGCGCGATCGCCCGCACATACGCGCGGTCGACCGGCTGCTTCGGCAACAGCGCCGGTTCGGGATGCGTTTCCTCGAGATATTCGATGATCGCGAGCGACTGCTGCAGCGTGGCATCGCCGTCGATCAGCGTCGGCACGACCGCATCCGGATTCACCGCGCGGTAGGCGTCCTTCAATTGCTCGCCGCCGTCGCGCAGCATGTGCACGGGAACCGTGTCGTACGGCAGCTGCTTCAGGTTCAGGGCGATCCGCACGCGGTACGACGCGGAACTGCGGAAATAGCTGTAGAGCTTCATGGGATGTCTCTCTGGAATTCGTATTCGGCCGGCGACGGCGTCCGCGGCGCACGCGGCACCGCCGGGAACCCGAGTTTAGCGCGCCGCGCCGCGTCGGCGCGCGCAGCCGTGCCCGTGCGATACTCGGGGCATTCCTTACCGCTCACCGCGCGGCCCGATGCCGGCCGCCCGCCCCACGCCCCGATGACCGCTTCCCTCGACCCCGCAACCTCGCCGTTCCCTTGCGCCCGCTTCATCAAGGAAATCGGCCGCGGCCCGCACGGCGCACGCGCGCTGTCCGCCGAAGACACGTTCGAGCTTTATCGCGCGATGCTCGACGCGCGCGTGTCGGACCTCGAACTCGGCGCGATCCTGATCGCCTATCGTCTGAAGGGTGAAAGCGCCGACGAACTGGCCGCGATGCTCGCCGCCGCGCAGGCGTCGTTCGAACCCGTGCACGTGCAGGATGCCGCGTTCCGCCCGGTGTCGATCCCGAGCTACAACGGCGCGCGCAAGCAGCCGAACCTGGTGCCGCTGCTCGCGCTGCTGCTCGCGCGCGAAGGCGTGCCGGTGCTCGTGCACGGTGTCGAGCGCGATCCGGGCCGCGTGACGAGCGCGGAGATCTTCTCGGCGCTGTCGATCCCGCCGTCGACGTCGCACGACGCGATCGAGGACATGCTCGCGGAACGCCGCGTCGCGTTCGCGCCCATCGCCGCGCTGGCGCCGCGCATCGCGCGTCTGCTGTCGCTGCGCGGCGTGCTCGGCGTGCGCAACTCGACGCACACGCTCGTGAAGATCCTGCAGCCGTTCGCGCCGGCCGGCTTGCGGCTCGTCAACTACACGCATCCGCCGTACCGCGACAGCCTCGCGCAACTGTTCCGCGATCATCCGGACGCCGCACTCGGCGGCGCGCTGCTCGCACGCGGCACGGAAGGCGAAGCGGTGGCCGACACGCGGCGCCAGGTGCAGGTCGACTGGCTGCACGACGGCGTATGCGACACGATGATCGAGCACGAGCGCTCGTCGAGCGACGCGCCGCCCGTCGCGCTGCCCGAATCGCGCGACGCGGCAACCACGGCCGCGTGGACGGACGCCGTGTTGCGCGGCGAAATTCCGGTACCCGACGCGCTTGCGCGGCAGGTCGAGACGATCGTACGAATCGCCCGGCTCGCACCGTGACCGGCATCCCGGGCCGGCACGCCGCCGCACCGACCTTTCAACCGACCATTTGACACGCGCACGCATCCTGGCATAGAGTTGTCGCCATGCGTTCCTTTCCGAACACCCTCCGAATTACCTCCGGCCGCCTAGCGCGGTCGCTATCGCTACGACTAGCCTAAGGCTGTCTTAGCGCCGTGTGCTGTCCGCACGGCCCCTCCCTGCAGTTCCTCGCAGCACCCTTCTCGCAGTTTTTACAACCCGAAGTCGTCAGCATTCGTCCGTCTATCCGTCGGCCGATTCGCGAAGATCATCCGCATCCGCAGCGCGTTTGTCGCGCCACGGTGCGAGGCAGCGCCACCCGTCGCCCATGCCGCCCGTCTTCGCTCGCGACTTGAGACCCGAGGTCCAGAAGATGAAGCGCAACCCGCAAGACAAGTACCGTCCGTTCGAGCCCGTCCGCATCAATGGCCGCCGCTGGCCGACCCGCACCATCGAGCGTGCGCCGGTCTGGATGAGCACCGACCTGCGCGACGGCAACCAGTCGCTGATCGAACCGATGAGCATCGAACAGAAGCTGGAATTCTTCGACATGCTGGTCGCGATCGGTTTCAAGGAGATCGAAGTCGGTTTTCCGTCGGCGTCGCAAACCGACTTCGATTTCGTCCGCAAGCTGATCGACGACAAGCGCATTCCCGACGACGTGACGATCGAAGTGCTCGTGCAGTCGCGCGAAGACCTGATCGCGCGCACCTTCGACGCGCTCGAAGGCGTGCCGCGCGCGATCGTGCACTTGTACAACGCGATCTGCCCGTCGTTCCGGCGCATCGTGTTCGGGATGTCGAAGGACGACGTGAAGGCGCTCGCGGTCGAGGGCACGCGACTCATCAAGGAACACGCGGCGGCCCGCCCCGACACGCACTGGACCTACCAGTATTCGCCGGAAACCTTCAGCATGACCGAGCTGACGTTCGCGCGCGAAGTGTGCGACGCGGTCGCGCAGGCGTGGCGACCGACCCGCGATCACAAGATGATCGTCAACCTGCCGGCGACCGTCGAAGCCGCGAGCCCGAACGTGTTCGCCGACCAGATCGAGTGGATGGACCGCAACCTCGCGTATCGCGACAGCATCGTGCTGTCCGTGCATCCGCACAACGATCGCGGCACCGCGGTCGCGGCCGCGGAACTCGCGCTGCTCGCGGGCGCCGACCGCATCGAAGGCTGCCTGTTCGGCAACGGCGAGCGCACCGGCAACGTCGATCTCGTCACCCTCGCGCTGAACCTCTATACGCAGGGCATCGATCCGGGCCTCGATTTCTCCGACATCGACGCGGTGCGCCGCGTAGTCGAGCGCTGCAACCAGATTCCGGTGCATCCGCGTCATCCGTACGCGGGCGACCTCGTGTTCACCGCGTTCTCGGGCTCGCACCAGGATGCGATCCGCAAGGGCTTTGCGCAGCAGCGCCCCGACGCGGTGTGGGAAGTGCCGTATCTGCCGATCGACCCGGCCGACCTCGGTCGCAGCTATGACGCGGTCATTCGCGTGAACAGCCAGTCCGGCAAGGGCGGCGCGACGTTCCTGCTCGAACGCGGGATGGGCTTCACGCCGACGCGGCGCGTGCAGATCGAATTCAGCCACGCGGTGCAGACGCTCGCCGACACGTCCGGCGAGGAAGTGACCGGCGACGCGATCTGCGCGCTGTTCGCCCGCGAATTCTTCGAGACCGACGGCCCGGCCGCGCGCCACGGCGACGCCGCACGCTGGCAGAACCGCGACATCGCGGGCGCGCCGCCGGCCGGCGCGACACCCGAAGACGTCGTGCAACGCACGGCCGCGGCCTTCGCGACGGCGGCCGGCGCGACGATCGACGTCGCCTCGTGCGAACACGCGCGCACGACGGACGGACGAATTGCGGTATCGGTCGGCTGCCGGGTCGGCGATGCGCCACTGCGGCATGGCGTCGGCGTGCACGCCGATGCGGCGAGCGCCGCACTCGACGCGGTCGTCAGCGCGATCAACCGCTCGGCCTGGCAGTGCGCCGACCGCCGTGCGGCGGCCTGATCGGCAGATTTTCGTTTCAGGGCTCGAACGTCAGCGAGCGGTGCGTGACCGCCCGTGCGCCGCGCAATCCGCGTCGCACGGGCAATGAAATGAAAAGCGGCCCAGAAGGCCGCCTCGGTCGGGACACGAAAAGGAGCGCCACGCGCGCTCATGTCTCGGTCGCGCACCGCGTCGCCTGCCACGCCAGCAGGCGCCACTGCCCCTGCTCATGGGTATGGACGGCGGTATAGGCGATCGGAAACACCAGCCCGCCGTTGTTCGTTTCCATCTCGATCAGTGCGCGCCCGGTGACGACGCAGGTTGCGTCGCCGACGGGCAGCAGGTCCTGCGACTGGATTTCGATCTGACGATAGCGGCGGCGGCCGGCGACGATGGCGTCGATGAACTGCTGCTTGGTTTCGCGTTTGCCGTTGGTGTGCACGAAGAACACCTTGTCCGACAATTGCGCCTCGAGCGCCTCGCCGTCCCCGTCGACCATCGCCCGGAACCGATCGCGCTCGAGCGCGCGAATCGCATCGACCACCTTCGCCATCGCCTGACTCCTCGGCAACGCGCCCGCCGTGCGCGGGCGTGCGGATCAGAAGTTGTACTGCACGTAGAACTGGTGGAAATTTATACCAGGATTCGGCTCTTTGATACCCGCGTTAGACACATGTTGAAAACGGTAGCCGAGCTGATACTGTTGCCGTTCTCCGAACTGCGCGCCGACGCCGACGACGTCCACGAACTGGAACGACGTCGCCAGCGACAGTTTGTTGGAGATCGTCGGGGACGTCAGGAAGCGGATGCCGGCGCCGGCCTCGATGAACGGACGCACCTGCCCCGCGCTCTTGATGAAGCGGAACATCGGCGTCGCACCGAATTCGCCGATGCTGCCGTGAACATTGCCGCCCGTATGCCAGTAGCCGGCGTGGCCTTCCATCACGAACGCGAAGTGCCAGCCGCCGATTTCCCACCAGTTCCAGCCCGGATCCCACACGACGCCGAGATCGGCCTTGTCGATCCCGTGGCGATCGGAAAACCCGCCGCCCGCCTGGATTCCCCATCGATCCGCGAACGCGGCACCCGATCCGCCCAGCAGCGACGCCGCCAGCAACGCATGCAGCGCAAGCCGACTACGGGGCCGGCAATTCTTCTTATTGTTCATCAGACACTCCAACTTCGTGGGTTGAATGGAGCCTTGCCGCAGCGGCCGGGCCCGAGCGAACTGAATGGTATGGTAAAGGACTTTTCGAATCGGCATCGCGAAGCGAAATTGTTTGCTTCCAAAACTACAAAAATCGAAACCGTCTACTGATTACCATCAGAAACAACAACTTACGGAACTTCCACCGGCCAGTCCGGTCGCAAATTAGACTATCGACTCGACAAGTTCGATAGAGAACCGGGAACTTGGATGCCCGCACCCCCTCTAAGGAATTAGCACTCGGATTACGGGAGTGCTAAGATGGGCCCCGGAATCTCATCCGAGACCAGGGGTTTGTCCCTGATTCCAAAGGAGTTTTTTTAGTGAGCCACGCCCTGACCCTTCCGAACACCCTGAGCCCGACGCCGGCCAAGGCCGAATCGGCAGGCTCGCTGGCGCTCGCGACTCAATCGATGTTGTCGGGCCAGCTCGGCAACATCGACGCGTACATCCAGGCCGTCAACCGGATCCCGCTCCTGACTGCCGAAGAGGAACGCCAGTACGCGACCGAATTCCGCGAAGACAACAACCTCGACTCGGCACGCCGCCTCGTGCTGTCGCACCTGCGGCTCGTCGTGTCGATCGCGCGCAACTACCTCGGCTACGGCCTGCCGCACGGCGACCTGATCCAGGAAGGCAACATCGGCCTGATGAAGGCCGTGAAACGTTTCGACCCGGCGCAAAACGTGCGCCTGGTGTCGTATGCGATCCACTGGATCAAGGCCGAGATCCACGAGTACATCCTGCGCAACTGGCGGATGGTGAAGGTCGCGACGACGAAGGCCCAGCGCAAGCTGTTCTTCAACCTGCGCAGCCACAAGAAGAGCATGCAGGCGATGACGCCCGAGGAAATCGACGGCCTCGCGCAGGAGCTCAACGTCAAGCGCGAAGACGTGACCGAGATGGAGACCCGTCTGTCGGGCGGCGACATCGCGCTCGAGGGCCAAGTGGAAGACGGCGAGGAGTCGTACGCACCGATCGCCTACCTGGCCGATTCGCACAACGAGCCGACCGCCGTGCTCGCCGCGCGTCAGCGCGACATGCTGCAGACGGACGGCATCGCGCAGGCGCTCGAGGCACTCGACGCGCGCAGCCGCCGGATCATCGAGGCGCGCTGGCTGAACGTCGACGACGACGGCTCGGGCGGCTCGACGCTGCACGATCTCGCGGCCGAGTTCGGCGTATCGGCGGAACGCATCCGCCAGATCGAAGCGAGCGCCATGAAGAAGATGCGCACGGCACTCGCCGAATACGCGTAACTCCGCGATTTAGAGCGCTTTACCCAAAACCGCTGCCCACCCGGCAGCGGTTTTTTTTCGTCTATGTTTTGGCCTCGATCACCCCGTATTAATCGACCTTATTGATCGGGTATCGAGCGAATTCCGCCCCCTTCCGCATAACCTTGATCTGCATCAAGTCTCGACACGTGCTTCGCGACGGTCTGCCGCAGCGCAACACTCGGCATCGGAAAGCCGGCATTTTAAAATTGGCATGTCGGCTTAAAAGGATTAAAACAGCTTAACTGCCGTCATAAATCCGACGTAGAGTCGCCCCAAAACCCACGTAAATCGATTCAGGATAATCGCCTTGATCTCGATCAATAAAGAGCCTGCGCCGCCTCCCCCGCAGGCCGCCGGCACGCTCGGCTGGCGCGCACGCATCGCCGCGTGGGCGCGCGGGCCGACCCTCATGCGCGACATCACGCTGGTGGTGATCGTCAAGCTGATCCTCCTGATGTCGCTCAAATACGCATTCTTCAATCATCCGCAGGCCAAGCACATGTCGCTGCCGCCTGCCGTCGTCGCCGAGAAGCTGCTCTCGGTGCCGGCGCCTGCATCTACCGAGGGAGACCACCATGATAAGTAGCGAAGTCGTCGATCTGTCGCGTCTGCAGTTCGGCATCACGGCGCTCTACCACTTCCTGTTCGTGCCGCTGACGCTCGGCCTGTCCTGGCTGCTCGTCATCATGGAAGCCGTCTACGTGATGACCGGCAAACAGGTCTATAAGGACATGACCCAGTTCTGGGGCAAGTTGTTCGGGATCAACTTCGCGATGGGCGTGACGACCGGCATCACGCTCGAATTCCAGTTCGGCACGAACTGGTCGTACTACTCGCACTACGTCGGCGACATCTTCGGCGTGCCGCTCGCGGTCGAAGGCCTGATGGCGTTCTTCCTCGAATCGACGTTCGTCGGCCTGTTCTTCTTCGGCTGGAACCGCCTGTCGAAGGTCAAGCACCTGCTGGTCACGTTCCTCGTCGCGCTGGGTTCGAACCTGTCCGCGCTCTGGATCCTCGTCGCGAACGGCTGGATGAACAATCCGGTCGGCGCCGAGTTCAACTATCAGACGATGCGCATGGAGCTGACGAACCTGTTCGACGTGCTGTTCAACCCGGTCGCCCAGGTGAAGTTCGTGCACACCGTGTCGGCCGGCTACGTGACGGCCGCGATGTTCGTGCTCGGCATCTCGTCGTGGTATCTGCTGAAGAAGCGCGACACCGACTTCGCGCTGCGCTCGTTCGCGGTCGCGGCAGGCTTCGGTCTCGCGTCGACGCTCTGCGTGATCGTGCTCGGCGACGAATCGGGCTACACGACCGGCGAAGTGCAGAAGATGAAGCTCGCCGCGATCGAATCGGAATGGGAAACCCAGCCGGCACCCGCATCGTTCACGCTGATCGGCATCCCGAACCAGAAGGAAGAGCGCACCGACTACGCGATCAAGATCCCGTACGCGCTCGGCCTGATCGCGACACGCTCGATCGACGAACCGGTGATCGGCCTGCGCGAGCTCGCGAAGCACAGCGAGGAACACATCCAGAGCGGGATGGTCGCGTACGGCGCCTTGCAGAAGATCAAGGAAGGCGACAAGAGCGACGCGACCCGCGCGCTGTTCGATCAGCACAAGCAGTATCTCGGCTACGGGCTGATGCTCAAGCAGTTCACGCCGAACGTGGTCGATGCGACGCCGGAGCAGATCAAGGCCGCCGCGAAGAAGACAATCCCGCCGGTCGCGCCCGTGTTCTTCTCGTTCCGGATCATGGTGTTCCTCGGCTTCCTGTTCCTCGCGACCTTCGTCGCCGCGTTCTGGTTCTGCGCGCGCCGGCAGTTGCTGCAGGACAACCGTCGCTGGTTCCTGCGCTATGCAGTGTGGGCGATCCCGCTGCCGTGGCTCGCCGCGGAATTCGGCTGGGTCGTCGCCGAGCTCGGCCGCCAGCCGTGGACGATCGCGGGCATCCTGCCGACGCATCTGTCCGCGTCCAGCCTGACGTCGACGGACCTGTACCTGAGCCTCGCCGGTTTCATCGCGTTCTACACGGCACTGTTCGTCATCGAGATCAAGCTGATGTTCAAGTACGCGCGTCTCGGCCCGTCCTCGCTGCATACCGGCCGCTATCACCACGAGCTGGCGGCCGCCGGCGAGCACGCGTCGGCCTGAGCGCGCACCTGAAACCGAACAAGGAATCGCTATGGACTATGCAACTCTCAAGCTGATCTGGTGGCTGCTCGTCGGCGTGCTGCTGATCGGCTTCGCCGTCACCGACGGCTTCGACATGGGCGCGACCGCGCTGCTGCCGTTCCTCGGCAAGACCGACGAGGAACGCCGCATCATCGTCAACACGGTCGGCGCGACGTGGGAAGGCAACCAGGTGTGGCTGATCACGGCCGGCGGCGCGATGTTCGCCGCCTGGCCGCTCGTCTATGCCGCGTCGTTCTCCGGCTTCTACTTCGCGATGCTGCTCGTGCTGTTCGCGCTGTTCTTCCGGCCGGTCGGATTCGACTATCGCAGCAAGCGGCCCGACCCGCGCTGGCGCGCCGGCTGGGACTGGGGCCTGTTCGTCGGCGGCTTCGTGCCGGCGCTGGTGTTCGGCGTCGCGTTCGGCAACCTGCTGCAGGGCGTGCCGTTCAAGTTCGACAGCGACCTGCGCGTGACCTACTACGGCGGCTTCTGGGCGTTGCTGAACCCGTTCGCGCTGCTCTGCGGGCTCGTCAGCCTCACGATGCTCGTCGCGCACGGCGCCGCGTTCATCAAGATGAAGACCGACGGCGTGATCGCACGCCGCGCGTCGATCGCGCTGCGCGTGTCGGCGCTCCTCGCGGTCGTGCTGTTCGTGCTGGCCGGCGTGCTGATCGCGTCGACCATCGGCGGCTTCCACATCACGCACGCCGCGCCGACCGATACGGTCGCGAACCCGCTGCTCAAGGACGTCGCCGCCGGCTCGGGCCTGTGGCTCGCGAATTACGGCGAGTATCCGTGGATGATCGCGGCACCCGTCGTCGGGATCGCGGGCGGCCTGCTCGCGCTGCTGCTCGCCGGCTCGAAGCAGGAAAAGACGGCGTTCTTCTGCACCGGCCTGATGATCACCGGCGTGATCCTGACCGCGGGCTTCTCGATGTTCCCGTTCATCATGCCGTCGTCGCTCGACCCGCGCAGCAGCCTGACCGTGTGGGACTCGACGTCGAGCCACATGACGCTGCAGGTGATGCTGTTCGCGGTGATCGTGTTCCTGCCGATCGTCCTGCTCTACACGAGCTGGGTGTACCGCGTGATGCGCGGCAAGGTCACGCATCAGTCGCTCGAAGAGAACAAGCACTCGATGTATTGAACCCGGCCGGGGCGCGCACGCGCCCCTGCCCACCGTTTCGCAAGGAGTCGGATCATGTGGTATTTCAGCTGGATTCTCGGTATCGGCGTCGCGCTGTCGTTCGGCATCGTCAACGCGATGTGGCTCGAAGCGCGGCAGAAGCCGCAGGAAGCGCCGGTGCGCGCACGCCGCGGCTGATCGCACGCGGGAAGGCGGCTCGCACCGCCCCTCCCGTCCGGAACGAACCTCGCGTCATGCGAGGTTTTTTTTCGTCCGTACCATCGGCGGCCCCGCGATTCCCCGATGCCAATTTAGCGCCAGATTGATACCACTTGAATACCAATCAAAGGTTTCATAAGATCTTTGGACACGGCCGCCGACAGGCCGAATCCATCTGGTGGGGGAGACATGCGAATCCCGTGTCTGGCGCGCGCCCGCGCGCCGAGTTGCCATGCGTATGCGGCAGCGGCCGCCGTTGCGATCGTGCGCGGCCGGTCGAACCCGCTCCGCCGCGGTCGCATCGTTGCCGCGGCGATTGCCGTGCGCCGCCGATGAGCACGCATCCTCCGCCCCGCCGATCCGATCGGCACGGGTGCCCGCCTCCCGTTCCGTAACGCACGCCCCCGCGTGCCGAATGCGCGCGGTGCGGCCGCATCGCCCCGTGCGCGGGTATCTCCCGCAGCTCCATTGAAAGACCCGATCGCGGCGACGTCGCCCCCAACGACGCCGCCACGCCCACTTTTTTCTCAGGAGTTCGAATGAAGCACACCTTGCCATCCTCCGTTGCCGCCCTGTTGATCGCAGCACTGCCGCCCGTCGCGATCGGCGCGCAGCCGACGCCGACCGCCGCCGTCGCGGCTGCCGGCATCGCACAACCGGCCGCGCAAGCGGCCAGTCTCGCGACGCTTCTGTCGAACGGCCTCGCGCTGCGCGTCGCCGTCGACAACAACCACGCGGCCGCGGCCGGCGTGCCGTGCGCCGATCTCGGCGCCGACGGCGCGGCCTGCGCGACCGGCCGCCTGATCCTGCAGAACCGCGGCCACCAGACGATCGCCGACGGCGGCTGGAAGCTGTACCTGCACAGCATCCGGCGGCTGCTGCGGATCGATCGTCCGGGCTTCGCGCTGCGGCGGCTCACCGGCGACCTGTACGAGCTGACGCCGCAGCCGGGCTCGGTGCGGCTCGCGCCCGGCGAACGCATCGAACTGCCGTTCGTCGCCGAATACTGGCTGCTGCGCTACAGCGACGTGATTCCGCGCCCGTATGTCGTCGTCGACGGCGCACCGCCCGCCGTGCTCCGCTACAACGACACCGACGACGAGCTCCGCTATGTCGAATCGCTGCCTGCCGACGCGCAAAACAATTCGACCGGCAACGCGCCGCCCGTGGCGGCACGCCCCGACGCGAGCCGCGCACTGCCGAGCGTGAAACGCGAACAGCCGCTGCCCGGCACGCTCGACCTGCGCGGCGTCGAGCTCGCGCTGCCGGACCTGCCGGATGGGCAAATCGCGGCGCTGCGCGAACGTGCGACGACACTCGGGCTCGACGGCGCGCGCGTGCCGGTCCGCGGTGCCGTCGCACCGCGCCGGCTGCCGGCCGACATTGCGGTGCCGGGCGGCTACCGGCTCGCGATCGGGCCGCGCGGCGTGCTGATCGAAGGCTACGATCGCGCGGGCCTCTACTACGGCGTGCAGACGCTCTACTCGCTCGCGCCCGCCGGCGGCGGCCCGATCCCGGCGATGCTCGTCGAGGATGCGCCGCGCTTCACGCATCGCGGGATGCACGTCGACCTCGCGCGCAACTTCAAGCACCCGGCGACGCTGCGCCGCCTGATCGACCAGATGAGCGCATACAAGCTCAACCGCCTGCACCTGCATCTGTCCGACGACGAAGGCTGGCGCATCGAGATTCCCGGCCTGCCGGAGCTGACCGATATCGGCTCGCGCCGCTGTCACGACCCGAGCGAGACGCGCTGCCTGCTGCCGCAGCTCGGCTCGGGCCCCGACAACCGCTCGGGCGGCGGCTACCTGACGCGCGACGACTACGTGGCGCTCGTGCGCTACGCGGCTGCCCGCTTCGTCAGGATCATCCCCGAAATCGACATGCCCGCGCATGCGCGCGCGGCCGTCGTGACGATGGAGGCGCGCTACCGGCGGCTGCACGCGGCCGGCCGCGAGCAGGAAGCGAACGCGTACCGGCTGCTCGATCCGCAGGACACGACGAACCTGACGACGGTGCAGTTCTACGATCGGCGCAGCGACCTGAATCCGTGCGTGCCGGGCGCGCTCAATTTCGCGTCGAAGGTGATCCGCGAGATCGCGGCAATGCATGCGGACGCGCAAGCGCCGCTGCACACCTGGCACTACGGCGGCGACGAGGCGAAGAACATCTTCCTCGGCGGGGGCTTCCAGCCGCTGAACGGCAACGACCCGAACAAGGGGCGCATCGATGTCGCCGCGCAGGACAAGCCGTGGGCGCGTTCGCCCGCGTGCACGGCGCTGCTCCAGCGCGGCGAGATCAAGTCGATCGACGAGCTGCCGACGCGTTTCGCGAAACAGGTGAGCGCAGCGGTCGACGCGAACGGGATCGACACGATGGCCGCGTGGCAGGACGGCATCAAGCATGCGAACGGGCCGCAGGACTTCAGCACGCGCCACGTGATGGTGTCGCTGTGGGACACGATCTTCTGGGGCGCGTCGGACAGCGCACGCGACCTGAGCGGCAAGGGTTACCTGACGGTGCTCGCGCTGCCCGACTACCTGTACTTCGACTTCCCGTACACGCTCAACCCGCGCGAGCGCGGCTATTACTGGGGCTCGCACGCGACGGACGAGTACAAGGTGTTCTCGTTCGCGCCCGAGAACCTGCCGCAGAACGCCGAAGTGATGGGCGATCGTGACGGCAACGCATTCGAGGTGACGGGCACCGGCCCCGCGCCGCGCATCGAAGGCATGCAGGGGCAGGCGTGGGGCGAGGTGATGCGCAACGACACGTTCCTCGAATACATGGCCTATCCGCGGCTGCTCGCGCTCGCCGAACGCGCGTGGCACCGGGCCGACTGGGAGCTGCCGTATGCGGCCGGCGTGCGGTTCAAGCGCGGCGACACGCATCACGTCGACCTGGCCGCGCTGCAGCGCGACTGGGCTGGCTTCGCGACGCTGCTCACGCAGCGCGAATTGCCGAAGCTCGACCGGGCCGGCATCGGCTACCGGAAGCCGACCTTCACGCTGACGAACCCGTGAACGATTGAGCGGTTGCCGATCCACGCAAGCGGTGCGCGATGCGGACGATTGCATCGCGCCCACGCCCCGCCAAAGCAAAACGGCTTGCGACGTATCGCAAGCCGTTTTCGTTTTACCGGCCGGCGGCCCGAACCCGCCACGCGGATCGGGCCCACCTCATCGCATCGTGCCGGATCAGGCCGGTTGCGGTGCCGCCCCGCCGCCCGTCGACGTCAGGCGCGCGCCGAGCTGTTCCGCGTAACGTGCCGCCGCGTTGCCGCAGACGATGTGGAACGTGTCCGGCGACACCCATGCGACGTCGAGCGCGCCGAGTCGATCGCGATCGACCGCCGATGCGTCACGCACGACGACGCGCAGGCGCGTGGTCGCGATCGCGTCGAGCGAAGCGACGTTGGTCGCCCCGCCGAACACCGCGAGCCAGCGCAGCGGATCGGGATCGAGCGGACCGGCGGCCGCGCCCGTGACCGGCTGAGCCGCAGCGGCCGTGGCCGTGGTCGTCACGGCGGCGCCGGTCGCGCCGCTGCCGATCGCCGAGCGCATCTCGTCGGCAATGATGTCGGCCTCGGGCCCGATGATCACCTGCACGCTGTTGCCGCCGCGCTTGAGCACGCCGCGCGCGCCGATCGACTTCAGTTCCGGCTCCGACACCTTCTCCGGATCGACGACGGTCAGGCGCAGGCGCGTCGTGCATGCGTCGACGACCGTCAGGTTGCCTGCACCGCCGAGCGCGGCGATGTAGCGTTGCGCACGCGGTGCTGCCGCGGCGGCGCCGGCCGCCGGCGCGACGAAGCCGCCCGATGCGTACGACTCGGCCGCCGCATCGGCCGAGGCCGGCTCGCGGCCCGGCGTCGCCATGTTGAACTTGCGGATGAAGAAGCGGAACAGTCCGTAATACGCGACGCCGTATGCGATACCGAGCGGCACCGCGATCCAGCCCTTCGTCGACAGCCCGTAGTTCAGCACGTAGTCGATCGCGCCGGCCGAGAACGTGAAGCCGAGCTTCACGCCGAGGATCTGGCAGACCGCGAGCGACAGCCCCGTGAGCACCGCGTGGATCACGTACAGCACCGGTGCGAGGAACATGAAGCTGAATTCGATCGGCTCGGTCACCCCGGTCAGGAACGACGTGAGCGCCATCGAGAACAGCAGGCCGCCGACCATCGCGCGGCGCTCCTTCGGCGCTTCATGCAGCATCGCGAGACACGCGGCCGGCAGGCCGAACATCATGATCGGGAAGAAGCCGGCCATGAAGGTGCCCGCGGTCGGATCGCCCGCGAAGAAGCGGTGCAGGTCGCCGTGCACGAGCTCGCCGCCGGCCGGCGGCGTGAAGTTGCCGAACACGAACCACGCGAGCGAGTTGATGATGTGGTGCAGGCCCGTGACGAGCAGCAGGCGGTTCAGGAAGCCGAACACGAACGCACCGATCGCGCCCGCCGTCGTCAGCCACTGGCCGGCCGCGTCGATCGCATGCTGGATCGGCTGCCACACGTACCCGAACGCGATGCCGAGCACCACGCACACCAGCCCCGTGATGATCGGCACGAACCGCTTGCCGCCGAAGAACGCAAGGTAGTCCGGCAGCTTGATGTCCTTGTAGCGGTTGTACAGCAAGCCCGCGACCACGCCCGCGATGATCCCGGACAGCACGCCCATGTTCAGCTTGGGATCGATATCCTTCATGATCGCGGTTTCGATCAGGTAACCGATCGCGCCCGCGAGCGCCGCCACGCCGTTGTTGTCCTTCGCGAAACCGACCGCCACGCCGATCGCGAACAGCAGCGGCAGGTTGTCGAAGATCGCGCCGCCGGCGTCGGCGATCATCTTGATGTTGAACACGTCCGGCTGTCCGAGCCGCAGCAGGATGCCGGCGACCGGCAACACCGCGATCGGCAGCATCAGCGCTCGACCCAGGCCCTGTATCTTCAGAAACGGATTCCCGTCCATTCAGTCCTCCAATCCATGTCTCGTCATTAATCGTCGTTGACCTAATTGCTTGCGTGGTGAAACGCTCGCGCGCCCGCCGTCGACGTTCAGTCGAGCGGCCAGACCTCGCGGCTTGCTGCCCTTACCGCCTGTGCCGAGTCGAGTGCGAGCAGATCCTGTGCACGCTGGCGACACAGCTGGTAATCGAGACGGCGCACGCGCGCCTTGATGCCCGGCACCGACACCGGGTCGACCGACAGTTCGGTCACGCCGAGGCCGACGAGGATCGGCACCGCGAGCGGATCGCCGCCGAGCGCGCCGCACACGCCGACCCACTTGCCGTGCTTCGCCGCGCCGCGCACCGCGATGTCGATCAGGCGCAGCACGGCCGGATGCAGGCCGTCGGACTGCGCGGCCAGATCGGCCTGGCAGCGGTCCATCGCGAGCGTGTACTGCGTCAGGTCGTTGGTGCCGATCGACAGGAAATCCGCGTGCTGCGCGAGCTGGTCGGCGAGCAGTGCCGCCGACGGCACCTCGATCATCACGCCGACCTCGATCGGCTCGGCACGGCCCTGCGCACGCGCGAATTCGTCGATACGCTTGCGCAGCCGCACGAGCTCGCCCGCATCCGTCACCATCGGCAGCAGGATCCGCACCGCGCCGAACGGCTTCACCGCGAGCAGGCCCTGCAGCTGATCGTCGAGCAGATCGGGGCGCACCTGCGCGAGGCGAATGCCGCGCAGGCCGAGCGCCGGGTTCGGTTCGGGGGGCAGCGTGAGGTAGTCGACTTCCTTGTCGGCGCCGACGTCGAGCGTGCGGATGATCGCGGTGCGGCCCTGCAGCGCGTCGACGATCGACTGGTAGCTCTGCTGGTGCTCGACGACGCTCGGCGCGGCCTGGCGATGGATGAACATCAGTTCGGTGCGCAGCAGGCCGACCGCGTCCGCGCCGTTGTCGACCGCGGTGTTCGCGTCGTCGAGCGTCGCGATGTTCGCGGCGACCTCGATGGCGCGGCCGTCGATGGTCGCGGCGGCAGCGCCGGCCTGTTGCCGGTTCGCTTCGCGCACGCCGTCCAGGCGCTGGCGTTCGTGGCGTGCGCGTTCGACGTCGAGCGCGGTCGGCGCGTGTTCGAGACGGCCCGCGCTCGCATCGACGACGACCTGCGTGCCGTCCGGAATCGCGTACAGCGCGTCGCCGACCGCGACGAGCGCCGGAATGCCGAGCTGACGCGCGATGATCGCCGCATGCGACGTCGCGCCGCCGCGCGCCATCACGAGCGCGGTCACGCGCTGGCGATCGAGCGACGACAGGTCCGACGGCGTGAATTCCTCGGCGGCGAGCACGGCCTCGTCGGGCAGCGTGCGCGTCGCGCCGCTCGTGTGGCCGAGCGCGCGCAGCACGCGCTTCTCGATGTCGCGGAGGTCGGCCGCGCGCTCGGCGAGCAGCGCGTCGTCGAGCTTCGACAGCGTATCGATCTGCGCGCGGATCGTCGCGCGCCACGCAAAGCCCGCGCTCTTGCCGAGGCTGATCTGGTCGCGCGCCGCGTCGACCAGCGTCGGGTCCTCGAGCAGCACGCGATGCACCGCGAAGATTCCCGCCTCGCCGACCGCGCCGCGCGCCGATGCGTTGCGCACCGTTTCGTCGAGTTCGGCATCGACCGCCGTCAGCGCCTGGTCGAGCCGGCGGCTTTCCGACGCGGGCGTGCCGGTCGCCTGTTCGGGCGGCACGATGTCCGCATCGTCGAGACGCACCAGCGTGCCGACCGCGATGCCGGGCGCGGCGCACACGCCCGCGAGCGTGTTCGGATCGAGTGTTGCGCCGGTGTTGCGCACGATCGGCTGCGGTGCGGGCGACTTGAGCCGCGCCGGCCGTTCCTCGACCTCGCCGTGCGCTTCGCGCAGCAACTCACGCTCGACCGCTTCGACGGCTTCCCGCGCGTGCGCCCCGCGGCCGACCAGTTCGATCGTCGCGCCTTCGCCGGCGCCGAGGCCGAGCAGGCCGACCACGCTTGCGATCGGCGCCTTGCGGCCGTCGAAAAGCACGTCGACATGTGCGTCGAGCCCGCGCGCGGCTTCGCGCGCCCGCGCGGCCGGGCGCGCATGCAGGCCGCCGGGCTGCGTCAGCACGACCGCGCGGCGCACTTCGTTCATCGCCGCCGCGCCGGCCTGCGCCGCCTGCGCGGCGGCTTCGCCCTTGCCGCGCAGCGTCAGCAACTGCGTCTCGCCGGCCGTCGCGAAACCGCTCGCGCGCTCGACGACGTCGAACGCGTCGGAGTTCGCAATGGCGATCACCGAAACCAGCGAATGCGCGCTGCGCGCGACCGCGTCCTGGTCGAACTCGATCAACAGGTCGCCCGCCGCGACACGCGCGCCGGCTTCGACGCGCGCGGTGAAGCCCTGCCCGTTCAGCTCGACGGTGTCGATGCCGATGTGCAGCAGCACTTCCGCGCCCTGCGGCGTCGTGATCGTCACCGCATGGCCGGTGCGCGCGAGATGCGACACGATGCCGGCGCACGGCGCGACGAGCCGGCCCGCGAGCGGATCGATGCCGATGCCGTCGCCGAACATCCCGCCGGAGAACACCGGATCGGGCACGTCGGCCAACGCGACGATCGGCCCGGTCAGCGGGGCAAGCAGGACGATCTGATCATGGGTGGAACTCTTCAACTGGGACTCCTCGGCGCGTCTCATCGGCTGTCTCGGCTATCAGTGCGTTTCGGTGACTTTGTTCAGGTGGCGCGGCGTGTCGGGATTGCGGCCGCGCGCGACGGCGAGATCCGCCGCCATCACGTAGAACGAAAGAATGGCGGCGATCGGGTCGAGCGCCGAATGGGCGGACTGCGCGAGCGGCAAGGTCGCGCCGGGCGTGCCGGCGGGCGCCGCGAGCAGCACGGCCGCGCCGCGTGCGCGCATGTCCTGCGCGAGCTGCAGCAGCCCGGCCTGCTCCGGGCCCGGCGGCGCGAACACGAGCAGCGGATAGTCGCGGTCGATCAGCTCCATCGGGCCGTGACGGACTTCGGCGCTCGAGAACGCCTCGGCCTGGATGCCGGAGGTTTCCTTCAGTTTCAGTGCGGCTTCCTGCGCGATCGCAAGACCGAGGCCGCGGCCGATCACGATCATCCGCTCGATGCCCGCGAGCGCGGCGACGGCCGGCGACCAGTCGAGCCGGCCCGCCTGCGCGAGCACGTCGGGCAGGCCGCGCAGTGCCGTGATCAGCGCGGCGTCGCGCTGCCAGTACGCGACGATCTGCGCGGACAGCGACAGCATCGCGATGTAGCTCTTGGTCGCGGCGACCGACAGTTCGGGGCCGGCCAGCAGCGGCAGCTGGTGCTCGCACGCGTCGGCGAGCGGCGACGGCAGCACGTTGACGGCGGCGACGGTGCGCGCGCCGGCTTCGCGCAGCGCGGCCATCGTGTTGACGAGGTCGGGGCTCTTGCCCGACTGGGAGAATGCCAGCGCGAGCTGGTCCTGCACCTTCAGCGGCGCCTGCTGCAGCGTCGCGACCGACATCGGCAGCGACGCGACGGGCACGCCGAGGCGGCTCATCGTCAGGCTCGCGAAATAGCTGGCGGCGTGATCCGAGCTGCCGCGCGCGACCGTCAGCGCGACGGCCGGCGGGTGATCGAGGAGTTGGCCGGCGAGCGCTTCGACGCGCGTGGTGTCGGCGAGTTGCGCGGCGACGACCTGGGCGGACTCGCGCGCTTCCTTAAGCATATTCGACAATCGATTCTCCTTCGACGTAGGTCGCGGTGAGGTTCAGGTCGCGATCGAACACGGCGAGGTCGGCCCATGCGCCTCGCTCGAGGCGGCCGCGATCGGTGACGCCGAGGTAGTCGGCCGCATAGCGCGACATCCGGTTCGACACGTCGGCGATCGGCAGGCCGAGCGACACGAGGTTGCGCAGCGCCTGGTCCATCGTCAGCGTGCTGCCGGCGAGCGTGCCGTCGGCGAGCCGCACGCCGCCGAGGCACTTCGTCACGTGCTGGCTGCCGAGCCGGTATTCGCCGTCGGGCATGCCGGTGGCGGACGTGCTGTCGGTCACGACGTACAGGCGCGGGATCGCGCGCAGCGCCGCACGAATCGCGCCCGGATGCACGTGCAGCAGGTCGGGGATGATTTCCGCGTATTCGGCATGCGCGAGTGCGGCGCCGACGAGGCCCGGGTTGCGGTGATGCAGCGGCGACATCGCGTTGAACAGGTGCGTGAAGCCGCATGCGCCGTGCTTGAGCGCGGCGACGGCGTCGTCGTAGGTCGCGAGCGAGTGGCCGAGCTGCACGCGCACGCCGCGCGCGGCCATCTCGCCGATGATCTCGATGTGACCGGCGATTTCCGGCGCGAGCGTGACGACCCGGATCGGCGCGATCGACAGGTACTTCAGCACTTCGTCGAGCACGGCCGACACGGCCGCGTCCGGCTGCGCGCCGAGCTTGCCGGGGTTGATGTACGGCCCTTCGAGATGCACGCCGAGCACGCGCGCGCCGCCGGGCGTGCGGGTGCGCGCGACGGTGCCGAGATTCGCGACGACCTGCATCAGTTCGTCGCGCGGCGCGGTCATCGTCGTCGCGAGCAGGCTCGTCGTGCCGAACTGCGCGTGCGTGCGCGCGATCGTCTCGATCGCGTCGCCGCCTTCCATCACGTCGGCGCCGCCGCCGCCGTGCACGTGCAGGTCGATGAAGCCGGGCAGGATGTACGGCGCGTCGTTCTTCGCGGGATCGGCGGGCGTGCCGTCGAGCGTGGTGATGCGGCCGTTCTCGCTGTCGAGCGAGCCGAGAATCCAGCCGTCGGGGGTGAGGATGTTTCCAGTCAGCATGACGTTTCTCTTGATGATCTGGTGACGCGGACATCCGCGTCGCGATTTGCAAATCCGTTGTGCTTCGTTGCGCTCCGCCGCGCGTGGCGCACGGGCAGTCTCGCGCGTCAGCGTTTCAGTTCGGCGACGAAGTCGTAATAGTCGTCGCGGCAATACGTTTCGGACACTTCGATCGCCCGCTGGTCGACACCGTAGCCGATGCGCGTGATCACGAGCAGGGCCGAGCCCGGCTTCACTGACATCCACTTCGCGATCTCGTGCGTCGCGTTCGCCGCGCGAAAGTGCTGCAGCGCGCGCACGACGGTCATCCCGCGTGCGTCGAGGTATTCGTACAGCGACGCGCCGAGCGCCTGCGGATCGGGCACCACAGCGGCCGGCAGCGTCGAATGCTCGACGGCCATCACGATGCCGTCCGCGCGGCGCAGCCGCTCGAGCCGCGCGACCGTCGCGCCGGGCGCGAGGCCGAGACGCGTGATCTCGTCGCGGCTCGCGGTGCGCAGCGTGCGCGACAGCCACACCGAATCGGGCACGAAACCGCGCTGCTGCATCTTCGCGGTGAAGCCGACGAGACGCGACAGCGGATCGGCAACGCGCGGCGTGATGAAGCTGCCCGCCCCGCGCGCCCGCTTGATCAGCCCCTGCTCGACCAGCAGCGCGAGCGCACGGCGGGCCGTGATCCGCGACACGCCGACCGAACCCGACAGCAGCCGCTCCGACGGCAGCGCCTCGCCGGCCCGCCACGCGCCGGCGTGAATCGCGCTCGCCAGGTTGCGGGCGAGCTGCAGATACAGCGGCGTGTCGTCGAGGGGATCGGGCGCCAGTTCGGACCAGCCGGTTTCCATGTGCCTCCGGGTGTCGGACGACGATCTCGGACCGTCGAAAGTGAACGCATTATATAACCACCATAATACCAGTCAACGAACTGGTATTAGCGGCATGAAAATCGCCGAGAGCCTTGCCCGACAAGCGTTTTAGTTGCCGGAAAGCCTTTGTTTACAATGCGATGCGGGATAGGGATTTACCCGGATTGGTATGCAAGGGGACAGTTCCCGGGCCGGATTTGCCAGGCTTGGGAAGCCGAAAACGATACCGGAATAGAACCAGTTCGGCCGACTGGTATGCATCCGGCGGCGGCACGCGGGCGGCATGCCGGCGCACAGCGTCAGTGGAACTCGCGGCTCGACGTGCGCAGGCCGCCGAGCAGCGGCGTCAGATCCTCGAAATGCTGCGCGACGAGGTGCCTCACGTCGCTGACGACCTGCCACACGCCCGACGCCGCGAGCAGTCGCGAATCGAGCGTTTCGCGGCGCTGCCGTGCGAGCAGCTCGGGCCGCACGATCACGTTCACGCAGCCCGTCTCGTCCTCGAGCGTCATGAACATCACGCCCTTCGCGGTGCCCGGCATCTGCCGCGCGATCACGAGCCCGCACGCACGCGCGAGCCGGCCGTCGGGACGGTCGCGCAACTCGGCCGCGGACGACAGCCGCTGCGCGCGCAACGCGGGCCGCAGCAGCGCGACCGGGTGGCGGTTCAGCGTGAGGCCGGTGGTGTGATAGTCGGCGAGGATGTCGTCGGCTTCCGACGGCGCGCCGAGCACGGGCTGCTCCGTTTCGTCGATCGGCGCGACGGCGAGCAGGTCGCGCTCCGGTGCCGCGGCGACGGCCTGCCACAGTGCATCGCGGCGATGGCCGGCGAGCGCCGCGAGCGCGTTCGCGGCGGCGAGCGCTTCGAGATCGCGCCGTTCGAGCTGCGCGCGGCGCGCGAGCGCGTCGACGTTCTCGAACGGGCCGGCCGCGCGCGCGGCCTCGATGCGCCGCGCGGCAGCCTCGCCGAGGCCGCGCACGAGCGACAGGCCGAGCCGCACCGCGGGCTGGCCGTGCGGCGGCGGCTGGCCGGGCAGCGCTTCGAGCGACGCTTCCCAGCCGCTTCGCGTGACGTCGGCCGGAAAGACCTTCACGCCGTGGCGCTTCGCGTCCTGCACGAGCTGCGCGGGTGCGTAGAAGCCCATCGGCTGGCTGTTCAGCAGCGACGCGACGAAGATCGCGGGTTCGTGGCATTTGAGCCAACTGCTCGCGTACGCGAGTTTCGCGAAGCTGGCCGCGTGGCTCTCGGGAAAGCCGTATTCGCCGAAGCCCTTGATCTGCTCGAAGATCTGCTCGGCGAATTCGCGCGTGTAGCCGCGCTCGAGCATGCCGTCGATGATCTTGTCGTGATACTTCTCGAGGTTGCCCTTGCGCTTCCACGCGGCCATCGCGCGGCGCAGTTCGTCGGCCTCGCCGGGCGTGAAGCCCGCCGCGACGATCGCGATCTGCATCACCTGCTCCTGGAAGATCGGCACGCCGAGCGTGCGAACGAGCACTTCCTTGAGCGCCTCGCTCGGATACGTGACCTCGCCCTCCTCCTCGCCGGCCACGATCCTGCGCCGTTTCAGATACGGATGCACGGCGCCGCCCTGGATCGGCCCGGGCCGCACGATCGACACCTGGACGACGAGATCGTAGTAGTTGCGCGGCCTCAGCCGCGGCAGCATCGACATCTGCGCACGCGATTCGATCTGGAATACGCCGACCGTATCCGCCCGGCAGATCATGTCGTAGGTTGGTTCGTCATCCTGCGGAATGTGCTTCAGCGTGAACGGCTGGCCGTCCTCCTGCGGCCCGCGCCACGCGGTGCGCATGTCGAAGGCGCGATGCAGCGCCGACAGCATGCCGAGCGCGAGCACGTCGACCTTCATCAGCCCGAGCGCCTCGAGATCGTCCTTGTCCCACTGGATCACGCGCCGCCCGTCCATCGCCGCGTTCTCGACCGGCACGAGCCGCGTGAGCTTGCCGCGGCTGATCACGAAGCCGCCCGAATGCTGCGACAGGTGGCGCGGAAAGTTGAGCAAGCGCCCCGCGAGTTCGGCCCATGCGCGAATGATCGGCGTGGCCGGATCGAGCCCGGTCGTCGCGAATTGCTGCAGCAGGTCGCGGCTGCCGTCGAACCAGCGATGCCCCTTCGCGACGCGGTCGACCAGCATCGGATCGACGCCGAGCGCCTTGCCGGTTTCGCGCAGCACGCCGCGCGGACGATACGTCGAGACCGCCGCCGCGAGTGCCGCGCGATCCTTGCCGTATTTTTCGTAGATATGCTGAATGACCTCTTCCCGGCGCTGATGCTCGAAGTCGACGTCGATGTCCGGCGGCTCGCCGCGCTCCTCGCTGATGAAGCGCTCGAACAGCATCGTGCTCTGGTCGGGATCGACCTCGGTGATGCCGAGGCAGTAGCAGACGACCGAGTTCGCGGCCGAGCCGCGGCCCTGGCACAGGATGTTCTGGCTGCGCGCGTATTTGACGATGTCGTAGACGGTCAGGAAGAACGGTTCGTAGCTCAGCCTCGCGATCAGGTCGAGTTCATGGCGGATCTGCCTCTCGACCTTCTCCGGAATGCCTTGCGGATAACGCCCCGCCGCCCCCGCGAAGGTTTCCTGTTCCAGATAGCGCGTCGGCGTCAGCCCATGCGGCACGATCTCGTCGGGATACTCGTAGCGCAGCGAGCCGAGGTCGAAATCGCACGCGTCGAGAATCGCGCAGGTCTCCGCGATTTCGTCCGGCGCGTACAACTGCCCGATCCGCTGCCGCAAACGCAGGTGCTGCTCCGCATTCGGCGCCAGCGCATACCCGCACTCGGCAACCGGCATCCCGACCCGGATCGCCGTCATCACGTCCTGCAATGCCTTGCACGAGCGCCGGTGCATCGTCACGTCGCCGAGTGCGACGATACGCACGCCGCGCCGCTCGCCGGCCGCGCGAATCTCTTCGCGCTGCGCGCCATCGAGCGCGCGCTGCAACTGCACGAGCCCGAGCCGCGCGCGTTCGCCGAAGGTCGCGCGAAACCATGCGACCTGCGCATCGAGCACGTCCGCGCGCACCGGATACGCGGGCACGAGAATCGCGAAGCAATCGGGCATGCCGCGCAGGTGCGCAAACGCCGCGGGCGGGGCCGACAGCATCCGCGACGTCAACGTGTAGGTGCCCTTCGGCGCGGCCATCCGCCGCCACGAGATCAGCTCGGCAAGATTGCCGTAACCCTCGCGGTTCTGCGCGAGCAGCACGAGGCCGAACGCGCCGGGGCCCGGATCGTGACCCGGTGCGACTTCATCCGGCGTGACTTCGAAATACGAACCGATGACGAGCGGCAGCCCTTGCGCCTGCGCCGCGACATGCATGCGCGGCGCGCCGGCCAGCGAACATTCGTCGGTGATCGCGATCCCGCGATAGCCGAGCTCGGCCGCGCGCTCGACCAGTTCGTCCGCATGCGACGCGCCATGCAGGAACGAAAAGTTCGATCGGCAGAACAACTCCGCGTAATCGGGCAGCCAGCTGAATTCCGCACTCATTTCGACTTACCCGAACAAGCCATGCAGGAACCAGCGCGGCTCGGCCTGGCTTCCCGAGCGCTCCAGGAACACCCAGTAGCACGCACCGACCTCGTCTTGCGCGACGTAGTAATCGCGTGCGGCCAGTTGCCCGTCGAACCACCCGGCTTCGATCCGCTCGGCCGACGACATCATCCTGAGCGGCGTATGGAACACCGGCCGGTTCTCGCGCATCAGGAGCGGCTGCGGCTCGGCCAGCAGCCACGCGGGGCGCGGCGGCACGGCGGGCGGCCCGCCGGCCGGCCTGCCCGCTTGCGCATCGAGCGGCAGCCAGCGGTTCGCAGCCTCCGGACGGTGATCGGCGACGGGTGCCGCGCGCAGCACGTTCTCCGCGCCGAGCCGCGCGACCAGCAGTTCGAACAGCCGCGCACGCGTCTCGCGCGTGCCGCCCGGCTCGGGAAAAAGATCGTCGGCCGGCGGCGCGACCGATTCGACGCGCGTGGCCTTCAGCCGCACCGCGATCACCGCGGCCGGCAACTCGACGCGCGCGAGCCGCTCGCCGAGCAGCCGCATGAAGTGCGTCTCGTCGCGCACGGGCGCGGCGAACGCGAGTTCGAGCGGTGTCGGCGGCACGGCCTGACGGCCGCGCTCGTGCTCGAGATCGAACGTCATCGCGGCCAGCGACAGCTGCCGCGCGGCCAGCCACCCGCAGAGCTGCACGACGAGCCGCCGCGCGGCGAACAGCACGGCCTCCGCGTATTCGACGCGCTCCGGCAATTCGAGCCGCACGTCGAACACGGGCGGCACCGCCATCCACGCAAGCGGCTCGACCGCATCGCCGTACGCGCGATCGAGCGCGGCGAGCAGCGCCGGACCGCAGCGGCGCTGCAGCCCCGCGCGCGGCAGGCCGCGCAGATCGGCGAGCGTGCGGCAGCCGAGGCCGTCGAACCAGCCCGCATACGCGCGCGCGTCGGGCAGCAGCGCGCACGGCAGACGATCGAGCGTACGGACGAGCGAAGCCGGCCCGGCCACGCGGCGCCGGATGCGCGCACGCGCCGACATGCGCGCGAGCAGCCACGCGCCGCGCCCGGTCGGCGCGGCGGACAGGCGCGCCGCATAGCCGAGCGCCGCGAGCGTCGCGCGCACCTGGCGGCACAGCGACGGCAGGCCGCCGAACAGGCGCAGGCTCGGGCCGACGTCGACGATCAGCGTCGCTTCGTCGTCGAGCGCGACGCACGGCGAGAAGCGCAGCAATGCGAGCGCGACCGCGCGCAGCGCATCGGCCTCGCGGGCGGGATCGCGCTCGACGAGCCGTGTGTCGGGCGCGAGCGTCAGCACGCCGCCGCGCTTCATGCCCGCGCGCACGCCCTGCCGGCGCGCGGGTGCATCGGCAATCAGCACGACACCTTGCTCAAGCACCGCGCAGCCTGCGTCGCCTGTGTCGTCCGCCGCGCCGTCAGACGGCAGCGGGGCGCACACGTCGAGCGGCAGGCGCGGCAGATGGATGCCGAGCAAGACGCGCATAGCGGCTCTCCACGATGGGCGACGGCAAATCGAGCGCGAGCGGCTCGCTGCGCGCGGGCCCGCGGCGCTTGACGATGTCGAGCGACACGCCGCCCGGCACCGGATGCAGCGCGACGCGCAGCACGGCCGGCGACGGCTGCCGCGCGGCCGACAGCGGGCGCAGCATCACGAACAGCGTGTCGCCGGTGCGCGCGGCCGCGAGATGCAGGCGCCGCAGCGCATCGGGCCGCGCGTCCTGCCAGAGCAGCAGCGCACCGCAGCAGCCCGTCCTGAGCGCCTGCTCGGCGGCCCACAAGGCATCCGTGCGGCTGCCGGCGCGCAGCCACAGCAGTGCGTCGGCCGGCACGCCGAGACCGGCGAGCGCCGTCGCATGCGGCGACTGAGGCGGCGCGACGAGCGCGAGCGGACGCCGCGCGCTGACGGTGCGCGCGAGCGCGGGCGCGAGCAGCCGCATCTCGCCGCAGCCCGGCTGAGCGGCCAGCAACTCGACGAGCCCGCCGACCGGCCAGCCGCCGCCTGGCAGCTCGGCGGACAGCGGCGCGAAACCCGTGTCGATCGTGCGCGAACCGCCGCGCGCGAGCTGCGAGCCGCGCCAGAGCGACGGATGAAGGGATTCGGGAGAAATGGAGGATGCGAGCATGACGCCACCCACAACTGTATGGATATACAGTATATGGCAATGCGCGGGCGTCGCACAGTACCGGGGCGAAACCGGTTTTTCGTCAGAGGAAAAACGACGGGAAATCCAGCGCGACCGTTCATGTCACGCCGCACCGGAGCGGGCGGGCCGGATCGTGTCGCCGAATCGCCGGGCCGACACGCCAACCGCCGGGCGAACCGGCACGATGCGGCACCCCGCACCGCGCCGGCCCGCCCGCCGCGCGTCAGCCGAGCAGCAACGCGTCGTCGTCGAGCTGCTCGTGCCGCACCTTCTCGAACATCTGCAGCATGTCCGGCACGTCGAGCCCGCGGCGCTGGTCGCCCGACACGTCGAGCACGACCTGCCCCTGGTGCAGCATCACCGTGCGGTCGCCGTAGTCGAGCGCCTGGCGCATGCTGTGCGTGACCATCATCGTCGTCAGCTTGCTCTCGGCGACGATGCGCGCGGTCAGCTCCAGCACGAACGCGGCCGTCTTCGGATCGAGCGCGGCCGTGTGCTCGTCGAGCAGCAGGATCCGCGACGGCCGCAGCGACGCCATCAACAGGCTCACCGCCTGCCGCTGACCGCCCGACAGCAGCCCGATCCGATCGGTCAGCCGGTTTTCCAGCCCGAGGTTCAGCAGACGCAGCTTGTCGCGGAACAGCTCGCGCGACGGCCGGTCGAGCGCCGCCCGAAAGCCGCGCCGGGCGCCGCGCGCCATCGCGAGCGCCATGTTTTCCTCGATCGTCAGCGCCTCGCAGGTGCCGGCCATCGGATCCTGGAACACGCGCGCGACGAGGTGCGCGCGGTCCCACGCCGGCTGGCGCGTGACGTCCGTGCCGTCGATCGCGATGCGTCCCGCATCGACGCGCTGGTCGCCGCTGATCGCGTTGAGGAAAGTCGACTTGCCGGCGCCGTTCGAGCCGATCACCGCGACGAACTGGCCGTCGGGAATCTCGAGCGACAGCCCGCGCAACGCGCGCGTCTCGATCGGCGTGCCGGGGTTGAACGTGAGTTTCAGGTCGTGTGCGGACAGCATGTCAGGCCCCTCCGTTCTTGCGCGCGAACAGCTTCTTGCGCGTCGCCGGCAGCACCAGCGCGATCGTGACGAGCGCGGCCGTCACGAGGTTCAGGTCCTGCGCCTTCAGGCCGATGAATTCGCTGTTCAGCGCAAGCGCGATGAAGAAGCGGTAGACGATCGCGCCGAGCACGACGGCGAGCGTCGTCAGCATGAGCCGGCGCGCGGGCAGCAGCGTCTCGCCGATGATCACCGCGGCCAGCCCGATCACGATCGTGCCGATCCCCATCGAGATGTCGGCGCCGCCCTGCGTCTGCGCGAACAGCGCACCGGCGAGCGCGACGAGCGCGTTCGACAGCGCCATCCCGGCGAGCGTCGCGCGGCCCGTCGCGATGCCCTGCGCGCGCGCCATCCGCGGGTTCGCGCCGGTCGCGCGCATCGCGAGGCCGAGCTGCGACGAGAAGAACCAGTCGAGGCCGAGCTTCGCGACCACGACGACGATCGCGAGCAGCGCCGGGCGCAGCACGTAGTCGGGCATCCAGTCGGGCTGCAGCACGGTGAAGATCGTCGGCTCGGTGATGAGCGGCACGTTCGGCCGGCCCATGATCCGCAGGTTCACCGAATAAAGCGCGATCATCATCAGGATGCTGGCGAGCAGGTCCATGATCTTCAGGCGCACGTTGAGCCAGCCGGTGACGAAGCCGGCCAGCGCGCCCGCGACGATCGCGATCACCGTCGACGTGAACGGGTCGTGGCCGGCGGATATCAGCGTCGCGGCGACGGCGCCGCCGAGCGGAAAGCTGCCGTCGACGGTCAGGTCGGGGAAGTTGAGGATGCGGAATGAAATCAGCACCCCGAGGGCGACGAGACTGAAGATCAGGCCGATCTCCAGCGCGCCCAGAAACGAGAACAGAGACATGATGGGGAAATCCTGTTGCTTCCCGGCCGGACGTGCCCGGCCGGGCGAAGCGGACGCGCGGCCCCGGGTGGGAGCCGCCCGCCCGGCGGTTTCGTTCGGGCCCGGATCGGGCCTGCAAGCGCGGCGCTCGGGCCGCGGCTTACTTGATGACCGTCTTCGCTTCCTTGAGCAGATCCGGCGACAGCGTCACGCCCTGCTTCGCGGCCGCGCCCGTGTTCGCGAACAATTCGAGGTTGCTGCTCGTCTCCGACGCGATCGCGCCCGGCTTCTCGCCCTTCAGGATGCGCGCGACGACCTTGCCGGTCTGCCGGCCGAGGTCGCCGTAGTTGATGCCGAGCGCCGCGATGCCGCCGCGCTTCACGCTGTCGGTGTCGCCGGCGACGAGCGGGATCTTCGCTTCGTTCGCGACCTTCACGAGCGCTTCGTACGCGGACACGACGTTGTTGTCGGTGTTCGTGTAGATCACGTCGACCTTGCCGATCAGGCTCTTCGCGGCCGGGCCGATGTCGACGGTGCGCGGCGCGGCCGCTTCCTTCAGCGTCATCCCCTGCTTCGCGAGAAGCTCCTTGAGCTCCTTCACGACCACGACCGAGTTCGCCTCGCCCGGGTTGTAGACCATGCCGACCGTCTTCGCCTTCGGCACGACGCGCTTGATCAGCGCGACCTGGCGGTCGAGCGGCAGCTTGTCGGACACGCCCGTCACGTTGGTGCCCGACGCGCCCCAGCCCTTCACGAGCTGGGCTGCGACCGGATCGGTCACGCCCGAATAGACGACCGGCACGCTCTTCGTCGACGCAACCACCGCCTGCGCGGCCGGCGTCGCGATCGCGACGATCACGTCGGGCTGGTCGCCGACGAACTTGCGCGCGATCTGCGCGGCCGTGCCCGTGTTGCCCTGCGCGCTCTGGTATTCCCACTTGAGCTTGTCGTCGCCGTAGCCTTCCGCCTTCAGTTCGGCGCGCACGCCGTCGCGGATCGCATCGAGCGCCGGGTGGTCGACGATCGACAGCACCTTGACCGTCTGGGCGTGCGCGGCGCCTGCCAGCGCGAATGCGGCGACGCCGGCCGTGATCGAACGGATCGCGAAAGTCTTGAAACGCTTCATGGGTGAGTCTCCCCCGTATTTGTGTCGGTTCTGGATGATGGATTCCCGCCGCCGTCATGCAGGTGCCGATGCGCGCGCAACCGGATGACGGCGCGGGCGGCAGCGGCCCCGCGCGGGCCCCGGGAAGGCGCGCGGCGGCGAACGCACGAGGATACCATTTCCGCAGACCACCGCCTGACTCCGCGCTTTCGGCCAAGCGGGCTGCGCATGCGGCCGCCGCACCGCCGCGAAACGCTCGGGAAGCCCGGCCGGCGGCGCTCCGCGCCGGCCCCGGCGCAACGCGTCTGCCGCGTTCACAGCTTTACGTTATGCTGTCCGCCGACCCAATCCACACCATCGGAGGGCACATGAAACGGGGACTCCACGCGATCGCGTGCGCGGCCGTCGCGCTGGTGCTGCCAGGCGCGGCATTCGCGCTGACCGACGGCAGCGCGCAATACGACGACTGCATGCTGGGCGCGCTGCGCGAGAGCCGCAACGGCGCGGCCGCGCAACTGATCCAGCGCTCGTGCGACGCGCTGTACCGCAACAACGCGATGCTGCTGCCGCGCGAACGGCGCTTTCACGAGTGCGTCGTGCAGTCATTGCCGGGCGTGCGCGACAACTACGCGATCCAGCAGATCATGGCGATCTGCTCGCGGCGCGGCGAAATGTGAGCCGGCGCTGAACGCCGGGCGCCGCGCAATGGTCTGCCAGCGGCGCCAACGAAAAAGGGCCTGCGCGATGCAGGCCCTTTCGTTTCAGCGGTCCGACCAGTGTGCGGCGGTCAGAACGACGCGACCATCGAGCCCTTGAACTGCTTCTTGATGAATTCCCGTACTTCCGCCGACTGGTACGCCTTCACCAGCTTCTTCACCCACGGCTGATCCTTGTCCTTCGCGCGCACTGCGATCAGGTTCGCATACGGGCTCGTCAGCGATTCGAGCGCGATCGCGTCCTTGGTCGGCTGCAGGTTCGCGGCGAGCGCGTAGTTCGTGTTGATCACGGCGGCGTCGACATCCGACAGCACGCGCGGCAGTTGCGCGGCGTCGAGCTCGGAGATCTTCAGCTTCTTCGGGTTCTCGGCGATGTCGAGCACCGTCGCGTTGTTGCCGCCCGTGCCGGCGCCGGCCTTCAGCTTGATCACGCCTTGCGTCTGCAGCAGCAGCAGCGCGCGGTTCTCGTTCGACGGATCGTTCGGCACCGCGAGCTTCGCGCCTTGCGGCAGGTCCTTCAGCGCCTTGAACTTCTTCGAGTACACACCGATCGGCGAGATGTAGGTCAGGCCCGCGCTGACGATCTTGTAGCCGCGCTGCTTCACCTGGCTGTCGAGGTAGGGCTGGTGCTGGAAGCTGTTCGCGTCGAGGTCGCCCGCATCGAGCGCCGCGTTCGGCTGCACGTAGTCGTTGAACTCGATGACCTTCACGTTCAGGCCTTCCTTCTCCTTCGCGACCTTCTGCACGAGCTGCCACACTTCCGCATCCGGGCCGGCGACCGTGCCGACCTTGATGACCTTGTCCTCGGCGTGCGCGCCCGCCGACAGCGTCAGCGCGGCACCGGTGGCCAGCACGGAAAATACCTTCAGGAGACTGCGACGCTTCATCTGTTTCTCGCTTGCTTGCTAACTAAAAATGGGGCGCGATACGGGTATCCCCGAACTCGCAGGAAGGGGCAAATGGTGTCACAGGATCGGCCGGAAGTGAAATACATCCCGCTCATATGGGTATGCACCGCGGCAGTGCCGGCAGACGATGCGCGGCTCGGCCGTTAGTTGCGTTCAGTGCACGCGGGCACCGGCATCGGCGACCCGGAACGCGCCGATCGCGTCGCGCAGCCGCCCGGCCTGCTCCTGCAGCGACGCCGCGGCCGCGGTGGCCTCCTCGACGAGCGCCGCGTTCTGCTGCGTGACCTGATCCATCTGCGTGACCGCGCGCCCGACCTGCGTGATGCCGCTCGCCTGCTCTTCGGACGCCGCCGCGATCTCGCCCATGATGTCGGTCACGCGCGCGACCGCCTGCAGGATCTCGCCCATCGTCGTGCCGGCCTGGCCGACCAGCGTCGAGCCGTTGCGCACGCGCTCGACCGAATCGACGATCAGTTCGCGGATCTCCTTCGCCGCCGTCGCGCTGCGCTGCGCGAGCGATCGCACCTCGCCCGCGACCACCGCGAAGCCGCGCCCCTGCTCGCCGGCCCGCGCGGCCTCGACCGCCGCGTTCAGCGCGAGGATGTTGGTCTGGAACGCGATGCCCTCGATCACGCCGATGATGTCGGCGATCTTGCGCGAGCTGTCGTCGATCTCGCCCATCGTGCCGATCACGCGACTGACGACGTCGTTGCCCGCCCGCGCGATCTCCGATGCGTTGTTCGCAAGCCCGCTCGCCTGCCGCGCGTTGTCGGCGTTCTGCTTCACCGTCGCGGTCAGCTGCTCCATGCTCGCGGCCGTTTCCTCGAGCGATGCGGCCTGCTCCTCGGTGCGCTGCGACAGGTCGTCGTTGCCGGACGCAATCTCGCGGCTCGCCGACGCAATCGACTCGGCCGACTGGCGGATTCCGCCGATCGTCGCCTGCAGGCGCGCCTGCATGTCGCGCATCGCCGCCATCATGCTCGTGTCGTCGCCCGTACGCACCGGCACCGGCCGCGTGAGGTCGCCCTGCGCGATGCGCGTCGCCAGCGCGGCCGCTTCGTCCGGCTCGCCGCCGAGGCTGCCGCGAACGTTGCGAATGATCACGAGCATCGCCGCGCTGATCACGAAACCGATCACGAACACGACCGCGAGGTGGCCGAACAGCGTCCGGTAATAGACGGTATCGATGTCCTTGAGGAACACGCCGCTCGAGATGTTCCAGTCCCACGGCGCGAAGCGCGTGACGTAGCTGATCTTCGGCACCGCGGTCTCGCTGTGCGGCAGCCGCCCGCGATACTCGGCGAAGCCGCTGCCGGTCGCCTTCGCCGCGTTCAGGATCGTGACGAACAGCGGCTTGCCGTCCGGGTCGAGATAGTCGCCGACCTGGGTGCCGACCAGCTTCGGCAGCGTCGGGTGCATCAGCACGACGGGTTTCGAATCCATCACGAACACATAGCCCGACTCGCCGTAGCGCATCGCGGCCAGGCTCGCGAGCGCGTCGCGCTTCGCGTCCGCCTCGGGCAGCGTGCCGCTCTGCGCGAGCGCGTGATATGCGTTGACGATGCCGGTCGCCGAGTCGACCAGATTGGCGATGCCGGCCTTGCGTTCGGCGAGCATCGTCGCGCGCGTCTCGTATGCGCTCCATGCGCCGACGCCGAGCAAGCCGATCCATACCAGCGCAAGCGCGAGCCACAGCTTGCGATTCAAACTCATTCTGCTCATCTGCGTGCCTCGTTGTCGAAGTCGATTCCCGCATACGCGCGAACGGCCGGTCGCGCGCAAACGGTTGCCCCCGTATTTACGGCAGCGAGACTTACAACTTGAATACACGCGCGACGGCCGGCACGACACGCGACGGCCGCTGTGCTAAAAAGACCGGCTGACCGGCGCACGACGCGCCGGCGACATTCCAGGGCCATCCATGTACGTCATCGACATCCACTACAACGCGTCGCTCGAGCGCATCGACGATGCGCTCGAACGCCACCGTGCGTATCTGCAGCCGCTGTTCGAGCGCGGCATCTTCATCGCGGCGGGGCCGAAGGTGCCGCGCGAAGGCGGCGTGATCCTCGCGGCCCGCATCGACCGCGACGAACTGGACGCGATCCTCGAGACCGATCCGTTCGTGACCGAAGGGCTCGCGACGTACCGCGTGACGGAATTCCGGATCACGCGTGCCGCGCAGGGCTTCAACGTGCCGGCACTGCCGTAACGCGCGCCGGCGCGCGAATACGCGCACGCACGCCGCCTCGCGAGGCGGCGAATGCAGATTGAAGGGAAACGGGAGGAATGCGTGACGGCGCGTCGCGGCCGTCACGCGTTTCGCCGGGCGAACGCCCGGGCGAACATGCGGCGCACGCCGCTCAGTCGACCAGCAGCTTCAGGTCGTGGACCCACGGGCCGGGGCCCTGGCCGTCGCGCACGAACAGGCGCAGCTTGCCGTCGCGGTCGAACACGTAGCTCGCGGCGGTGTGATCCATCGTGTAGCTGCCGGGCGTCTTGCCGGGCACCTTCGCGTAGTACACGCGGAAATCCTTCGTGACCTTCTTGAGCGCCGCTTCGTCGGCCGGCCGCAGGCCGATGAACGACGGATCGAACGCGGGCACGTACTGGCCGAGCAGCGCGGGCGTGTCGCGCTCCGGATCGACGGTGACGAACAGCACCTGCACGCGTTTCGCGGCATCGGGCCCGAGCTGCTTCAGTGCCTCGGACAGTTCGGCCATCGTCGTCGGGCAGACGTCCGGACAGTGCGTATAGCCGAAGAACATCACGACCGCACGGCCCTTGAAGTCGGCGAGCGTGCGCACCTTGCCCGTCGTGTCGGGCAGCGAGAAATCGCTGCCGAACTGCGTGTTGCCGGTGATGTCGAGATTCTGGAATTTCGGCGCGTTGTCGCAGCCGGCGAGCAGCGTGGCTGCCGCGAATGCGCACGCGAGCATCCAGCCTTGGCGCGCGCGGCGCCCGAACCATGAATGGAGCATTGCGTTCAAACCGTGCGGTTACACGCCGAGCAGCGGGCGTGCATAGTGATCGACGAGCAGCGCGGCGAACAGCAGCGACAGGTAGACGATCGAGTAACGGAAAGCCTTGCGGGCGAGTTCGTCCGAATAGTCGCGGTGGATCTTCCATGCATACGCGAGGAACACCGCGCCGAGCAACACCGCGCTCGTCAGGTAGACGGCCCCGCTCATCCCGGAGATGAACGGCATCAGCGTGACCGCGAACAGGATCACCGTGTACAGCAGGATGTGCAGCCGCGTGAATTTCTCGCCGTGCGTGACGGGCAGCATCGGCAGGCCCGCGTTTTCGTAATCCTTGCGGCGATACAGCGCGAGCACCCAGAAATGCGGCGGCGTCCACACGAAGATGATCAGCACGAGGATCCATGCGTCGCCCGGTACCGCGCCGGTGACCGCTGCCCAGCCGAGCGCCGGCGGCATCGCGCCCGATGCGCCGCCGATCACGATGTTCTGCGGCGTCATCGGCTTGAGCAGCAGCGTGTAGATCACCGCGTAGCCGACGAACGTCGCGATCGTCAGCCACATCGTCAGCGGATTCGTGAACGTATAGAGCGTCCATGCGCCGACGCTGCCGAGCACGGCCGAGAACAGCAGGATCTGCGGGGTCGTGATCTCGCCGCGCGCGGACGGACGCCATGCGGTGCGCCGCATCATCGCGTCGATTTTCTGTTCGACGAGGCAGTTGATCGCGAACGCCGCGCCGGCCAGCAGCCAGATGCCGACGGTGCCGCCGATCAGCACATGCCACGGCACCATGCCCGGCGTCGCGAGAAACATGCCGATCACCGCACAGAACACCGCGAGCTGCGTGACACGCGGCTTCGTCAGCGCCATGTACTGCGAGAACCGGCTACCGGGCGATTGGGAAAGGGTGCTTTGCATGGGGACGGTCACGCCGGGGCGGCGTCGCGCGCGGGCTGCACGACACGGCCGGGGCGGCTTGAAAGGATGCGAAAGTTTAACATGACGACGAGCAGCAGCAGGATCGCGGCGCCGCCGTTGTGCGCGACGGCGACCGGCAGCGGCCACTGCAGCACGATGTTGGTCAGGCCCGTCAGGAACTGCAGCAGGACCACCAGCAGCACGCCGTTCGCGGGCCGGCGCAACGATTCGAAGCGGCGCATCTTCAGCGCGAACGCGACCAGGTACGCGACGACGACGAACGCGAACGTGCGGTGGGTCCAGTGGATCGCGACCAGCGCGTCCTGCGTGATCGCATCGCCATCCTTCGTCATGCCGAGCGCGCGCCACAGATGGAAGCCCTGCTCGAAGTTCATCGGCGGAATCCACTGGCCGTTGCAGGTGGGGAAGTCGGTACACGCGAGCACCGCGTAGTTGGTGCTCACCCAGCCGCCGAGCGCGATCTGCACGACCAGCAGCACCAGCGCCGCGAGCGCGGCCGCGCGGTAGCGGCCGGCCTCCGGGTCATGCGACGGCAGCGGCGTCTGCCGCGCCGCGAGCCAGCCGAGCGTGCCGAGCAGCGTGAGGCCGAGCAGCAGGTGGGTCGTGACGATCACCGGCTGCAGCTTCATCGTGACCGTCCACGCGCCGAACACGCCCTGCACGACGATCAGCAGCAGCAGGCTCGTCGGCCACCACGGCGACACGTGCAGCGGGCGGCGGCGCAGCCGCGCGGACCACGCAATCACGACCTGCGCGATGATCAGCACGCCGATCGCCATCGCGAAATAGCGGTGGATCATCTCGATCCACGCCTTCGTCATGCTGACGGGGCCGGTCGGCATCGCCTGGTGCGCGGCGGTGATCGCGGCGTGCGCGATGAACGGCGACGACGTGCCGTAGCAGCCGGGCCAGTCCGGGCAGCCGAGGCCCGAATCGGTCAGCCGCGTGAAGCCGCCGAACATCACCAGGTCGAGGGTCAGGAACGTGGTGACCCACACCAGCTTGCGGAACTTGTCGTCGTCGGCCTTCACCCACACGTACGACAGCGGCAGCAGCGCGATGCAGAGGCCGATCAGGCCGAGTTGCAGTAGATACGACATCGAATGGTTGCCTCGCCGTCTCGCCTTAGCCGATGCTCGACCACTTCAGCAGCTTCGTGACGTCCGTCTTGATCTTGCTGGGGTTCGGGTTCTTCGGGAAACGCATCATCAGGTTGCCGTTCGGATCGACCATGTAGATGTGGTCGCTGTCCGTGGTGCCGGCTTCTGCCGGCAGCCACGCGGCGACCGCGGCCGGATCGGCGACCAGCCGGCGCGTGTCCGGGTAGGCCTCCAGCACCTTCGGCGGTACCGCGCCCGCATCGCTGCGCAGCCACACCATCGTGATCCGGTGCCGCTCGCCCGCCTGCGTGACGCGGATCTGGCGCATGAAGTAGAGCTTTTGCGCGCAGGCGTCGTCGCACGCGCTGCGGTCGGTCATCACGAACAGCCACACGCCGCGCAGCGACGACAGCGGCACCGTCTTGCCGGTTTCGTCGGTCACCTGCAGGTCGGCCGGGATCGGCCGCTGCGGCTCGATCAGCGTGCCGTAGTTGGTCGAACCGCCCTTCGGCTTGATCACGTAATAGGTGAAGTACGACGCGATGATCGGCGCTGCGCACACGAGACCCAGCAGCACGAGCATCCAGCGGCCGCGCTTGCGGGCCGCGGGCGAGATCGGCGCTGCGGCCGGACCCTGACGGGAAGATTGCATGGACAAATCAGACCTCTCGAAACGAACCCGCGGCGCTTGCGCCGCGTCCTGGCATGGCGCTCACGCGCCGGCCGACTTCTTCGCCGCACGCCGCGCGGCGTACAGGCCGAAACCGAGCGCGGCCGCCGCCATGGCCCACCACTGAAACATGTAACCGTAATTGCGCTCGACGCCGGTCGTCGCCGCCGGCCAGTCGCGCACGAGCTTGTCGCCGTCGTCGCTCGTCTGCTGGATCACGAACGGCTGCAGCGGCAGCCCCGTTTCCTTCGCATACGCGGCGACGTCCAGGTTCTGCCGGATCTTCTGGTGCGCGGCCGAGCCGCCTTCGCCAAGCTCGAACGCGCGCGACGCATCGGCGCGCGCGATGCCTTCGATCTCGATGTCGCCGTCCGGCGTCGAAAACGGCTCGATCGCCGTGCGATCGGCGATGTTGCGCGGCAGCCAGCCGCGGTTCACCAGCACGACGCCGCCGCCCGAGAGTTTAAACGGCATCACGACGTAAAAACCCGGCTGGTCGTTATACGGCCGATTGTCGAGAAACACCGCCTGCTCCGGCAGGAAACGGCCCCGTGCCCGCACGCGGTGGAACTCGATCGACGCGAGCGGAATCGGCTGCGCACCGACGTCGACCGGCGCCGCGTGCTCGTAGCGCACGATGCTCGCCTGCAGCGCTTCCTTCTGGTGCGCGCGGTCGCGCTGCCAGAACCCGAGGCGAATCGTGACCGCGACGACGACGAGAATCAGCAGCGCAGGCAGCCAGCGGATCTTCATCGGGCCACCCGCGAGGCGCATTCGCGAAAGCGAAGTGCGATAATTATCCTCTTCCTTTCGAATTGCCGTCGTCCGGTTCGCGTCATGCACATCCTCGTTCCCATCGCCTTCGTCCTCATCGTCGCCAGCATGGGCTCAGCGCTCTACTTCATGATGCAAGACCGCGGCCATACGAAACGCATGGTGTGGTCGCTTGCCACCCGCGTCGGGCTGTCGATCTCGCTGTTCCTGTTCATCCTGTTCGCGAACTGGATGGGCTGGATCCATTCGACCGGCCTGCCGATCGGGCGTTGATGCATTCGTTCGTGCCGGCGGTCGCCGTGACCGCCGCGACCGCTGTGACATTTCGCCGCACAACGGCACCACCAAGCAAAAGCGCCGCCTGACGGAGTCGCGGCGGCGCCGGGTTGGCGTTGAGCGCAGGCAACCAGCCGCTGCCCCGTCCCCGCCAATGAAAACGGCCCGCGCATCGCTGCGCGGGCCGTTCCTGCATTTACAGCCAGTAGACGACGACGTACAGGCCGAGCCAGACGACGTCGACGAAGTGCCAGTACCACGCGGCGCCTTCGAATGCGAAGTGGTGATCCGGCTTGAAGTGGCCGCGGATCATCCGCACCAGCACCACCGCGAGCATCGTGCCGCCAAGGAACACGTGGAAGCCGTGGAAGCCCGTCAGCAGGAAGAACGTCGAGCCGTACACGCCCGAGTTCAGCGTCAGGTTCAGTTCGTTGTACGCGTGGTAGTACTCGAAGCCCTGCATGAACAGGAAGCAGACACCGAGCACGAGCGTCGCGGCCAGCCAGGCGATCGCCTTGTTGCGGTGATCGTCGCGCAGCGCGTGGTGCGACACCGTCAGCGTCGCGCCCGACGCCAGCAGGAATGCGGTGTTCAGCGTCGGGACCGGCCACGGGCCCATCGTCTTGAAGTGACCGGCGAGCGCAGCGGGGCCTTCGTTCGGCCACACGGCGGAGAAGTCTGGCCAGATCAGCTTGTAGTCGAGGCTGCCGAGCTGGTGCAGCGCGATTTCACGCGCATAGAACAGCGCGCCGAAGAATGCGCCGAAGAACATGACTTCGGAGAAGATGAACCAGCTCATGCTCCAGCGGTACGACTTGTCGACGTTCTTGCCGTAATGACCGCCTTCCGACTCGGCGATCGCGTCGCCGAACCAGTGATACAGCGTGAAGAGCAACCACAGCAGGCCAAGCAGCGCCGTGTACGGAGCCCAGTCGTGACCGTTGATCCACAGCGCCACCGACGCGAGCATGACCAGCAGGCCGATGGCCGCGCTGATCGGATGCTGCGACGGATGCGGCACGAAATAGTACGGGGTCTGGTTTTGACCGCTCATGCTTGATTCTCCACTTCAGTCCAATTTGTGTACCGGAAACCGCTCCGGCTGTATTTCTTGCACGGCGCGTGCCGCCACCGCGCTTTCCCGCACGCGGCGCCCGGGCGCCACGCACTGCATTCTTTCGTGGCCGCGGGCCTCAGCCCACGACCGCGCGCACGATCAGGATCAGCACGCCGATGAACACACCGGCCGCGATCAACGCGACGATCAGCACGTGCAGCGGATTGAGCTGCGTCGCATCGGCCTCCAGGTCGCGCCGCTTGCGCACCCCGAAGAACGACCACAACACCGCTCGCAACGCCTGGCCGAACGACCCGCTCCGCTTGGTCTCTGTCACCGCCTCGTCTCCATCGTCATGCGTCCGGCTTCGCCGCGCCCTGCGCCGCCGTCTTGCGCGGCGCCGGCGCCGGCGCGGCCGGCGTGTTCAGCTCGAAGAACGTGTACGACAGCGTGATCGTCTTCACGTCCTTCGGCAGCTTCGGATCGATCACGAACACCACCGGCATCTTGCGCGACTCGTTCGCGGCCAGCGTCTGTTGCGTGAAGCAAAAACACTCGATCTTCTTGAAGAATTCCGTTGCCTGCTTCGGCGCGTAGCTCGGAATCGCCTGCGCCACCATCGGCCGGCCCTGCCCGTTGGTCACGTCGTACACGATCGTCGTCAGTTCGCCGGGATGCACGTCGAGGCTGTTGTGCTCCGGCTTGAATCCGAGCGGGCCGCGCGCATTCGCATCGAACTCGACCGACACCGTGCGGCTGTAGTCGACCTGCGTGTTCTTCGCCTCGCGTTCGCTGACATCGCGCTGCACCAGGTTGTTGATGCCGGTGATCTGGCAAATCGCGCGATACATCGGAATCAGCGCGAAGCCGAAGCCGAACATCAGCCCGGCCACGACGAAGAGCTTCATCAGCATCGAACGATTGAACGCGCGATCGACGGCGCCCTCTTCCGGCTTCGACATACGACTACTTCCTCGCTACTGCGTCAGTTGCTGCATCAGTGAGTGGACAGCCACCACTGCTTGATCACGACACCCACAAAAAAAACGGCGGCGATGACGAGCAGGGTGAGGCCGAGCCGCTTGTTGCCCGCGCGAATCTGCTCGGGCGTTCGTCTTTCTTGTGGATTCCGGTTCATCTGAAACTTCGGTTCCGCGCCCGCCGCGCCTGCCTGCGCGGCAGGCAACGGCGGAACGCTGGGTGAAACTTATTCGACGTGCGGCGGTTGCTCGAACGTGTGGAAGGGAGCCGGGCTCGGCACCGTCCACTCGAGGCCCGTCGCGCCATCCCACGGCTTGTCCGACGCCTTTTCCAGCTCGCCGCCGCCACGGTAGGCCGGCAGCGCGACCGCGAACAGGAAGTACACCTGCGCGAGGCCGAAGCCGAATGCACCGATCGTCGCCACCTGGTTGAAGTCCGTGAACTGCGCCGGGTAGTCCGCATAGCGGCGCGGCATGCCCGCGAGACCGACGAAGTGCATCGGGAAGAACGTCAGGTTGAAGAAGATCATCGACGACCAGAAGTGGATCTTGCCGCGCGTCTCGTTATACATCCAGCCCGTCCACTTCGGCGCCCAGTAGTACCAGCCCGCGAACAGCGCGAACAGCGAACCGGCCACGAGCACGTAGTGGAAGTGCGCCACCACGAAGTAGGTGCCGTGGTACTGGATGTCGAGCGGCGCCATCGCCAGCATCAGGCCCGTCAGACCGCCGAACGTGAACACGAACAGGAAGCCGATCGCGAACAGCATCGGGGTTTCGAACGTCATCGAGCCGCGCCACATCGTCGCGAGCCAGTTGAACACCTTCACGCCCGTCGGCACCGCGATCAGCATCGTCGCGTACATGAAGAACAGCTGACCGGTGACCGGCATGCCCGTTGCGAACATGTGGTGCGCCCAGACCATGAACGACAGGATCGCGATCGAAGCCGTCGCGTACACCATCGAGCTATAGCCGAACAGCGTCTTGCGTGCGAACGCCGGGATCACCTGCGACACGATCCCGAACGCCGGCAGAATCATGATGTACACCTCGGGGTGGCCGAAGAACCAGAAGATGTGCTGATACATCACCGGGTCGCCGCCGCCTGCCGCGTTGAAGAACGACGTGCCGAAGTGGCGGTCGAACAGCACCATCGTGATCGCGCCTGCCAGAACCGGCATCACGGCGATCAGCAGGTACGCGGTGATCAGCCAGGTCCATGCGAACATCGGCATCTTCATCAGCGTCATGCCCGGTGCGCGCATGTTCAGGATCGTCACGACGATGTTGATC
Source organism: Burkholderia sp. RF4-BP95 (assembly GCF_001521985.1). Classification (NCBI taxonomy): domain Bacteria; kingdom Pseudomonadati; phylum Pseudomonadota; class Betaproteobacteria; order Burkholderiales; family Burkholderiaceae; genus Burkholderia; species Burkholderia sp. RF4-BP95. The sequence continues at coordinate 152,559 of NZ_LOSX01000053.1, read as the reverse complement.
CCGCCCATGATCGACGAAGCGCCCATGATGTGGACCGCGAAGATCGCGAAGTCCATGCCCGGGCCCATCTGCGTCGACAGCGGTGCGTACAGCGTCCAGCCGGCGGCCGTCGCGCCGCCCGGCGCGAAGAACGAACCGACCAGCAGCACGGCCGCGACCGGCAGCAGCCAGAAGCTGAAGTTGTTCATCCGCGCGAACGCCATGTCGGACGCGCCGATCTGCAGCGGAATCATCCAGTTCGCGAAGCCGACGAACGCCGGCATGATCGCGCCGAACACCATGATCAGGCCGTGCATCGTCGTGAGTTCGTTGAAGAACTCCGGACGCATGATCTGCAGGCCCGGCTCGAACAGCTCGGCACGGATGCCGAGTGCCATCACGCCGCCCGACAGGAACATGATGAACGAGAACAGCAGGTACAGCGTACCGATGTCCTTGTGGTTGGTGGCGAACAGCCAGCGACGCCAGCCGTGCGGGGCTTCGTGCGCGTGGTCGTCGTGCGCGTGGTCCGCGGCTACGTCGTGCCCGATGCTAGACATGAGAATCTCCTAATGCGAATACGTCGACTAACTCAGCGACACGTCAAGCCGCCGGCCCGATCTCGACCCGCCGGGCTTCCTTGGCGTCAGCCCCGCCCGTGATCGTTTCCGGCTTTTTGAGAATAATGTGGTCTTCCGCCACGCCTGCTGCCTTCAGCGCATCGCGCACGGCCTGTGCACGATGCTTGGCGAGTTCGGCGTTCGCGTCGGCCGAGCCCGACTTGTCGGTGAAACCCGACAGCGCGAGCTTCGCGTCCGGATGTGCCTTCGCATAGTCGGCCGCTGCGGCGATCGCCGCTTTCGCGTCGGCCGGCAGCACGCTCTTGCCGGTCTCGAAGTAGATCGTCGACAGCGCAGCCGATGCTGCCGCCGGTTCCGCACCGGACGCGGCTTGCGCCGGTGCCGAGACCGCTTCGGCCGGAGCCGCCGCGCCTGCCGCGTCTTCCGGCATCTTGCCGTTGCGCGCGTCAGCCACTTGCTTCGGCTGCAGCAGGTCGTTCTTGTGGTTGCCCCACGAATTGCGCTCGTACGTGATGACCGATGCGATGTCGAGGTCCGACAGCGATGCCCACGACGGCATTGCGCCCTTGCCGTGCAGCACGCGCTCGACGTGACCGGCGATCGGGCCGTTCACGATCTGGCTGCCGTCCATCGCCGGGAAGGCGCCGAGGCCCTTGCCGTTCACCTGGTGGCAGGCCGCGCAGTTCGCCTTGTAGACTTCCTCGCCGTGCGCGACGAGTTCGGCCATCGTGTAAACCTTGTTCGGATCGACCGAAGCGCTGGCCAGCTTGGCCTTCTGCGCAGTGACCCACTTCGCGTAGTCGTCGTCCGACAGCACGACGACCACGACCGGCATGAACGCGTGTTCCTTGCCGCACAGTTCGGTACAGAAGCCGCGGAACGTGCCGACCTTGTCGGCCTTGAACCACGTGTCGCGCACGAAGCCGGGAATCGCATCCTGCTTCACGCCGAACGCGGGCACGTACCACGAGTGAACGACGTCGTTCGCGGTCGTGATGATGCGGATCTTCTTGTTGACCGGCACGACGAGCGGATTGTCGACTTCCTGCAGGTACGTCTCGGTGATCGGCTTCTTGCCCATCACTTCGTCACGCGGGGTGCTGAGCGTCGACAGGAAGCTGATGCCCTCGCCCGGGCCCTTCACGTAGTCGTAGCCCCACTTCCACTGGTAGCCGGTGACCTTGATCGTGAGATCGGCGTTGGTCGTGTCCTTCATCGCGACGACGGCCTTCGTGGCCGGCAGCGCCATCAGCACGACGATGATGAACGGCACGATCGTCCAGATGATTTCGACGGTCGTGCTTTCATGGAAATTGGCGGCCTTGTGGCCCTTGGATTTGCGGTGCGCGAAGATCGAATAGAACATCACGCCGAACACGCCGACGAAGATCAGCGTACACAGGATCAGCATCATCGTGTGGAGATCGTAGAGCTCCTCGGCGATCTTCGTGACCGGCGGCTGAAAGTTGATCTCGTTGACGCGGGGGCCGCCCGGGCTATCACCGACCGCCAGAGCAGCGCCGGCAAAGAGCAATCCGCTGCATGCCAGCACGCCCGTGAGGGCTCGCTTGATTGTTTTCATAGCATCCTTACCCAAAATTTCCATTCAAACCCTCCCCCGTCGCAAGCCGTCGACCCGTTCCGGTCGATGCCCGCGCCTCGTCAGCCGCAGCGCCTGAGCGACACGCGCAGTTCGTCGGCGAACTGCGCACGCTTGTGCTGCGCGAGATGCTGCCCAATTACGACGGTCTGCCCGCGCGATACCAGTCGAATCGGATCGCGTGGCGTCGCACCCGGCTCGACCCGCACCCAGCGCGGGTTGAATTCGATCTGCGTGAACCGCTCCGCATCCATCCGCTCGATCACGAGCCGGTGCGGAAACAGCCTGATGCGCTCGTAATCGACCGCATGACGGGCGTAGACCGCAAACGCGACGCCTACCGCCAGCAATTCGATTCCGGTGAAGGGCATGACGAGCCAGGCCCCCCGCCACATCAGCAATGCCGCGATCACCAGCGAGAAGCCCGCGAGCGACGCGTAAAACAGCACGAACTGGCGCGGCGACACCGAACAGTTGCGTTTCATGAGCCAGTCTTCGAGGACCGGCTCACCGTTCGTCGTCTCCGCCAAAACCCTCGCTGCTTCCATCGCCGCCTCACGCGAATGGCATGCGATGCATGCCTGCATCGGGCTCGTCGGCCCGTATTGCGGGGACCCCGGGACGACAAGCTGACGCATTATAGGCGGGTTCAATGGCATCCACAAGCAAGCGGCTATCGGCCCGCGAGCCAAGCGCCACAAGCTTCCCGGCCGTTTTTCGCATCAATTCGACCCCGCTTTGCGCCGCTAATTTCGGACATAACAAAACCCCTCTTTACCGCTTCACCGATTCTTCGGACGCCCCTTTCCGATATCTTCGATGCGCACGATCCCGTGCCCCTCGGCAGTCGTGCGCGGCACGGCCTTCCACGCGTGGCCGTAAATCACTTCGAACGTCAGCGGAATCGTGCCGTCCGCACGCCGGCGCGCTTCCAGCGCGTCGCCGAGCGCCGCGCGAAAGCGCCGCGCCGCATGCTGCGGCACCGCGCGGTCGAACGGATAGGCGCCCCAGCGGCGCACGTCGGCCAGCAGGGAATCGGTGGTCTTGTACGTGACGGTCAGCACTTCCTGGTCCATCACCGGAATCTCGAAGCCGCTCTCGACGAGCATGTCGCCGAGGTCGTGCATGTCGACGAAATCGACGACGCGAGCGGCGGGCGGCGCGATGCCGAGCGCCGCTTCGGCGTCCGCGCAGGCCGCGCGCAGTTCGCGCAGCGTGTCGGGGCCGAGCGTGCTGAACATCAGCAGGCCGTTCACGCGCAGCACGCGCTGCCATTCAGGGAACACCGTATCGGGACGCGAATGCCAGTGCAGCGCGAGATTCGACCAGATCAGGTCGAACGCGCCGGCCGCGAACGGCAGCATCGAGAAGTCGGCCTGCGCGACGCGCGGGCCGCGCTGGCCCAGCGCCCGGCCGAGCGACGCGGGCAGCCAGCGGCGCCAGCTCGTCTGCTCGACCTCGCGCTGGCCCGCCCGCGCGAGCATCGCGCCGGACAGGTCGACACCGAACACCGGCGCTTCGGGAAAGCGCGCGCGCAGCGCCGGCAGGTCGTCGCCCGGCCCGCAGCCCGCGTCGAGCACGGCCGCGGGGCTCACCTTGATGTATTCGAGGCGCTCGTTCATCCGCTGCGCGATCTCGCGCGGCAGGAACGCGACCGCGTCGAACGCGGCGGCGCGGCGATCGAAGATCCGCCGCAAACGCCGGGCGTCATTGGCCGGACGGCCGGTTGAAGTCGAAGCTGGGGACATGTCAGGCACACTGGCGAAGAGCCCGAAGTATACTCGCTCGCCTCGCTGCCTTCAGCGAGACGGGGCCGCCAGGAGTGTTCGCGATGGATCGCCGTTTCGCCCCGCGCCCAATGCGCGTCGTTTTGTCGCAGGTTCGTGCACTGGCCGTGCGCGTCGTCGCACTCGCGTTGCCGAATCGGTGCGCGCTGTGCGGCAATTTGTCACATACGGTGATGTGCAGCGCCTGCGACGCCGCGTATTGGAACGAAGCGCGACTGCGCTGCGACGTCTGCGCAGTGCCGCTGGGTGCCGGGCAGCCGCGGCCGCGCCGAGCGCGCGGCCGGCATGATGGCGCGGGTTCCGCGTCCGCGTACCGGTGCGACGCATGCCGCGCGACTCCGCCGCCGTTCGATGCGACGCTCGCGCTCGCCGATTACCGCGCCCCGCTCGACGGGCTCGCGCGCGGCCTGAAGTTTCATGCGCGGCTCGCGCTGGGTGCGGAATTCGCGGCCCGGCTCGCTCAGCGGGTCGACGACACGGACGCGATGCACGCCGCCGGCGGCTTCGACGTGATCGCACCGGTGCCGCTGTCGCGCGGACGGCTCGTCGCGCGCGGCTACAACCAGGCGTGGGCGATCGCGCGGCCGCTCGCGCGCCGGCTCGGCGTGCGCGCCGACGCGGCGCTGCTTGCACGTATGACCGAAACCGCGCCGCAGTCGCGGCTCGACCGGCGTGCGCGGCGCGACAACGTGCAGGCGGCGTTCGCGGCGGCGGGCGACCTCACCGGCCGCCACGTGGCGCTCGTCGACGACGTGATGACGTCCGGTGCGACGCTCGCGGCAGCCGCGAATGCATTGAAGGCGGCGGGTGCCGCGCGCGTGACGAATCTGGTTGCGCTGCGCACCGCCAGGGATTAATTAGTTAGAGAGGCCGGCCGCCCGCACGCGGCGACGGCCGTCACGAACCGGCCGGCCGGGACGGAATGCACGCTGCTCCGCCCCGGCCGGCCCAGCCAGACCCAACCATGTTCAACGTCGTCCTCGTCGCCCCAGAAATTCCGCCGAACACCGGCAACGTGATCCGCCTGTGCGCCAATACCGGCGCGCGCCTTCATCTGATCGAGCCGCTCGGCTTTCCGCTCGACGACGCGAAGATGCGCCGCGCGGGCCTCGACTATCACGAGTACGCGGAAATGCGCGTGCACCGCGACTGGGACGCGTTCGTCGCTACCGAAGCGCCCGATCCCGCGCGGATGTTCGCGTTCACGACCCGCGGCTCGGGCCGCTTCCACGACCATGCGTTCGTGCCCGGCGACTGGTTCGTGTTCGGCTCCGAAACGCGCGGCCTGCCGGCCGAATTGCTCGAACGCTTCCCGAACGAACAGCGCGTGCGCCTGCCGATGCGGCCAGGCAACCGTAGCCTGAATCTGTCGAATACGGTGGCCGTGGTCGTGTTCGAGGCATGGCGCCAGGCCGGCTTCGAAGGCGGCGCCTGACGCGCACCCTGCCCGAACCGCATCGCGCAACGCGGCCACGCAGCGTTAGCCGCGCGCGATACAGGTCGTAGATATCGGATGAAAAACACGCGAATACCACGCGTGCGAGGTTCGGCGCCTGCGGCAGCATTTCGGCGATCGTGCCGACGGCGATGTCGACGGCCGCCTCGGCCGGATAGCGGTACACGCCACAGCTGATCGCCGGGAATGCGATCGAGGTCGCCGCCACTTCCTCGGCCAGCTCGATCGCGCGCCGGTAGCATGCGGCGAGCAGTTCGGGCTCGCCGCGCGCGCCGCCGTGCCATACCGGGCCGACCGCATGAATCACGTATCTCGCCGGCAACGCGTGGCCGCGCGTGAGCTTCGCGTCGCCGGTCTCGCAGCCGCCGAGCGTGCGGCACTCGGCCAGGAGGCCCGGGCCGGCCGCGCGATGGATCGCGCCGTCGACCCCGCCACCGCCGAGCAGCGAACCGTTCGCGGCGTTGACGATCGCGTCGACGTCGAGCGTCGTGATGTCGACGCGTTGCGCGTCGAACGTGGTGGAACCGATCTGCAGCATGACACCCTCCCGAAACGCCGGAGACTGTTCAAGCGTAGTGCGCTTTGGCGCCGCCCGCTTTGCGCGGGCGCGCCCGGCCGCAAAAATCGGTGTGATTCGTCAGTGTTATTCGGCGCGCGCGTCGCGCCGCAGCAGGCCGCTGACCGCATCGCGCGGTGCGACGCCGTCGAACAGCACGCCGCACACGGCTTCGGTGATCGGCATTTCGATCGCTTGCGCGCGCGCGAGCGCGAGCACGGCCTGCGCGCAGCGCACGCCTTCGGCCACGTGGCCGAGCGCGCCGAGGATGTCGTTCAGCGAGCGGCCGGCCGCCAGTTGCAGGCCGACCGTGCGATTGCGCGACAGGTCGCCCGTCGCGGTGAGGATCAGGTCGCCGAGGCCCGTGAGGCCCGTGAAGGTTTCCGCACGGCCGCCGAGCGCGACGCCGAGCCGCGACATTTCGGCGAGGCCGCGCGTGACCAGCGCGGCGCGCGCGTTCAGCCCGAGCCCGAGGCCGTCGGAGATGCCGGTCGCGATCGCCAGCACGTTCTTCACCGCGCCGCCGACCTCGACGCCGACCACGTCGTCACCCGTATAGATACGCATCGCGCCGTGATGGAACGCGGCGAGCGTGCGCTCGCGACATTCGGCGGAGGTGCTTGCGACCGTCAGCGCGACGGGCAGCGCGAGCCCGACCTCGCGAGCGAAGCTCGGCCCCGACAGCACGCCGTTGCTGTGCTGCTCCGGCAACTCGGCCGCGATCACCTGGTGCGGCAGCAGGTGCGTGTCGGCCTCGAAACCCTTGCAGACCCACACGATGTGCGCAGGCACGCAGCCTGCGTCGCGCATCGCGCCGAACAGCGTGCGCAGCCCGGCCACGGGCGCGGCGATCACGCACAGCGCGTCGTCCGCGGCGCCGTGCGCGAGCGCGGCACCGAGATCGGCGTCGTAGCGCAGCGCATCGGGCAGCGCGATGCCGTCCAGATAGCGGGAATTTTCGTGCCGGGCCTGCAGCCCGGCGATCAGCGCGGCGTCGCGCGCCCAGAGAAGCGTATCGTGCCGCGCGGCCAGATGGCCCGCGAGCGCGGTGCCCCAGGCACCGGCGCCGAGAACGGCTACTTTCATACCCAGCACCGGTCCGGAGTGAAACGTCAGTTCAGCGTCGTGCCGTTCGGCGCGCCTGCCGCACCGGCCTGCTGCTGAAGCTGCGCGAGACGCTGCTCGTACAGCGCCTGGAAGTTGATTTCCGCCAGGTGGATCGGCGGGAAGCCCGCACGCGTGATCGCGTCGGCGATGTTCGAGCGCAGGTACGGGAACAGGATCGTCGGGCAGGCGATGCCGACGAGCGGGTCGAGCTGTTCGTCGGGAATGTTGCGAATGTCGAAAATGCCGGCCTGCTTCGCTTCGATCAGGAACGCGACCTTGTCCTTCACCTTCGCGGTGACGGTGCCCGACACGACAACCTCGAACACGCTTTCCGCGAGGCGTTCGGCCTTGACGTCGACTTCGACTTCAACCGACGGCATGTCCTGCTCGAGGAAGATCGCCGGCGAATTCGGCTGCTCGAGCGACATATCCTTCAGGTAGACGCGCTGGATGTTGAAGAACGGTTGGTTTTCGACGTCGGACATGGTGTTTCCCTAAAAGTGGTGACGGGGCGGCCCGGCTTCACGCCGGCCGCCTCGGTTGAATCCTGCGCGCTCCAGCCGCGGCGCGACCGGCGGCCATTCTGCCCTAATCAGGCCGCTTGCAGAAGCGGCAAGAGGCCGCCTTCGCGGTCGAGCTTCGACAGATCGTCGTAACCGCCGACGTGCGTGTCGCCGATGTAGATCTGCGGCACCGTGCGACGGCCCGTGCGCGTCATCATTTCGTCACGGCGGGCCGGATCGCGGTCGATCAGCACCTTTTCGATCTGCTCGACGCCGCGCAGCTTCAGCAGGCGCTCGGCCTGGATGCAATACGGACACACCTGCGTGCTGTACATCAAAACCTTGCTCACTTCGCCACTCCTTGTTTGACGACCGGCATCCCGGCCTGCTGCCAGGCGGCGACGCCGCCCTCGAGCACGTGCACCTCGGCATAGCCCGCCGCCTCGACCTCGCGCGCCGCCTTCTGCGACTGCTGGCCATTCTGGCAGACGAGCAGCACGGGGGTGCTCTTGTTTTTCGCGACCTGCGCGATCTTCGCGCCGATCTCGCCGGCGGCGACCTGACGCGCCGACGGCAGATGGCCGGCGGCGAAGTCGGACGCGGTACGCAGGTCGATCACGATCGCGTTGCGGCGATTGATGAGCTGCGTCGCCTCCGCGGCCGACAGGCCGCCACGGCCGCGGCGCAGGGCCGGCCATGCGAGCAGGCCGCCGGAAACCAGCAGGATCGCGATAAGGGCCAGGTTCGTGTAATTGGTAAAGAACGTCACGGAATGCCGCCGGAAAAAGAGAAATCGGAAAAGGACAATCCTGCCATTATAAAATAACCGTCTTGCGCGATGGCGGACCCGGACCGGGTACCGCGCGACGCGCCCCGCTTCCCTATCACTACCGACCGCAAGATCCATGTACAAACTCGTTCTCATCCGCCACGGCGAATCGACGTGGAACAAGGAAAACCGCTTCACCGGCTGGGTCGACGTCGACCTGACCGAACAGGGTCGCAACGAGGCCTACCAGGCCGGCGAATTGCTCAAGGAGGCAGGCTACACGTTCGACATCGCGTACACGTCGGTACTCAAGCGCGCGATCCGCACGTTGTGGCACGTGCAGGACAAGATGGACCTGATGTATCTGCCGGTCGTCCACTCGTGGCGCCTGAACGAACGCCACTACGGTGCGCTGTCGGGCCTGAACAAGGCGGAAACGGCCGCCAAGTTCGGCGACGACCAAGTGCTCGTGTGGCGCCGCAGCTACGACACGCCGCCGCCGGCGCTCGAGCCGACAGACGAACGCGCGCCGTTCGCCGACCCGCGCTACGCGAAGGTGCCGCGCGAACAGCTGCCGCTCACCGAATGCCTGAAGGACACGGTCGCGCGCGTGCTGCCGCTGTGGAACGAATCGATCGCGCCGGCCGTCCGTGCGGGCAAGCAGGTGCTGATCGCCGCGCACGGCAACTCGCTGCGCGCGCTGATCAAGTACCTCGACGGCATCTCGGACAGCGACATCGTCGGCCTGAACATCCCGAACGGCGTGCCGCTCGTGTATGAACTCGACGAGAACCTGAAGCCGATCCAGCACTACTACCTGGGCGACCAGGACGCGATCGCGAAGGCACAGGCTGCCGTCGCGAAGCAGGGCAAGGCGGGCTGATACCCGCGATGCCGGGCATGCCGCCGCGCGCGCGGCCTGCCCGGCCCAACCCGGCGTGCGGCGCGAACCTTCGCGGCCCCGGTGCGGTCGAATCCGCTTTCGAATCCGCTGCGCGTCCGGCGGCACCCCGCCGGGAACCAGGGCTCCGGGGCCAATTCGCACCGTTCCACTGGGCAATCGGACGAACAGTTATACTTGTCCGCTACATCCCCGCTACCGCCACGCGCTTCCCGACCGCACCAGACTCTCTATGCGAATGAAATTGAAGAACATCGGCCTGATTGCCGCGGGCCTCGCCACGGGCGTATTCGCCACGCTGCAGGTTTCGGCGTCGGCCGAGCAGACCGCCACGGCGCCGCTTCCCCTCGACCAGCTCCGCCTGTTCGCGGAAGTGTTCGGCCAGATCAAGCGCGAGTACGTCGAACCGGTCGACGACAAGAAGCTGCTGACGGCGGCGATCAAGGGCATGGTGTCGAGCCTCGACCCGCATTCGTCGTTCCTCGACAAGACCGACTATGACGAACTGCAGGAGCAGACCAAGGGTCGCTTCGCGGGTCTCGGCATCGAGATCTCGCAGGAAGACGGTCTCGTCAAGGTGATCTCCCCGATCGAAGATACCCCCGCGTTTCGCGCCGGCATCCGTCCGGGCGACCTGATCACCCGCATCAACGACAAGCCCGTGCGCGGCATGACGCTCGACAAGGCCGTCAAGCAGATGCGCGGCGAGCCGGGCACCAAGGTCACGCTGACGATCTTCCGCAAGAGCGACGACCGCACGTTCCCGATCACGGTCACGCGCGCGATCATCAGGGTCCAGAGCGTGAAGATGAAGCTGCTCGACCCGGGCTACGCATACATCCGGATCACGAGCTTCCAGGAGCGCACGACGCCCGATCTCGCCGCGAAGCTGCAGGACATCGCACGCCAGCAGCCGAATCTGAAGGGCCTGATCCTCGACCTGCGCAACAACGGCGGCGGCCTGCTGCAAAGCGCGGTCGGCGTCGCCGGCGCGTTCCTGCCGCCCGACTCCGTCGTCGTGTCGACCAACGGCCAGATTCCGGATTCGAAGCAGGTCTACCGCGACACCTACGACAACTACCGCCTGCCGTCCTTCGACGGCGATCCGCTGAAGAGCCTGCCGCCGGTCTTCAAGACCGTGCCGATGGTCGTGCTGACGAACGCGTATTCGGCGTCCGCGTCGGAAATCGTCGCCGGCGCGCTGCAGGATTCGAAGCGCGCGCAGATCATGGGCAAGACGACGTTCGGCAAGGGCTCGGTGCAGACGGTCCGTCCGATGACGGCCGACACCGCGCTGCGCCTGACGACGGCCTACTACTACACGCCGAGCGGCCGTTCGATCCAGAACAAGGGCATCACGCCCGACGTGCCGGTCGATCAGTACGCGGACGGCGATCCGGACGACGTGCTCGTGACGCGCGAGGTCGACTACACGAACCACCTCGCGAACACGCAGGACCCGAACGAGAAGAAGGAACAGGAAGAACGCGAGCAGCGCCGGATGGACCAGCTGCGCGTCCTCGAGGAGCAGAACGACAAGAAGACGCCGGAGCAGCGCCAGAAGGACCGCGATCGCAAGCCGATCGAGTTCGGCAGCACCGACGACTTCATGATGCAGCAGGCGCTCAACAAGCTCGAGGGCAAGCCGGTGCAGGAATCGAAGTCGCTGCTCGCCGAGAGCACGACGAAGAGCCCTGCAGCCAAGGCCGCGTCCACCACGAAGGCGTCGGGCGCGAAGGCGGCCGCACCGAAGCCCGCGTCGGCACCGCAGTAAGCGCCGGCCGGCATCCGACGGGCCATCGCGGGAAGACCGCGATGGCCCGTTTTTCATGTGCGCCTAGAATGAATCGATACGCCGGCGCTTCCGCCCCGCTCACGACTTCCCCATGAACGACGATCAACTCCTCCGCTACTCCCGCCACATCCTCGTCGACGAAATCGGCATCGAGGCGCAGCAGCGCTTTCTCGACGCGCATGCGATCGTCGTGGGCGCCGGCGGTCTCGGCTCGCCGGCCGCGATGTATCTCGCGGCGTCCGGGGTCGGCACGATCACGCTCGTCGACGCCGACACGGTCGACCTCACGAACCTGCAGCGGCAGATCCTCCACGCGACCGCATCGGTCGGCCGCAGCAAGGTCGAATCGGGGCGCGACGCGCTCGCGCGGCTGAACCCGGAAGTGACCGTGCATGCGGTCGCGGCGCGCGTCGACGATGCGTGGCTCGACGAACATGTGCCGCAAGCCACCGTCGTGCTCGACTGCACCGACAACTTCGCGACGCGCCATGCGATCAACCGCGCGTGCGTCGCGCACGGCGTGCCGCTCGTGTCGGGCGCCGCGCTGCGCTTCGACGGCCAGATCAGCACGTTCGATTTCCGCGACCCGGCCGCGCCCTGCTACGCGTGCGTGTTTCCGGAAGACCAGCCGTTCGAGGAAGTCGCGTGCGCGACGATGGGCGTGTTCGCGCCGACGGTCGGCATCATCGGTGCGATGCAGGCCGCCGAAGCGCTGCGCGTGATCGGCGCGATCGGCACGACGCTCAACGGCCGGCTGATGATGCTCGATTCGCTGCGGATGGAATGGACGACGATGAAGATCGCGCGCCAGGCCGACTGCCCCGTGTGCCAGGGCCGGCACTGACGCGCGCGGGATGCATGCGCCGAACGGCGCATGCGTGACGTTTCGCAACCTTCGCGACGGTTCCGCGGTGCGGCCCGCGCCGCCTAGGCGGCCGCGTCCGCGCGCGGCTCCGCGACCGACAGGCGCTTGAGCGCCGCCTGCACTTCCTCCGGCTCGAATGCGGCCAGCACGTCGGCCGTGGGCTTCTCGAGTGCCTTCAGGTGCGCGCGCAGGATCTCCTGCTTCACGACCAGCAACTGGCTCGGGTGCATCGAGAACTCGGTGAGCCCCATCCCGAGCAACAGGCGCGTGAGCGCCGGATCGCCCGCCATCTCCCCGCACACCGACACCGACACGCCGGCCCGCTTCGCTTCGCGCAGCGTGTAGGCGATCAGGTGCAGCACCGCCGGATGCAGCGGGTCGTACAGGTGCGCGACCGCATTGTCCGCGCGGTCGATCGCGAGCGTGTACTGGATCAGGTCGTTCGTGCCGATCGACAGGAAATCGAAGCGCTTCAGGAACAGCGGCAGCGCGATCGCCGCGGCCGGAATCTCGATCATCGCGCCGATGCGCACGTTCGGATCGTACGCAAGCCCCGCGTCGTCGAGCTGGCGCTTCGCCTCGCGGATCAGGTCGAGCGTCTGGTCGATCTCCTGCGCGTGCGCGAGCATCGGGATCAGGATCTTCACCTGCCCGAACGCGGACGCGCGCAGGATCGCGCGCAGCTGCGTGAGGAACATCTGCGGCTCGGACAGGCTCCAGCGGATCGCACGCAGGCCGAGCGCCGGGTTCGGCGCCGTCTCGTAGCCTTCGTCGAGCGCCTCGAGCGGCTTGTCCGCGCCGACGTCGATCGTGCGGATCGTCACCGGCATGCCCTTCATCCACTCGACCGCGCGCTTGTACGCGGCGAACTGCTCCTCCTCCTCGGGCATCTCCTTCTGATGCATGAACAGGAACTCGGAGCGGAACAGCCCGACGCCGACCGCGCCGGCCTCGACCGCCGCCTTCGCGTCGTCGGGCAGCTCGATGTTCGCGTACAGCTCGATCTTCGTGCCGCACAGGGTTTGCGTCGGCGAAAACTTCAGCCGCTGCAGCTTGCGTTGCTCGAGCAGCTTCTCGGACTGACGGTACGAATATTCCTCGAGGACGATCGGCGCGGGATCGACGATCACGATCCCCTGGTCGCCGTCGACGATGATCAGGTCGTCCTGCCGGATCAGCGCGCTCGCATGCTGGACGCCGACCGCGGCGGGAATGCCGAGGCTGCGCGCGACGATCGCCGTGTGCGACGTGCGGCCGCCGAGATCGGTGACGAACGCCTGGAACGACTGCGACTTGAACTGCATCATGTCGGCCGGCGCGATGTCGTGCGCGACGACGATCATCTCGCTCTGACCTTGCGCGGCGGCGCCATCGAGCGCCTGCGACGCCGACGGCGCACCGGCGAGCGCTTTCAACACGCGCTCGACCACCTGCTCGATATCGGCCTTGCGCTCGCGCAAGTATTCATCCTCGATGTCGTCGAAGTGGCGCGTGAGCAGTTCGAGCTGCTCGGTCAGCGCCCATTCGACGTTGTAGCGTCGCGTGCGGATCAGGTCGATGGTTTCCTGCACGAGCATCGCGTCGCTCAGGATCATCGCGTGGACGTCGATGAACGCGGCCACTTCGGTCGGGGTGTCGTCGGTCAGGTCGGCGCGCAGCGCCTCGAGTTCGTGATGCACGACCTCGCGTGCCGTGCTGAAACGCGCGACCTCGGCGTCGATCTGGTTCGCCTCGACCAGGTAATGGGCGACGTCGAGCGCCGCCGGCGCGATCAGGTATGCTCGCCCGATCGCGATACCACGTGAGACGGGAATGCCATGCAGCGTGAAGGACACGCGCACCTCCTCTGTACATGTAAAGCCGCGGCACACTGCTGCGATGCGCTTATGACCCCGGTTAGCGATTATAAATTCCGTACCTCCATGCTGACTGCGTGCAGCGCAGCATTGCCATTTCCGCATCAATGCCGCGGACGAAAAAAATGCCGCGACAAGCGCGGCATTCTGCTTCGAAACGACAACGATCCCGCGCGGGGATCACTGACCTTCGCCGAACTTGTCCGCGATCAGCTTGAGCAGCGCATCCATCGCCTCGCGTTCGTCGGGACCTTCGGTCTCGATCGTCACGGTGCTGCCGATGCCCGCCGCCAACATCATCACGCCCATGATGCTTTTTGCGTTGATCTTGCGTCCGTTGCGCGTCATCCAGACTTCCGACTGGAAGTTGCCGGCCAGTTGCGTAAGCTTGGCCGATGCGCGTGCATGGAGCCCCAATTTGTTGACGATGGTGGTTTCTTGTTGAAGCATGGTTCTCGGTCGGGTCGGTCGCGGCCGCCGGCGACGTGCGTCGGCGGGTCGGTCTAAAACGGAAAACGGGGCAGTCAGTGCGATTCGGTGCGCGGTTGCGGCTCGGGCGGAATCGGCGCGCACTGGCCGCAGCCGACTTCGGTCGGCGGCGGCGGTGTGCCGGCCGCCACTTCGTGGACGCCCTTCGCGCCGCCGGACAGCGCCTTGTCGACGAGCTTGTCGAGCGGCACGGTCCGGTAGCAGACGGCCCGCACCAGCATCGGCAGGTTCACGCCCGCCAGCACGCGCACGTTGTCGAGCTTTGCGAGCTGGCCCGCGATGTTCGCGGGCGTCGCGCCGTACATGTCGGTCAGCACGACGACGCCATTTTCTTCCCTGAGCCGCGCGAGCTCCGCGTGCGCGAACGCCATCACCTGGGTGGGATCGCTGTCCGCCAGCACGTCGATGCAGCCGATGCGCGCGGGCACGCCGCCGTAGATGTGCGCGATGCAGTCCCGCAGCGCGGTGGCGAGCGGTGCGTGCGCGATGATCAGAATCCCGGCCATGTCAGACTGCCCCCGGCCGCCCCTGGCGGGCCGACGCCCCACAGCGGGGCAACGAGCGTAGCGAGTGAGGGAATCGTTTCATGTTCAGCCTTGCAACGGTTTCGGCCCGACCGCCGGGCCTTCGGCGCGCTGGTCGCGGCACCGGGCAAGCGGGCATTGTAGCAGGCCGGTCGAACCGCTCCGGCGACGGGGGACCTGCGCGGCCGCCGCCGGGCTTGCGCGGAAAGCGGGCTACGCGGCCGCCCGCTCCAGCGCGTCGATGAACATCGCGGCGACGTCGAAACCCGTCTGCTCCATGATTTCGCGGAAGCACGTCGGGCTCGTCACGTTCACCTCGGTCAGCCAGTCGCCGATCGCGTCGAGCCCGACCAGCAGCAGCCCGCGCGCGGCGAGCACCGGCCCGAGCGTCTCGGCGATCTCGCGGTCGCGCGCCGTCAGCGGCTGCGCGACGCCGAGCCCGCCCGCGGCGAGATTGCCGCGCACTTCGCTGCCTTGCGGAATCCGCGCGAGCGAATACGGCACCGGCTCGCCCGCGATCAGCAGAATGCGTTTGTCGCCGGCCGTGATCTCGGGGATGAACTTCTGGATCATCAGCGAGCGCGTGCCGTCGTGGCCGAGCATCTCGATGATCGCGCCGAGATTCATCCCGTCGGCCTTCACGCGGAACACGCCCATCCCGCCCATGCCGTCGAGCGGCTTCACGATCACGTCGCCATGCTCGGCGTGGAACGCACGCAAGCGCGCGGCGTCGCGCGTGACGAGCGTCGGCGCGACGAACTGCGGAAACTCGCCGATCGCCAGCTTCTCCGAATGATCGCGGATCGACTGGGGCTTGTTGAACACGCGTGCGCCCGCGCGTTCGGCAAGCTCCAGCATCCAGGTGGCCGTCACATACTCCATGTCGAACGGCGGATCCTTGCGCATCAGCACCGCGCCGAACGACGTCAGCTGACGCGATTCGTGCGCGCCCGTCTCGTACCACGGATGGCGATGCAGGTCGGCCGTGTCGCCGACGATCGTCACGCGCTGCACGTCCGCCTCGACGCCCGAGCCCGTCCACGCGAGCTGGTGCGGCTGGCACGCGTATACCGCATGCCCGCGCCGCGCGGCCTCCGCCATCATCGCGTAGGTCGAATCCTTGTAGATCTTGAAGCGCTCGAGCGGGTCGGCGATAAAGAGAATGTCCATGCGGGTCCTGTACGTAGCGAAGCCGTTACACCTGGATGGCTTCGGGATCGGTCTTTTCCAGTTCGATCGACGACGCGATCAGCGACAGGCGCGCGACGACGCCGTACATGTAGAAACGGTTCGGCGGCGCGGCGCCCGGCTTCGCGCCGGCATCCGGCAGCGCGGTGTGCTCGAATCCGAGCGGCACGTAGTGCATGCCGGGCGCGTTCAGGTTCTGGTCGCGCTCTCGCCCGCCGTGCGTGCGGTAGAAACCGCCGACCACGTAGCGGTCGATCATGTACACGACCGGCTCCGCGACTTCGTCGCCGACGCGCTCGAACGTGTAGACGCCTTCCTGCACGATCACGTCGCGCACCGCGAGGCCGGCCTTCGACTCGGCCATCTGCGCGCGCTCGGCCTTCGACATGCGGCCGATCTCGGCCGCGTCGTGCACGGTCATCACGCCGCGCCCGGCGGTGCCCGCGTCGGCCTTCACGACGACGTACGGCTTTTCGCTGATTCCGTATTCGCGATACTTGCGCGCGATCTTCTTCAGCACGCCGTCGATCGCGTCGGCGAGCGCCTGCTCGCCTTCATGGCCCTGCCAGTCGACGCCTTCGACGTGCGCGAAATACGGATTCACCATCCACGGATCGACGCCGACCATCTTCGCGAACTTCTTCGCGACGTCGTCGTAGCACGAGAAGTGCGTCGACTTGCGGCGCACGGCCCAGCCCGCGTGCAGCGGCGGCAGGAGGTACTGCTCGTGCAGGTTTTCCAGCACGGCGGGAATGCCGGCCGACAGGTCGTTGTTCAGCAGGATCGAGCACGGATCGAAATTCTTCAGGCCGAGACGGCGCTGCGAACGCTCGAGCGGTTCGAGCACGATCTTCTGGCCGTCGGCCAGCGTGATCGGCGTCATGTCGGTGATGCTCGGGTCGAGCGAGCCGAAGCGCACGTTCAGGCCGGCCTGGCGCATGATCGTCGCGAGCCGCGCGACGTTTTCCAGGTAGAACGCGTTGCGGGTCGGCAGCTCGGGAATCACGAGCAGATTCTTCGCGTCCGGGCAGATCTTCTCGATCGCGGCCATCGCGGCCTGGACGGCGAGCGGCAGCACTTCGGACGGCAGATTATTGAACGCGCCGGGGAACAGGTTCGCGTCGACGGGCGCCAGCTTGAAACCGGCGTTGCGCAGGTCCACCGAACAATAGAACGGCGGGGTGTGTTCCTGCCATTCGAGCCTGAACCAGCGTTCGATCGCAGGCGTCGCGTCGAGGATCTTCCGCTCGAGCTCGAGCAGCGGACCGTTCAACGCGGTAACGAGGTGGGGAACCATGAATCACTCGCGAGCGGGAGAATGAAGATTGTAGAGCAATTGCCCCGCCCATTTGGGGATTGTTCCCGGCTTCGCAAGGGTTTGGAGGAAGTTTTCGGCTATTGACCCGATAGCGTGAAGGGTTATGCGCTACGGCAGCACGCGGCAGGAGAAAAAAAGCCCGCCGGGCGGGCGGGCCGAAGTCGCTGCGCTCATTCGGGGCGGGCGCCGTCTGCGCGGCGGCCCGCCGTCATCCGTACGACTTATTCGACGTGCTCGCCGTGCAGCACCACGTCGAGGCCTTCGCGCTCTTCCTCTTCGGTCACGCGCAGGCCGATCGTCAGGTCGATCAGCTTCAGCAGCACGAAGCTCAGCACGCCGCTGTACACCAGCGTGATCAGCACGCCCTTCGCCTGCAGCAGCAGGCTGCCGTCGGCGCCGCCGATGTCCTTGACCGCGAACACGCCCGTCAGCAGCGCGCCGAGAATCCCGCCGATGCCGTGCACGCCGAACGCGTCGAGCGAATCGTCGTAGCCGAGCTTCGACTTGAGCCACGTCGCCGACCAGAAGCACACGACGCCTGCCGCGATACCGATCACGAGCGCACCCGTCACGCCGACGAAGCCGGCGGCCGGGGTGATCGCGACGAGGCCCGCGACCGCGCCCGACACGATGCCGAGCACCGACGGCTTGCCGTGCGAGATCCATTCGGCAAACATCCAGCCGAGCGCCGCGCACGCCGTCGCGACTTGCGTCGTCAGCATCGCGAAGCCGGCACGGCCGTCGGCCGCGACCGCGGAACCCGCGTTGAAGCCGAACCAGCCCACCCACAGCATCGAGCCGCCGATCATCGTCAGCACGAGGTTGTGCGGCGCCATCGACTCACGACCGAAGCCGACGCGCTTGCCGAGCATCAGGCACGACACGAGGCCCGCGATACCGGCGTTGATGTGCACGACGGTGCCGCCCGCGAAGTCGAGCACGCCGTCGGCCGACAGCCAGCCGGTCGGCTCCCACACCATGTGCGCGATCGGCACATAGACGATCAGCGACCAGAGCGCCATGAACACGAGCATCGCCGAGAACTTCATCCGGTCGGCGAACGCGCCGCAGATCAGGGCCGGCGTGATGATCGCGAACGTCATCTGGTAGACGAAGTAGACCGATTCCGGAATCGTCGTCGCGAGGTGGCTGACGGTCAGCGTGGTCGCCTTGTCGCCCTTCACGTAGCTCATGCCGTGCAGGAACGCGCGCGACAGCCCGCCGATGAAGCCGTTGCCCGGCGTGAACGCGAGGCTGTAGCCGACCACCGTCCACAGCACCGTGATCACCGCGGTGATCGCGAAGCTCTGCATCACGGTCGCGAGCACGTTCTTCTTGCGGACCATGCCCGCGTAGAACAGCGCGAGGCCGGGGATCGTCATGAACAGCACGAGCGCGGTGGACGTCAGCATCCACGCGGTGTCGCCGGCACTGATCTTCGACGAATCGACGGAGAACGGCTCGGTCGGCGCGGCGGGTGCGGCCGGCGCGGACGCGGCGGCAGCGGCCGATGCGTCGGAGGCGGCGCCCGAAGCGGGTGCGGCGGCAGCGGCAGGCGCCGATGCGTCCGTGGCGGCCGGCGCCGAAGCGGCCGGAGCGGCGGCTGCCGACGCATCGGACGCCGTTGCGGCGGGCGCGGACGCAGCCGCGGCGGAAGCCGCGTCGTCGGCGAGCGCGGGGCCGACACCGGCCGCGATCAGCGAACCGGCCATCAGCAGGGACATCAGAAGTTTGCGCATCTCGGGTTTCCTCTTGTCGCTTGTCTTTGTCTGTTACAGCGCGTCTGCGCCGGTCTCCCCGGTCCGGATCCGGATCACTTGCTCGATCGGC
This sequence comes from Burkholderia sp. RF4-BP95, assembly GCF_001521985.1. Classification (NCBI taxonomy): domain Bacteria; kingdom Pseudomonadati; phylum Pseudomonadota; class Betaproteobacteria; order Burkholderiales; family Burkholderiaceae; genus Burkholderia; species Burkholderia sp. RF4-BP95. Next base: position 133,455 of record NZ_LOSX01000053.1, on the reverse strand, counting down.
GTGACGAAGATCTTCCCGTCGCCGATCTTGCCGGTGCGGGCGGCCCGCTCGATCGCCTCGACCGCCTGGTCGACGAGATCGTCGGACACGGCCGCCTCGATCTTCATCTTCGGCAGGAAATCGACCACGTATTCGGCGCCCCGGTACAACTCGGTGTGCCCCTTCTGGCGCCCGAACCCTTTCACCTCAGTGACCGTGATGCCCGAGACGCCGAGCGCGGAGAGCGCTTCGCGCGTCTCATCGAGCTTGAACGGCTTGATGATTGCGGTAATCAGTTTCATGAAGTCCTCTCGCTGGGTGGTCCCGTCGAATTGGTTGGAATGGTGTAACGGTCTCTCCTCAGCAACTCGCATGCCATGTTCGTGCGAAGACCGCCTCGAACCGCTCTTAAACGGGGTCGCATCTGATGCTGAAAGGTGCGGAAGCCCGGCCGAATGGCCAACATGGCCCGGTTTGCTGGCGCGCCGAAAGGATCGTTGCTAGAGTGCACGCACGTCCCGGCTTACCGGGCCATTCACCCATGCGGGCGCCGTGCCCGGAAATCGCGCCGCGGGCGCACCATTTCCGGTCATGCGTGCATCATGGGCACGTATGCAACTGAATATGCACATTTTTTGTGCAAGGAAGGAAATCTCATGAAGCAACCCAGCGATGTTTTCAACGACCTGCAGTCGCGCGTCAGCGATCTGCTGAAAAACTCGCCGGCCAAGGATGTCGAGCGCAACGTGAAGGCCATGTTGTCGCAAGGCTTCTCGAAGCTCGATCTCGTCACGCGCGAGGAGTTCGACACGCAGGCACATGTGCTCGCCCGCACTCGCGTGCGTCTCGAGGAACTCGAGAAGCGCGTCGCGGAACTCGAGCAGAAGCTCGCAGCGTCCCAGGCCTGACGCCCCACCCGACCGACTGGTCCGGGCGCGGGCCGCCTCGTGCGGCCCGCGCCTGTCACCCGGAAATCAGCCAGTCGGCTAGCCGTTTCGTCGTTCTTCGCTGTTCCTCGCTCTTCGCAGTTCGTCGTTCCTCGTTCTTTCCCGCGCCGCGCCGGCAGCGCGCACCGATTCCTCCGATTCCCGCGGCATGCGGCCCCGAACGGCCGTAGCCCGTCCGATTCATCTACAGGAGCCTCGCCATGTCGCTCGCCGTGGTGCGCAGTCGCGCGCCGGCGGCCGGCCGCGCGCCGGACGTCACCGTCGAAGTTCATCTTGCCAACGGGCTGCCGTCGTTCTCGATCGTCGGCCTGCCTGATCTCGAAGTCCGCGAAAGCCGCGAGCGCGTGCGCGCCGCGCTGCAGAACTGCGGATTCGATTTCCCCGTCAGGCGTATCACCGTCAATCTCGCCCCGGCCGACCTGCCGAAGGAATCGGGCCGCTTCGACCTGCCGATCGCGCTCGGCATCCTCGCCGCGAACGGCCAGCTCCCGGCCGACGCGCTGGCCGGCCGCGAATTCGCGGGCGAACTGTCGCTGACCGGCGCGCTGCGGCCGATGCGCGGTGCGTTCGCGATGGCGTGCGGCGCCGCGCGCGACCGGCGCGCGGGTCATGCCGCAGCGGACCTCGATTCCGGTCCCGGCTCCCGTTTCGATTCCAGCGGCCATTCCGGCGTCGATTGCGTCGCGATATCCGGCGTGTCAGCCCTGTCGCGCCCGCCCGAGCTGTACCTGCCGCTCGACAGCGCGGCCGAGGCGGCGCTGGTGCCGGGCGTCACCGTGTTCGGCGCACCCGACCTCCCCGCGCTGTGCGCACACCTGGCCGGCACGCCGGATGCCCGGCTCGCGCCGGTCGCGGCGCCCTGCCTCGACGGCGTGCCGACGCCCGCCGCACCCGATCTCGCGGACGTCGTCGGCCAGCGCGGCGCCCGGCGCGCGCTCGAAGTCGCTGCCGCGGGCGGGCACCACATGCTGATGATCGGGCCGCCCGGCGCCGGCAAGTCGATGCTCGCCGCGCGGCTGCCCGGCCTCCTGCCGCCGCTGACCGACGACGAGGCACTGACGTCGGCCGCGCTCCTTTCCGCGAGCCGCATCGGCTTCTCGCCCTCGCAGTGGCGGCGGCGCCCGTTCCGCTCGCCGCACCATTCGTCGAGCGCCGCCGCGCTGGTTGGCGGCCGCAACCCGCCTCAGCCGGGCGAGATCACGCTCGCGCACCTCGGCGTGCTGTTTCTCGACGAGCTGCCCGAATTCGACCGGCACGTGCTGGAAATGCTGCGCGAGCCGCTCGAAGCGGGCCGCATCACGATCTCGCGCGCGGCGCAGCAGGCCGACTTCCCCGCCGCGTGCCAGCTGATCGCCGCGATGAACCCGTGTCCGTGCGGTTGGCACGGCGATCCGTCCGGGCGTTGCCGCTGCACGCCCGATGCCGCCGCGCGCTACCTGCGCAAGCTGTCGGGCCCGCTGCTCGACCGGATCGACATCCAGATCGACCTGCCCGCGCTGTCGCCGGCCGAACTCGCGTCGCGCGCGACGGCACCGGGCGAGCCGAGCGCGGCGGTCGCCGCACGGGTCGCCCAGGCGCGTGCGCTGCAACGCGACCGGCAGGGCAAGACCAATCACATGCTGAGCGGCCGAGAAACCGACGACCTGTGCCGGCCGACCGCCGACGGCGAGCGGCTGCTGCGCGAGGCCGGCGAGCGCTTCGGCTGGTCGGCGCGCGCGTATTTCCGCGTGCTGAAGGTCGCGCGCACGATCGCGGACCTGGCCGGCGACCCGTTGCCGACGGCCGCGCAGATCGCCGAAGCGATCCGCTACCGGCGTGCGCTCACGGCGCTGTGAGCGCCTTCGGAGGACAAAATACGGCTGTCAAGACTTGACTTATGCACAATTTCACGAATCCGGCCCCGGATCACCCTGCATGGGCGCCCTTTCATCGCAAAATTCGTATCCCTTTGTTTTCATTGATTTTTCTCAAAGTGATCACGAGCTGTGAAATGCGCCGGAAGGCCGTCCGGCGCGGCTTTGCGGGAGATTCGATCAACTTTTCAACAAAGTTATCCACATGCACTGTGGATAGCCGAAAAATCCCCGCAAAATCCGGCGATTAGCGTCGAAAGCTGCGAATGAACTTTCAATTGTCACGAAGCGTCCAAGCGCCCTCGCCGGCCGCTGTCAGTCGAGTTTGAACGAACCGAAAAACTGGTCGAGCTGCTCCTGCGCGAGCGGCCGGTCGGCGATCGCGACGGCCTGGTACGCGTGCCGGCCCCGCGCCACGAGCCGTGCGACGATCGTCTTGTGCGAATGGTCGCCGCCGCTGGCCGCGCCCGCGACGCGCAGTTCGAGCCCGTTCACCGCGCCGCCGGCCGCGAGCGGCACCGGCACCGAGGCCGTCTGCGGCGCGCCTTCGAGATTGCGCGACAACCCGGACCGCAGGAACTCGAGCGCCGCGTGGCGCGTATCGTCGCGGTCGTCGGGCAGCGTCAGCGTGCCGACCGCGAACACCGCGCCGTCGACGTGCGCGGCCTGCATCCGCATCGGCATCGACGCGCCGGCGACTGCCACCGGCTGATCCTCGACGGTCGGCTTCGCCGGCAGGTCGATCGTGTAGCCGGCGTCGTTGTGCAGCGTGCGCCAGTCATACGACGGCGAGCACGCGGCCAGCGCCGCGCTCACGCATGCGAACGCGGCGAAGTGTCGCAGCGGACGAAAAAGGGGGCGCAACGAATGGAGGACTTCCTTCGGCATGGCAGTGATGGGGACAGGCAAAACGCCCATTATCCGCCGAAGCCGGCGCCCGGTATGCGTGGCGGCTGCCGGTGCGCGCGCCGCATTCGCGCTAAAATGAGCGCCGAATTTCGACGTCCTTTGCATCGATCCGCGTCATCGACCGACTCCGAGAGCACCGCAGATGAACACCACGCCTCCCGCCCAGCGCCGCACCGGCCCCGTCCGCTATATCGTCGCGGCCGTCGTCGTCGCGGCCATCGCCGTTGCCGGCTTCTTCGCGTTCAACGGCAAGTCCACCGTGCCGGACGCCACGTTCACGCTGCTGTCGGGCCAGAAGGTGTCGACGGCCGGCGACCTGAAGGGCAAGGTCTACCTCGTGAATTTCTGGGCGACGAGCTGCGCGACCTGCATGCAGGAAATGCCGCAGATGGTCGATACCTACAATCGTTTCAAGGGCCAGGGGCTGGAATTCGTCGCGGTCGCGATGAACTACGATCCGCCGATGTACGTCGCGAACTACGCGCAGACGCGTCAGCTGCCGTTCAAGGTCGCGCTCGACGACGGCAGCGTCGCGAAGCAGTTCGGCAACGTGCAGCTCACGCCGACGACCTTCGTCGTCGACAAGGACGGCAAGATCCTGAAGCGCTACGTCGGCGCCCCGCAATTCGCGGAACTCGACGCGCTGCTCAAGAAGGCGCTCGACGGCAACGCGGCCTGAGCGCCGCACGACAAGGCTCGCGGGCCGCCCACCGCGCCCTGCTCCGCACCACGGACCGCCCGACCGGCCAGCCCGGTTCCGCGGTCCGTCTCTTTTTCAGCGCTCGGTTTCGCCTTTCGCCGACAGCCCGTAGCGCTTCATCTTCTCGTACAGCGTCGCCTTGCCGACATGCAGCCGGTCGGCCGTCGCGGCGACCGCGCCGCCCGTCTGGTTCAGCGCCTCGGCGATCACCGCGCGCTCGAATTGCTCGATGCGTTCCTTCAGCGTCTGGTCGCTCTCCGCATCGTCGCCGCCCGCGCCGGCTTCCTGCGGCATGTCGGCGACGCCGAGCACGAAGCGGTCGGCCGCGTTGCGCAGCTCGCGCACGTTGCCGGGCCAGTCGCGCTGCATCAGGCTCGCGCGTTGCCGGTCGGTCAGCACGGGGGCCGGCCGCCCGTAGCGCACGGCCGCGTCGAGCATGAAGTGCTCGAACAGCGGCACGATGTCCTCGCGGCGCTCGGCGAGCGGCGGCAGCGCGATCGTCACGACGTTGAGCCGGTACAGCAGGTCGCGCCGGAACGTGCCGGCCGCGACGAGTTCGCTCATGTCGCCCTTCGCGGCCGCGACGACGCGGCAGTTCACGCGGATCGGCTGGTTCGAGCCGAGCCGTTCGAGCACGCCGTCCTGCAGCACGCGCAAGAGCTTCACCTGCAGCGCGAGCGGCATGCTTTCGATTTCGTCGAGGAACAGCGTGCCGCCGGATGCGTATTCGAGCTTGCCGACGCGGCGCTTCGCGGCACCGGTGAACGCGCCGGGCTCGTAGCCGAACATCTCCGACTCGAACATCGGCTCGGGCAGCGCGCCGCAGTTCACCGCGATGAACGGCTTGTCGCGACGCGGCGACAGCTCGTGCAGGCTGCGCGCGATCAGCTCCTTGCCGGCGCCCGTGTCGCCGTTGATCAGCACCGATGCGTCGGTGGGCGCCACGTTCGCGATCAGCTTGCGCACCTGTTCGATCGCCGGGCTGCGGCCGATGATGCGCGGCGCGACGATGTTCTGCCCGGCCAGCTCGCGCCGCAGCGCATGGTTCTCGAGCACGAGCTCGCGCCGCTCGAGCGCGCGGCGCACGGTCTCGATCAGCCGCTCGGCCGCGAACGGCTTTTCGATGAAGTCGTACGCGCCGTCGCGCATCGCCTGCACGGCCATCGAGATGTCGCCGTGGCCGGTGACGAGGATCACCGGCACGTCGGGCACGCGCTCGCGGCACTGCGCGAGCAGGTCGAGCCCGCTCGCGCCGGGCAGCCGGATGTCGCTGACGATCGCGCCGGCGGTTTCCGCGACGATCGCCTTGTCGGCCGCCTCGGCCGATTCGAACCCGACGACGTCGAACCCCGCGAGCTGGAGGCTCTGCACGCTCGCCCGGCGAACGAGCGCATCGTCTTCGATATAGATCACTTGCAGCCGGTTGGCCATCTTGGTCACTTGCTCCTGACAGGCCGCGCGGCGCTGGTGCGCACGGCCCTCGTTGATGCCGGTCGGCCCTAGTGCGAGCCCGCCGGTTCGGACACCGAGTCCGGATGATGCGTGCGCGCGCGCCGCAGCGTCAAGACGAACAGCGCGCCGCCGGACGGTGCATTGCGCGCGGTCAGCGCCCCGCCCGCGTCGCTCGCGATCGACGACGAGATCGCGAGGCCCAGCCCGAGCCCGCGCCCCATTTCCTTGGTCGTGAAGAACGGCTCGAACAGGCGCGGCAGCAAGTCGGGCGCGATGCCGGAGCCGTTGTCGCGCACCTCGATCGCGAGCGTCGCGACCGACACCGCGATCGTCACCTCGATCGCCGGTGCCGCGACGCCCGCGACCGCGTCGAGCGCGTTGCCGATCAGGTTGATCAGCACCTGTTCGAGGCGCAGGTCCTCGCAGCGGGCGACGAGTTCCGGATAGTCGCACGCGAGGTCGAGCGGGGCATCCTGCGCGGGCGACACGGTCGCATCCTGCAGCGTCAGCGTGAGCGCGACGCCGCGCAGCCGGTCGCCGAGCAGCGACAGCACGCTGCGCAGCGCGCGCACGACGAGCGCCCGTTCGTTGCGCGGCTTCGCGCGGCCGACGAACAGCTTCAGCTGATTGGTGATCTTGCCCATCCGCTCGGTCAACGCGGCGATCGCCTCGAGGTTCTCGCGCGCGGCCGCCTGCTCGCCGCGATCGAGCAGCACGCGCGTGTTGTCCGAGAAGCTGCGCAGCGCCGCGAGCGGCTGGTTCAGTTCATGCGTGATGCCGGCCGCCATCTGGCCGAGCGCGGCGAGCTTGCTCGCCTGGATCAGTTCGTCGTGCGCGGCGCGCAACTCCTGTTCCGCGCGGATCCGATCGCCGACCTCCTTCTGCAATTGCTCGTTCGCCTCCGACAGGTCTGCCGTGCGCTCCTCGACGCGCCGGTTCAGCTCCGCATACGCCTGCTGCAGCAATGCGCGGCCGCGGATCATCTCGCGCACGCGTGCGCGGCGCATGCGCCAGTAGAACGCGAGCAACGCGACCGATACGAAGCCGAAGCCGGTGACGATCGTCGCGTTGCGCGCGTCGGCGTCGATGGGCGCGATCGGCGCGAGCGTCACCAGCAGCCAGTCGGGCTCGCCGATCCGCCGCTTGCTCGCGAGGAAGCGCGGCGCGCGCAGGCCGGGACCGAGGCGCACGATCTCCGCGTCGGCGTCGAGCACCTGCTCGACGCGCAGCGGCAGCGGCGTGACGGGCTGCTGCGCGTACTGGCGCGTCTCGTAGATCGACGCGGCGACGGGCCCCGTCAACGGATGCAGCGTGTGATATTTCCACGCGGGCACGGACGACAGGAACACGACGCCGTGATCGTCCGCGACGACGAGCGGCTCGGACGCGTCGGCGCCCTGGAACCATTCGAGATTGAGCTTCACGACGACGACGCCCGCGATCCTGCCGTCGCGCCACACCGGCTGCGAGATGTAGTAGCCGGGATCGCGCGAGATCGTGCCGATCCCGAAGAAGCGGCCGACCTGGCCGCTCATCGCATCGATGAAATACGGACGAAACTGGTATCCGGTCCCGACGAAGCTGTCGGGCGCGCGCCAGTTGCTGGCGGCGACGCACAGGCCGTCCGCGCCGATCACGTAGGTGACGGTCGCGTGCGCGTGTTCGTTGAGGTCTTCGAGATAACGGTTCGCGCGCGCGGTGAAATCGGCGCGCTTCGGTTCGGCGAGCAGGTCGAGCACGTACGGGTGGCTGCCGAGCAGATAAGGCAGCGACTCGTAGCGGTCGAGCGTGCTCTTGAGCGCGTTGGTGGTGCGGTCGACGCGCACCGCGGCGTTGCGCTGCAGCTCGGCGACGCCGCGCCGCCACGTGACGGTCCACGTCAGCGCGCACGCCGCCGCGAGCGCGGCGGCAAGCACGACGAGGATGAGCAGACGGCGCTTCACGGACGTGACTTCCTGGCGATGCGGATCGCCTATTGTGTCATAGGGCTCCGCATCTCCGCCCGGGCCGCCGCGCGGCGCGCCGCCCGCGGGCGGTGCCGCCGCCTGCTCCTTCATGACGTCAGACGCCGGCCGTCTCGGTCGTCGTGACCTCGCCGCCGCCCTTCAGCGCCTGGCGCAGCTTGTTGCGGTCGAGTTCCTTTTCCCAGGCCGACACGACGACGGTCGCGACGCCGTTGCCGATGATGTTGGTCAGCGCGCGGCATTCGCTCATGAAGCGATCGATGCCGAGGATCAGCACCATGCCCGACAGCGGGATCGTCGGCACGACGGCGAGCGTCGCGGCCAGCGTGATGAAGCCCGCGCCCGTGACGCCGCTCGCGCCCTTCGACGTCAGCATCGCGACCGCCAGCAGTGTGAGCTGCTGCATCCACGTCAGTTCGATGTTGGTCGCCTGCGCGATGAACAGCACGGCCATCGTCATGTAGATGTTGGTGCCGTCGAGGTTGAACGAGTAGCCGGTCGGCACGACGAGGCCAACCACCGAGCGCGAGCAGCCGGCCTTCTCCAGCTTTTCCATCAGCTGCGGCAGCGCCGCTTCCGACGAGCTCGTGCCGAGCACGATCAGCAGCTCTTCCTTGATGTACGACACGAAGCGGATGATCGAGAAGCCCGTGGCGCGCGCGATCGCGCCGAGCACGACCAGCACGAACACGACCGAGGTCAGGTAGAACGTGCCGATCAGCTTGAGCAGCGGCACCAGCGACCCGACGCCGTACTTGCCGATCGTGAACGCCATCGCGCCGAACGCGCCGATCGGCGCCAGCTTCGTGACGATGTGCACGATGCCGAACAGCACGCGCGTCAGGCCGTCGATGAAGTCGGTCACGACCTTGCCGCGCTCGCCGAGGTGCGCGAGCACGCTGCCGAACAGCAGCGCGATCAGCAGGATCTGCAGGATTTCGCCCTGCGCGAACGCATCGACCATCGTGTTCGGGATGATGTGCATCAGGAAGTCGACCGTCGACTGCCCGTGCGCCTTCGCCGCGTACGACGCGACTTCCTTGCCGTTCAGCGTCGCCGGATCGATGTTGAAGCCGACGCCCGGACGCAGGATGTGCGTGGCCGCGAGGCCGAGCAGCAGCGCGAAGGTCGACACGATCTCGAAGTACAGCAGCGCCTTGCCGCCGACGCGGCCGACCTTCTTCATGTCCTCCATGCCGGCGATGCCGGTGACGACCGTACAGAAGATGATCGGTCCGATCACCATCTTGATCAGCTTGATGAAGCCGTCGCCGAGCGGTTTCATGTCGGTGGCGAGCGCCGGGTAGAAGTGGCCGAGGATCACGCCGACGATGATGGCGAAGATCACCTGCACGTAGAGCACTTTGTAGAAGGGTTTCTTCTTCACGATGGTTCCTGCTGAAGTAGATGAGCCGGTGGAAACGGCGTCACGCGCGCGGACGAATGTCAGGGGAAGAGCCATTCGCCCGCGCGGCTGCCGTGCCGCAACAAGCGATGCCTCAGGACGTCCGGAGGGAGTGGAAGGCAGTGGTCATCGATTGTCTCCTTGGTTTAATAGTCAGGCCGGGGGGGGATGGCCGTGCTTTTCATATCGCAAGGTCGATGCCAGGTTTCCGGAACCCCTCAAGCCATTGTTTTCATTGTATTTCTCATAATGCGGCAGGCAAGGAAATCCGGGATTCCGGATTTCCGGAAAATATCCGTCCGGCGATCCGGACGGACGGATCGTTTCATCCGACGAATCAATGCTGCACGGCCTCCCCGGCCAGCACGCCCGTCTGCGCGTAGAACTCCTGCCGCGCGAAGGCTTCGCGCTCGCGCCGCGCGCGCTCGCCGCGGTCCGCGAGCGAGCCGACGACGATCCCGACGAACGCGAGCGGCACCGACACGAGCGCCGGGTTGTCGAGGAACACCGGCGCATGCGCGTGATGCAGCACGTCGACCCACACCGACTTAGACAGCACCGTGAGCGCCACCGCCGACGCAAGGCCGAGGCCGCCGCCGAGCACCGCGCCGCGCGTCGTCATCCCGCGCCAGAAAATCGACATCGCGAGCACCGGGAAATTCGCGCTGGCGGCCACCGCCGCGACGAGGCCGACCATGAACGCGACGTTCACGTGCTCGAACAGGATCGACAGCGCGATCGCGACCGCGGACAGCCCGATCGTCGCCGCGCGCGAGATGCGCATCTCCAGCCGCTCGTCGGGCTTGCCGCGCGCCCACATCTGCGCGTACAGGTCGTGCGAGATCGTGGTCGCGCCGGCGAGCGTCAGCCCGGCGACCACCGCGAGGATCGTCGCGAACGTGACGGCCGCGATGAAGCCGTAGAACCAGTTGCCGCCGACCGCCTGGGCGAGCTTCACCGCGACCATGTTCGAGCCGCCGAGCAGGTCGTGCGTCAGGTTGAAGGTGCCGTTCGCGCCGAGCCGGAAGAATTCCGGATGCTGCGCGAGCAGCACGATCGCCGAGAAGCCGATCACGAACGTGAGCAGGTAGAAGTAGCCGATGAAGCCGGTCGCGTAGAGCACCGACTTGCGCGCCTCCTTCGCGTTCGGCACCGTGAAGAAGCGCATCAGGATGTGCGGAAAGCCGGCCGTGCCGAACATCAGCGCGATGCCGAGCGACAGCGCGTTGGCCGGATCGCGGATCAGCTTGCCGGGCCCCATGATCGACAGCGCGCCCGGATGCACGGCCACCGCGCGGCGGAACATCTCGTCGACGCTGAAGCCGAATTCGCCGAGCGCGAGCAACGCGAGCAGCGTCGCGCCGCACAGCAGCAGCACGGCCTTGATCACCTGCACCCAGGTGGTCGCGGTCATCCCGCCGAAGAACACGTACACGACCATCAGCACGCCGACGATCAGCTCGGCCGTGCCGTACGACAGCCCGAACAGCAGCTGGATCAGCTTGCCCGCGCCGACCATCTGCACGACCAGGTACAGCACGACGATCGTCAGCGCGTTCGCGGACGTCAGCAGCCGGATCGGCCGCTGCGCGAAGCGGTACGCGACGACGTCGACGAACGTGAACCTGCCGAGGTTGCGCAGCGGCTCGGCGATCAGGAACATCACGAACGGCCAGCCGACCAGGAAGCCGATCGAATAAATCAGCCCGTCGAAGCCGAACATGAACACCATCCCCGACAGCCCGAGGAACGACGCGGCCGACATGTAGTCGCCCGCGATCGCGAGCCCGTTCTGCAGCCCGGTGATGCCGCCGCCGGCCGTGTAGAAGTCGCGTGTCGAGCGCGTGCGGCGCGCGGCCCAGCGCGTGAGCGCGAGCGTCGCGAACACGAACGCGAAGAACATCGCGATCGCGACCGGGTTCAATTCGACCTTGTCGGGCATCGGCCCCGCGACGGCGCTCGCGCGCGCGGCGGAGGTGAAGAAAACGAGAACGGCCAGCGCGCCGAGCGCGCGCGAGATGCGTCGCATGTCGGCCTCCGTCACGAACGTTGCAGGATCGCGTCGACGCGGCGGTCGAACGCACGGTTCGCGCGCAGCACGTAGCACGCGGTCAGGCCGATCGCGACCAGGATGATCGCGACGCCCGCGACGATCCCGACCGTGGTCGTCGCGCCGCGGTACAGCGGCGCCGCCAGCACGCGCGGCGCAAGCGCGACGAGCAGGATGAAGCCGTAGTAGGTGGCGATCATCAGCGCCGTCAGCGTGAAGCTGAAGCGGCGTCGCGCACGCACGAGCTGCTGGTAGTCACGGCGCGCCGTGACCGATTCGATGACGGAATGCTCCATGGTGTCTCCGATGTCCCCTCGTCGTTCGCGAGGCGTGTCTTATGGATGGTCGGCGCGCGTCGACTGCTCCGCCCGCGCCGCGGCGGCAATACATGAAACACGCTACACGACGCGATCCGCACGCAGCCGCGCCAGGTCGTCCGGCGACAGCCCGAGCCAGCGACCGAGCACGTCGTCCGTATCGGCGCCGAGCACCGGCGGCGCACCGCGCACCGGCAGGCGCGCGCCGTCGAAGCGATACGGCGGCGCGAGCACGTCGACGCCGCCCGCGACCGGATGCGGCTGCCGCGTGACGAGCCCCGCGCGGGTCGCGCGCTCCGACGTCAGCGCGTCGTGCAGCCCGAGCACCTCGCCGCACGGAATGCCCGCATCGGCGAGTGCCGCGAGCAGCATCGCGCGCGGCCGCCGTGCGAGTTCGCCGCGAATCTCCGGCAGCAGCGTGGCGCGGTTTTCGGAGCGGCCGAGGTTGGTCCTGTAGCGGTCGTCCGCGGCGAGATCGGGCCGCTCGATCGCATCGCAGAAACGTGCGAACTGCGTGTTGTTGCCGACCGTGATCACGAGCGGACCGTCGGCCGCATCGAACACGCCGTACGGCACGATCGACGGATGCGCGTTGCCGTAGCGCGGCGGATCCTCGCCCATCAGCAGCGCGTCGAGCCCGTAGTACGCGGTGATCATCAACCCGCAGTCGAACAGCGCCATCTCGATGCGCCTTCCGCGCCCCGTCGCGTGACGCTCGTACAGCGCGGCGAGGATCGCCTGTGCCGAATACATGCCGGTGAACAGGTCGACCGCCGCGACGCCGAATTTCAGCGGCGGCTGGCCGGCCTCGCCGTTCAGCGCCATCAGCCCCGCCTCGCCCTGCACGACGAGGTCGTAGCCGGGCCGCGCGGCCTCCGGGCCCGAACGGTCGTAGCCGGAAATCGCGCAATGCACGAGCCGCGGATTCAGTTCGGCCAGCGCGTCGTAGCCGAGGCCGAGTTTCTCCGCACCGCCGAACTTGAAGTTGTGGATCAGCACGTCGGCCTGCGCGGCCAGCTCGCGCGCGATGCGCCGCCCGTCCTCCGTCTGCAGGTCGACGCAGATCGACCGCTTGCTACGGTTCACGCTGTTGAAATACGTGGTCTCGGTCTCGCCGATCCGCAGCCCCCAGTCGCGCGTGTCGTCGCCGCGCACCGGATGCTCGACCTTGATCACGTCCGCGCCGAAATCGGCGAGCACCATCGCGCTCCACGGGCCCGCGAGCACGCGCGAGAAATCAAGCACCTTCACGCCGGCCAGCGGCAATGCGCGCGGATCGTTCGTCATCCTTGTCTCCTCCATTCGCGTCGCATGCCTTTATTGTTTCGACAGCGCGATGTAGCGCGCGAGATGATGATCCTCGTCGCCGAGCTGGTGATCGATCATCACGAGCCGCTTCGCGTAATGCGACAGCGGCAGCTCCCACGTCATCCCGATCCCGCCGTGCAGCTGGATGCTTTCCTCGGCGACGAGCGTGCCGATCCGGCCGATGCTGTATTTCGCCGCCGCGAGCGCGCGCTCGCGCACCGCGCGTGGCGCATCGAGCTGCGCGGCCGCGTTGATCACCGCCGAGCGCGCCTGCTCGACTTCGAGCAGCAGGTCGGCCATCCGGTGCTGCAGCGCCTGGAAGCTGCCGATCGGCAGCCCGAACTGCTTGCGCGTGCGTAGGTATTCGAGCGTGGCTTCCTTCGCGACGTCCATCGCGCCGAGCGCCTCCGCCGACAACGCCAGCAGCCCGTAGCCGAGCACGCGTTCGAGCAGCGCGGCGCCGGCATCGCCGTCCAGAGCATCCGGCGCGCCGAGCGCGGCATCGGCCGGCAACACGACGCGCTCGAAACGCACTTCGGCCGCGCGGCCGCCGTCGATCTTCCTGTAGTCGCGCAGCGACACGCCCGGCGCGTCGGCCGGCACGACGAACAGGCCGATGCCGGCCGCATCGTCGTCATGACCGGACACGCGCGCGCTGACGACGAAGAACGCCGCCTGCGCGGCCTGGTCGACGACGCCCTTCGCGCCCGTCAGCACCCAGCCGTCGCCGTCGCGCTCGGCGCGCGTGCGCACGGTCGTCAGTTCGTAGTGCGAGCCCGGCTCGTCGTGCGCGAACGCGGCGCTCGCGCGGCCGTCGATCAGCGCGGCAAGCCGTTCGCGATGCGCGTCGCCGCCGGCAAGCGACAGCGCGCGGCCCGCGAGCAGCGCGCCGAGGAACGGCTCGACGACGAGCCCGCGCCCGAGGCATTCGAACACCACGGCGATGTCGAAACCCGCGCCGCCGAAGCCGCCGTCGGCTTCGGGAAACAGCGCGCCGACCGCGCCGAGTTCGGCGAAGCGCCACCACATCGCGCGATCGAATCCGTCGGTCGACTGCGCGATGCGGTCGCGCACCGGGAACGCGTACTGTTCGGCGATGAAGCGGTTCAACGTGTCCGCCAGCATCCGGCGGTCTTCTGTGTGCTGGAAATCCATCGTCGCGTCCCTCGTTACAGCCCGAGCATCATCTTCGCGATGATGTTCTTCTGGATCTCGTTCGAGCCGCCGAAGATCGACAGCTTGCGGTTGTTGAAGTACTGCTGCGCGGCGCTCGCGGCCCCGTCCGGGCCGACCGGCTCGCCGTCGTGATCGGCGTCGAGCGCCTCCTCGACGAACGGCTGCGCGTACGGCCCCATCGCGCGGCGCATCAGCGCGGTGATCTCCTGGCGGATCTGCGTGCCGCGAATCTTCAGCATCGAGCTTTCCGCGCCCGGCACGCCGCCGCCCGCGACCGCGGCCAGCACGCGCAGGTTGGTCGTGCGCATGTTCTCGAGCTCGATCTCGACGCGGGCGACGCGCGCCGCGAAGAACGGATCGTCCGCGAGCGGCCGGCCATTCTTCGTCACCTTCGCGGCGACCGCGCGCAGCCGGTCGAGCGCGGCCGTCGAGAAGCCGATTCCGGCGATGTTGGTACGCTCGTACGTGAGCAGGTATTTCGCGTAGGTCCAGCCGCGGTTCTCTTCGCCGACCAGGTTCTCCACGGGCACGCGCACGTCGGTGAAGAACACTTCGTTCACCTCGTGCTCGCCGTCGAGCGTGATGATCGGGCGCACTTCGACACCCGGCGTGGCCATGTCGATCAGCAGGAAGCTGATGCCCTCCTGCTTGCGCACGTCGGTCGCGGTGCGCACGAGGCAGAAGATCATGTTCGCGTAGTGGCCGAGCGTGGTCCACGTCTTCTGGCCGTTCACGACGTAGTGATTGCCGTCGCGCACCGCGCTCGTCTTCACCGACGCGAGATCGGAACCGGCGCCCGGCTCCGAATAGCCCTGGCACCACCAGTCGGTGCCGTCGAGAATGCGCGGCAGCCAGTGGCGCTTCTGCGCTTCGTCGCCGTACTTGATCAGCACGGGCCCGAGCATGTTGACGCCGAACGGGACGATGCGCGGCGCGCCGGCGAGCGCGCATTCGTTGTCGAACAGGAATTTCTGCGCGACGCTCCAGCCGGGGCCGCCATACTCGCGCGGCCAGTGGCTCGCGAGCCAGCCGCGGGCATTCAGGATTGCGTGCCATTCGCGCATGTCGTCGCGCGTCAGATGCAGGCCGCTCTTCACCTTGCGCGCGGTGCGCGCGGGCAGTTCGGCGGCGAGAAAGCGCTGCACTTCGGTGCGGAACGCTTCCTCTTCGGGCGTGAAATTGAGGTCCATCGTGAGTCCGTTGCGAATGCGTGGGCGTTCAGTCGATATGGTTCAGGCTCGCGAAATCCGCGCCGCGCTCGACCAGCTCGACGATCAGCGGCGAAGGCTTCCAGAACAGCGGATCCTCCTTCGCGAACGCGCGGATGTCGGCGAGCACGTTCGCGAGGCCGACCGTGTCCGCGTAGTGCATCGGGCCGCCGCGATAGCGCGGGAAGCCGTAGCCGTACAGGAACACCGCGTCGACGTCGAGCGGGCGCAGCGCGATCTTCTCGTGCACGACGTTCGCGCCTTCGTTGATCATCGCAGCGAGGTAGCGGCGCATGATCTCGTCGTCGGTGAACGTGCGCGGCGCGATGCCCTTCTTCGCGCGCTCGTCGGCGACGATCGCCTCGACTTCCGGGTCCGGCGTGCCGACGCGCGCGCCGTCCGGATACAGGTAGTAGCCGCGCGCGGTCTTCTGCCCGAACCAGCCGCGCTCGCACAGCCGGTCGGAAATTTCCACGTAGCGGGCGCGCGGGTCGCGCGTCGCCGCGCGGCGCTTGCGGGTCGCCCAGCCGATGTCGCCGCCCGCAAGGTCGACGACCTGGAACGGCCCCATCGGAAAACCGAATTCGCGCACCGCGCGGTCGATCTGATAAGGCGATGCGCCGTCTTCCATCAGGTAATCCGCGGCGGTGCGATAGACCGCGAGGATCCGGTTGCCGATGAAGCCGTCGCACACGCCGGCGCGCACCGGCGTCTTCTTCAGCTGCCTGGCCAGCGCGAACGCGGTCGCGACGACGTCCGCGCTCACGCGCGCCGGCACGACGATCTCGAGCAGCTTCATCACGTGGGCCGGCGAGAAGAAATGCAGGCCGATCACGTCGGACGGCCGGTCGATGCTGGCGGCCAGCTCGTCGATGTCGAGATACGACGTGTTGGTCGCAAGCACCGCGCCCGGCTTGCACACGCGCGCGAGTTCGGCGAACACCGCCTTCTTCACGCCCATGTCCTCGAACACGGCCTCGATCACCACGTCGGCCTGCGCGAGCGCGTCGTACGACGTGCTGCCCTTGAAGCGCGCGAGCCGCGCCGCGTGCGCGGCCGGCGTCATCCGCCCCTTCGCGACGAGGCCGTCGTACACCTTCTCGACATGCGCGCGGCCGCGCGCGAGCGACGCTTCGTCGCGTTCGATCATCGTCACGGGCAGTCCGGCGTCGAGCGCCGCGACCGCGATGCCCGCGCCCATCGTGCCGCCGCCGACCACGCCGATCCGCTCGACCGGACGCGCGCTCGCGCGCCGCGCCTCGGGCGTCTTCGCGGCCTCGCGCTCCGCGAAGAACGCGTGCACGAGGCCCGCGCGCTGCGGGCTGTCGATGCATTGCAGGAACAGGCTGCGTTCGAGCTTCATCCCCGCGTCGAACGACTGCGTGAGCGCGGCCTCGACCGCATCGACGATCTTCGCCGGCGAGAACAGGCCGCGCGACTGCTTCGGCAGCTCGGCGCGCGCCGCGTCGATCGCGGCCTGCGCGGCCGCGCGATCGGCGAGCCCCTGCGCATCGCGCGTGCGCCGCGCCGGTGCGCCGAGCGACACGAGTTCCTGCGCATAGGCGAGACCTTCGGCGAGCGTGTCGTCGCTGTGCGCGACGCGATCGACGAGGCCGAGCGCAAGCGCTTCGTCGGCGCTGGCGTGACGCCCCGTCAGCATCAGGTCGAGCGCGGCCTTCGCGCCGATCAGGCGCGGCGTGCGCTGCGTGCCGCCCGCGCCGGGCAGCAGGCCGAGCGTGACTTCGGGCAGGCCGAGCTTCGCGCCGGGCACCGCGAGCCGGTAATGCGCGGCGAGCGCGACCTCGAGGCCGCCGCCGAGCGTCGCGCCGTGCAGCGCGACCAAGACCGGCTTCGCGCTCGACTCGATCCGCTCGCATACGTCCGGCAGCGACGGCGGCACCGGCGGCTTGCCGAACTCGCGGATGTCGGCGCCCGCGATGAAGTTGCGGCCGGCGCCGACGATCAGCACCGCGCGAATCGCGTCGTCGGCCTGCGCGGCGTCGAGCGCGTCGGCGAGACCGCGCCGCACGTCGGCGGACAGCGCGTTGACGGGCGGATGGTCGATCGTGACGACGAGCACCTTGTCGCGCCGTTCGCGCGTGACGGTGCCGGCGCCGGAAGGTTCGGGGGAAGCGGGTAAATTCATCGTGTCTCCAGTGCGGTGCGCCGCGCGGGCGAAACCGGTCGTCGGGCCGGCGAGCGGTGCCGGCTCCCGAGCCTGGTGCCGCGCGGCGGGAAACGATCCGGCGTGGTTGCCGGGCATGACTCGATTCTCGATTGATCGAGATTCATTGACAATTCCCGCGCGCCTTTACAAGCTGTCAAGTCTGACTTGACATTGAATGCTTTCGGACCGCTTCCGGCCCTTAAGCGGGCCGGATCGGGAGACACAAGGCATGGACCTGAACGCGCTGACGCTGCTCGTCGAGATCCTCGATGCGGGCAACCTGAGCAAGGCCGCGCAGCGGCTCAAGATGAGCCGCGCGAACGTCAGCTATCGGCTGAACCAGCTCGAACGCTCGATCGGCCAGCAACTCGTGCGCCGCACGACGCGCCGCATCGAGCCGACCGAGATCGGGCTGAAGCTGTACGAGCACGGCCGGCGCATCCGCAACGAACTGCTCGCCGCGCAGGAATCGGTGACGACGCTCGGCCAGGACCTGCAGGGCCGCGTGCGGCTGTCGGTGCCGAGCGGCTACGGGCAGATGGTGATGTCCGAGTGGCTGCTCGCGTTCAAGCGGCTGCATCCGGGCATCGTGCTCGACGTGGTGTTCGAGAATCGCGTGGAGGACCTGATGCGCGACGAAGTCGACATCGCGATCCGCGTGATGTCCGAGCCGCCGCAGAACCTCGTCGCGCGCGACATGGGCGCGGTGCGCTACGTCGCGTGCGCGTCGCCCGCGTTCGCGGCCGCGCACGGGATGCCCGCGAGCCTCGGCGCGCTGGCCGCCGCGCCGGTCGTCACCGCGACGGTGCTGGGGCGGCAGTTGCGGATCGCCGCGTATCTCGGCGACGAACGCCACGAGGTGCTGCTCGAACCCACGCTGATTTCGGAGAACTTCCTGTTCCTGCGCCAGGCGATCCTCGCCGGGATCGGCGTCGGCATCGTGCCCGACTACGTGATGCAGGACGACATGCGGCGCGGCACGGTCGTCACCTCGCTCGACGCGTACCGGCTCAGCATCTTCGGCACGCACATGTACATGCTCTACATGCCGAACCGGCACCACACGCGCGCGACCGCGACGTTCATAGAGTTCATCCTCGAACAGGCCGGGAAGACCGGCCGGGGCGGGCCCGACGGGATGCGTCAGGGTTTCCTGTCGGGTGACAACCCGCCGGCCGCGCGGCGACAATAGCGCGCCGCCCGTGTGGAGCGCGTGCCGCGCATACGCCGCCGCCTTCGAATTCACCGTTGCCGAGGGTTCAATGTTCGACCGGATTCGTCCGTATTCGCGTCCCTGGACGCCCGTCGCCGCGCTCGCGCTCGTCGCACTCGCTACGTTCAGCGCCGGCTGCACGTCCCCGTCCGCGCCGTCGGGCGCCGTCGTCCCGGTCGCCGCCGCGTCGGGCGCCGCGGTGCCGCTGCCCGGCGTCCACGCGCCCGAACGCTCGTCCGGCTGGACCGACAAGCCAGGCTGGACCTCGCAGCACTTCATGATCGCGGCCGCGAACCCGCTCGCGACGCAGGCCGGCTACGACATGCTGAAGGCCGGCGGCACCGCGATCGACGCGGCGATCGCGACCCAGATGGTGCTCGCGCTCGTCGAGCCGCAATCGTCGGGGCTCGGCGGCGGTGCGTTCATGCTGTATTCCGACGGCAAGACGACGCAGGCATACGACGGCCGCGAGACCGCGCCGGCCGCCGCGACCGACCGGCTGTTCTACGGTCCGACCGGCCAGCCGATGGGTTTCTACGAAGGTGTCGTCGGCGGCCGTTCGGTCGGCACGCCGGGCGTGCTGCGCATGCTCGACGCCGCGCACCGCGCGCACGGCAAGCTGCCGTGGCGCCGGCTGTTCCAGCCCGCGATCCGGCTCGCCGAGCACGGCTTCACGATCAGCCCGCGCCTGGCGATGCTGATCGCGAACGACAAGTACCTGATGAACGACCCGGCCGCGCGCGCGTACTTCTACAACAAGGACGGCACGCCGAAGGCGGCCGGCACGGTGCTGAAGAACCCCGCGCTCGCGACCGTCCTGCGCCAGGTCGCCGACCGCGGCGCGAATGCGTTCTACACCGGCGCGATCGCGCGCGACATCGTCGCGAAGGTGCGCAAGCACCCGACCAACCCGGGCCTGCTGACGCTGCAGGATCTCGCGCGCTACAAGGCGAAGGTGCGTGCGCCGCTGTGCACCGACTACCGGCGCTCGGTGGTGTGCGGGATGCCGCCGCCGTCGTCGGGCGGCCTCGCGGTCGCGCAGATGCTCGGCATCCTCGAGGCGATGCCCGACTGGCAGCAGATCGGCGCGCAGAAGCCGGTGCGGACCGAGCTCGGCTACGAGCCGACACCGTTCGCCGCGCACCTGTTCAGCGAGGCCGGGCGCCTCGCGTATGCGGACCGCGCGCGCTACGTCGCCGATCCCGATTTCGCGCCGCTGCCGGGCGGCAGCTGGGCGAGCCTCGCCGACAGGACCTATCTCGCGCAGCGCGCGCGCCTGATCGGCGACACGAGCATGGGCGTCGCGCAGGCCGGCACGCCGCAGGGCGCGACGCTCGCGCTGGCCGACGACCGCAGCCCCGAAATGCCGTCGACGTCCGACATCGCGATCGTCGACCGCTACGGCCAGGCGCTGTCGATGACGACCAGCGTCGAGGACGCGTTCGGTTCGCGGCTGATGGTGCGCGGCTTCATGCTGAACAACCAGCTCACCGATTTCTCGTTCGTGGCGAGCGAGAACGGCCGGCCCGTCGCGAACCGCGTGCAGCCGGGCAAGCGGCCGCGCTCGTCGATGGCGCCGGAACTCGTGTTCGACAAGAAGACGAAACAGGTGACGATGATCGTCGGCTCGGCCGGCGGCCCTGCGATCATCAACCACGTCGCGAAGACGCTGATCGGCGTGATGGACTGGGGGATGACGATGCAGCAGGCAATCGCGCTGCCGAACGTCGGGTCGATGAACGGGCCGACGCAGCTCGAGCGCGGCCGCGTGTCCGACGCGCTCGTCGACGGCCTGAAGGGACGCGGGCACGACGTGCAGGTCGTCGAGATGAATTCCGGTCTGCAGGGGATCCAGCGGCTGAACGTGCAGGGGCAGACGGTGTGGTTCGGCGGGGCCGACCCGCGGCGGGAAGGGATCGCGATGGGGGATTGAAGGCGGCCGGCAGAGGCGGCGCGCATGCGCCGCCTGCTGCGTGTCATCCGCGCCCTTTCCACGGCACGATCCGCCGCTCGACCCAGCGCATCGCGAGATCGAACAGCCACGCGATCGCGCCGATGATCAGGATGCCCATCACGACGATATCGGTGCGCAGGAAGCTCGACGCATTGAGCACCATCTGCCCGAGCCCAGCTGTCGCGGCGACCATCTCGGCCGCGACGAGCGTCGTCCAGCCGAACCCGATCGCGATCCGCAGGCCGGTGAGGATTTCCGGCAGCGCGGCCGGCAGCACGACGTGGCGCACGATCTGCGCGAAGCTGCCGCCGAGCGAATAGGCGGCGTTGACCTGCTCGACCGTCGCCGCGCGCACGCCCGCACGTGCGGCCATTGCGATCGGCGCGAAGCACGCGAGGAAGATCACGACCAGCTTCGCCGTCTCGTCGATGCCGAACCAGATCACGACGAGCGGCAGGTACGCCAGCGGCGGCAGCGGCCGGTAGAACTCCAGCAGCGGATCCAGCACGCCGCGCGCGACACGGCTCACGCCCATCAGGACGCCGGCCGGCACGCCGATCGCGGTGGCGAGCAGGAATGCGCCGAACACGCGCGCGGCACTCCACAGCAGATGCTCGGACAGCGGCAGGCCGCCCTGGATGCGGCCGTGCCACGCATCGACGAATGCCGCCCACACCGCTTCCGGCGCGGGCAGGAACAGCGGCGGCAACCACTGCCAATGCGTCGCGCTCCACCACAGCACGGCCAGCGCCGCGACCGTCGCCGCGCTGAGCCCCGCGGTTTTGCCCTGGCCCGGCAAGCGGTAGCGGCGCGACGGCCGCGCCGCCTTGCGCCGCGTCGTGCGCTCGTCCTGCTCGACCCTCCCGGCCGCTCGGTCGGCCGCCCAGGAATCCTGCGTGCTCATGTCGTCCTGCCTGTGCAAAGTACTGATCCGGCCGCGCCCGACGGACGCGCCCTGCCGCGCGAATTCGTGCATCACGTGACCTCCGCGACCGCCTCGTCGCGATGCAGATACGCGATCAGCCGCTCGCGCCATGCGATGAATTCCGGCGACGACTTCACCGCGCGCGCATCGCGCGATTCGACGTAGCGCCGCGCGAACGGCAGCTCGAAGGTTTCCGCGATGCGGCCGGGGCCGGGCGTCATCACGACGAGACGCGTCGCGAGGAACAGCGCCTCCTCGACGTCGTGCGTGATGAAGAACACCGTCTTGCCCGTGCGCGCCCACACGTCGAGGACGAGCGCCTGCATCGTGCCGCGCGTCATCGCGTCGAGCGCGCCCATCGGCTCGTCCATCAGCAGCACGCGCGGATCGCTCGCGAGCGCACGCGCGATGCCGACGCGCTGCTGCATCCCGCCCGACAGTTCGTACACGCGCGCATGCGCATGCTTGTCGAGCCCGACGAGCGCGAGCATCTCCCGCGCGCGCGCTTCGCGCTCCGCCTTCGACACGCGTGCGAAGCGCAGCCCGAGCGCGACGTTCTCGAGCACGTCGAGCCAAGGCAGCAACGCATATTTCTGGAACACGACGCCGCGGTCGGCGCCCGGGCCCGCGACCGGCACGCCGTCGACGCGCACGTCGCCCGTCGTCGGCGCGACGAAGCCGGCCATGCAGTTCAGCAGCGTCGTCTTCCCGCACCCGGACGCGCCGAGCGCGACGACGAATTCACCGGAATCGATGCGCAGGTCGACGCGCGCGAGCGCCTGCGTCGTCGGCCGACCGCGTTCGCCCGGATAGGCGACCGATACCTGACGGACTTCCAGCGTGCTCATGATCGAGGGCTCCGCGATGAGTGGCCTGAGTCGCCTGACGCGCCGCGTTCAGCGTGCGGCCTTCTGCACGAACTGCGGATCGACGCCGACCGAATAGTCGGCGAGCACCGTCTGGATCGTGCCCTGCGATTTCAGGAACGCGGCGGTGGCCGCGAGCGACTTCGCGGCGCCGGACTGCGCACCGCCGCCGAGCCACGTCGGCGACGCCTGCTCGGCCGGCGTCGGGAACGCGTAGAGCGCGAGGCTCGCGGGCACGTCCTGCACGTCCGCGCCCGACACCTTCGCGACCGCCGCGACCTGCGGCGAACCAGCCTTCCAGGCGGCCGCATGCGCGCGGTAGTCGGCATCGGCGGACGCAAGCACCTTCACGAAGCGCGCGACGAACTCGGGGTTCTCGCGCGCGAACTTGCGGCTCACGACGAAGCCGTCGAAGGTTGCCTTGCCGCTTTGCTTCGCGACCTGGCCCGACGTCGTCAGCACGGTGCCCGACTGCTTGACCTTCGCGAGCACCGGATCCCAGATGTAGGTCGCGTCGATGTCGCCGCGCGTCCACGCGGCCGCGACCTCGGGCGGACGCAGGTTGACGATCTTCACGTCGTTCGGATTCACGCCGGCGGCCTGCAGCGCGACGAGCGTATGGAAATGCGACGTCGACACGAACGGCACGCCGATCTTCCTGCCCTTCAGCGCGGCGACGCTGGTCACGCCCGAGCCGTTGCGCGCGACGAGCGCCTCGGCGTCGTTGATGTTGTCGAGCACCCAGAACAGCGAGATGTCGAGCCCCTGCGACAGGCCGGCCGCGATCGGGCTCGACCCGGCCTCGCCGAGCTGCACGGAGCCCGACGCGAGCGCACGGATCACGTCGGCGCCGCTGTCGAGCTTGCGGAACGTGACCTTGTAGCCGGTCGCCTTTTCGACTTCACCGCTCGCCTGCGCGTAGCGCCACGGCACGACCATATCCTGGTACGCGATCACGACTTCGCGCGATTCGGCGTGCGCCGCGCCCAGCGCGGCAAAGGCGGTCAGCGCGACGGCGGCGCGGCGGACGAAGCTGAAACGGGACATGCGGCTCTCCTTCGAATGCGGACATTGCTGCGGGAGAGCCGACTTTACGAGCTTTGCGCGCGGCGGGAGCGAACTTATCCTGCGAAGCTATCGATGCCGTTTCAGCTTTGCTTTCCACGTTCGACCGGATCGCGCGTCCGGTCGGATGGCGATTGTCGTGCGAACGCGCGGGCGGCGGCCGCACCAACGAAAAAGCCCGCATCGCTGCGGGCTTCTTCAACTGCATGAGATGTGAGGCTGTTGCGCGAACGCGGCGCTCAGACCACCCCGGCCCCGTGCGCCTGCAGATCGGCGTGATAGCTCGACCGCACCATCGCGCCGACGGCCGCGTGCGTGAAGCCCATCTTGTACGCCTCTTCCTCGTACATCTTGAACGTGTCCGGATGCACGTACGCACGCACCGGCAGATGGTGCTCGGACGGCTGCAGGTACTGGCCGATCGTCAGCATGTCGACGTCGTGCGCGCGCAGGTCGCGCATCACCTGCAGGATTTCCTCTTCGGTCTCGCCGAGGCCGACCATCAGGCCCGACTTCGTCGCGACGTCCGGATGCTGCGCCTTGAAGTCCTTCAGCAGCTTCAGCGAGTGCGCGTAGTCCGAACCCGGGCGCGCTTCCTTGTACAGGCGCGGCACCGTTTCGAGGTTGTGGTTCATCACGTCGGGCGGTGCCGCGTTGAGGATCGAGATCGCGCGGTCGAGACGGCCGCGGAAGTCCGGCGTCAGGATCTCGATGCGCGTTTCCGGCGACTGCTCGCGCACTTCGCGGATGCACTCGACGAAGTGAGCGGCGCCGCCGTCGCGCAGGTCGTCGCGGTCGACGCTCGTGATCACCACGTACTTGAGCTTCAGCGCGGCGATCGTGCGGGCCAGGTTCTTCGGTTCGTCCGCGTCGAGCGGATCGGGACGGCCGTGGCCGACGTCGCAGAACGGGCAGCGGCGCGTGCACTTGTCGCCCATGATCATGAACGTCGCGGTGCCCTTGCCGAAGCATTCGCCGATGTTCGGGCAGCTCGCTTCCTCGCACACGGTATGCAGGTTGTGCTCGCGCAGGATCGTCTTGATCTCGTTGAAGCGCGAACTGCCGGTGGCCGCCTTCACGCGGATCCATTCCGGCTTCTTCAGCTTCTCGATCGGAATGACCTTGATCGGGATGCGCGCCGTCTTCGCCTGCGCCTTCTGCTTGGCGGTCGGATCGTAGGCAGGGGTCGCGGCCGAATCGGCCGGTGCGGGGGAAGCGGTAACGTCAGTCATTCGAATGTTCCAGTGCCTGCGGCTTGTCGGCGGCCGCGGATTCGCCGTCGAGGTTGGCGATCAGGCGCCCCACCAGCGTGTGGGCGACGTCGTTCCAGTCGGCGGCAACCTCGAGGCTCGCCATGTCGACGGTTTCCAGTCCGGCATAGCCGCACGGGTTGATCGCGAGAAACGGGCGCAGATCCATCTTCACGTTCAGGCTCAGCCCGTGATAGCTGCAGCCGTTGCGGATCTTCAGGCCGAGGGCCGCGATCTTCGCGCCTTCGTGCACGCCGGATGCCACGTAGATTCCCGGCGCGCCCGCCTTGCGGACCGAAGCGAGATTATACGCCGCGAGGGTTTCGATCACGGCTTCCTCGATCTTCGTCACGAGCGTGCGCACCATCAGCTTGCGCCGGCGCAGGTCCAGCAGCAGGTAGACGACGATCTGGCCGGGGCCGTGGTAGGTGATTTGTCCGCCGCGGTCGACCTTCACGAGCGGCACGCCGCTGTCGGCCACCAGCAGGTGGGCCGGGTCGCCGGCCTGGCCGAGCGTGTAGACGGGCGGATGCTCGACGACCCAGATTTCGTCGCCGGTGTCGGCCGTGCGCGTGTCGGTGAACGCGCGCATCGCGTCGAAGCTCGTCTCGTAGGCCTCGCTGCCCCGCCAGCGCACGGTGACCGGCGCGACGGGCTGAACCGGAGACCCGGCGGGCGATTCGGAAACAGCGACAGGCGTGGACACGATGGCAACCGGCGAGACGGACATGGGCGGTAGTTTACCGAAAACCCATGCGTCTCGCCGGCTATGGAAGGGGACGGATCGCGCGTATCCGTCGGAGGAGAGGCCCGTCAGACGGTGCGCCAGCCGTCGTGGAGCAGCGCATTCACACGATCGCGCAGCCGTGCGAGCGCGCCGCGCGCGATCTCCCCGGCCGGCCGCGACACCGAGAACGCCACATGCGCGCCCTGCCGGCCTTCCGCGCTGAGCCACAGCCGCTCGCCGCGGCGCAGCCGGAGCGTCTCGCCGTCGACCAGGAAGTAGTCTTCGACGTCGTTGCTGCGCGTCGCCCACACCGGCCCGCACTGCACCGTCAGACGGGTGCTGCGCTGCACCTTCATCGGCACGGTTTCGCCCGCGGGAATTTCGAACGTGATGCTTGAAGAAATTTCTTGCATGATCGTCTCCGCCAATAAATGCTTCGATGGCTACAATCGTAGTCACTTCAAGGCGTCCGACAAAACGACCAATTTTCACGTCGATGTGAGGAAAATTAGCAAATGGACCTCCGCCAGCTGCCTGCGCTGAACGCGATTCGCGCGTTCGAAGCCGCCGCCCGCCACGAGAATTTCTCCCGCGCCGCCGACGAGCTGTACGTCACGCACGGCGCGGTCAGCCACCAGGTTCGCGCGCTCGAGGAGGAGCTCGGCGTGCAGCTGTTCACGCGCAACGGCAAGCGGCTGTGCCTGACCGACGCCGGCATGCGTTACGCGCAGCAGGTCCGCACCGCGCTGATGGTGATCGCCGACGCGACGCGCGAGGTGCGCGCAAGCGACCGCGGGCGACGGCTGGTGGTGTCGATGCTGTCGTCGTTCGCCGCGCGCTTCATCACGCCGCGCATCGGCACGTTCATCGAGCGGCATCCGGAAATCGACGTCGAGCTGCAGTCGACCAACTCGCTCACCGATTTCGCGCGCGACGATGTCGACCTCGCGATCCGCTTCGGCTCGGGCACCTATCCGGGGCTGCACGTCGAGCCGCTGTTCGAGGAGGTGTTCTTTCCGGCGTGCTCGCCGACGCTGAACGGCGGCAACCTGCCGCGGACGCCCGCCGATCTCGTGCACTACAACCTGCTGCGCTCGGACGACGAGCTGTGGCGGCCGTGGTTCGACGCGGCCGGGCTCGATACGCTGACCGAGCCGAAACGGGGGATTCTGTACCAGGATTCGTCGAACCTGCTGCTGGCCGCGATCGACGGCCAGGGCATTGCGCTGGTGCGCCGCTCGCTCGCGGTGCACGACCTGCTGGACGGGCGCCTCGTGCGCCTGTTCGACATCGACGGGCAGAGCCCGTGGCACTATTTTTTCGTGTGTCCGCCGCCGCTCCTGAACACGCCGCGCGTGCAGGCGTTCAGGGCGTGGCTGCTTCAGGAAGTCGCCGAATACAAGCTGCTGTGCGACGAGCTGGACGCGCGGCGCGCGGCGGGGAAGACCCCCGCCGAGTGCGCGCAGCAAGGCGGATGGAAAACGGCGCTCAGAGCACGACCTTGACCATCGGATGGCCGGTCAGTGCACGGTAGATCGTGTCGAGCTGTTCCTGGCTCGTCGCGCGCACGGTGATCGTGAGGCCGGTGTAGTTGCCGCCGCTCGAGGCACGCTCCTCGATCTTCTCGACATCGATCTCGTTGTCGTGGACGGCCACGACCTTGAAGATCGTGTCCTTGAACTCCGGGTGCGCCTTGCCCATGATCTTGATCGGGAAATCGCACGGAAACTCCAGCAGCGACTCCTTCCGGGTATCGATCGCGCCGGTGACCTCGATGGTTTTGGTCGGTTCGCTCATCATTTTCTCCGGGTTAGGTCAAACTGTTCAAACTCGCGTGCCTTCGCACGCTGGTACGCGTCGTACAACGCCGCGAACACGGGGCCCGGCTTGCCGCCCTGCACGGGCAGATCGTCGAGCGACGTGACGGGCAAAATCTCTTTCGTGGCCGACGTGATCATGATCTCGTCCGCCGAGCGCAGCTCGACCTCGCTGATTTCGCGCGCGACGAACCGAATGCCGCATTCCTCGGCCAGCTGCTCGACCAGCGCGTAGCGGATCCCTTCGAGGATCCTGTTGCTGCGCGGCGGCGCCATCAGCTCGCCGTTCTTCACGATCCACACGTTCGACGACGAACCTTCGGTCACGTTGTCGTCGCGCAGCTGAATCGTCTCGAACGCATCGCGTTCGGCCGCATGCTGCGCCATCAGCACGTTGCCGAGCAGCGAAATCGACTTGATGTCGCAATGCAGCCAGCGACGATCCTCGGCCGTCACGCAGCGCACGCCCCGCGCGCGCTCCTCGTCCGACGGCAGGCGCAGCGGGCTCGTCATCGCGAACACCGTCGGCACCGCGTTCGCCGGGAACGCATGGCCGCGCTTCGCGACGCCGCGCGTCACCTGCAGGTAGACGAGCGCATTGCCGTCGCCGAGGCCTTCCGCGTTCGCGGCGACCACGCGCTCGATCAGCGCGCGCCAGCCGGCCGCGTCATGCGGATCGTCGATGCCGATCTTCTTCAGGCTGCGCGCGAGCCGTTCCAGATGCTGCTCGATCCGGAACGGCACGTGCGCGCCGTCGTGCGCATAAACGGGGACGACTTCATACACGCCATCGCCGAAGATGAACCCGCGGTCGAGCACCGGGACCCGGGCTTGCGACAACGGCACCAGCTCCTCCTGCGACGACACGCTGAGGTAGACGATCGGTTCGAATTCGGCTTGGCTCATGGCTGTACCAGATGGGGATGAAGTCGTGAAAACAAAGGCCCGTCGCGCTTACTTCTTCTTGCTGAACATCAGCAGGATCGAGTCCCAGATACGACCGAAGATACCCGCTTCCGGCACCGCCTGCAGCGCGACGACCGGGAACTCCGACAGCGTCTTGCCGTCGGCGACGATCTTCACGGTACCGACCTGCTGGCCTTCCGCGAGCGGCGCGATCAGCGGCGCGTTGACCTCGACTTCCGGCTTGACCTTGTCGCCCAGGCCGCGCGGCACGGTCACCCACTGGTCGCCCTTCACGCCGACCTGCACGGTGTTTTCCTTGCCCTTGTAGATGCGCGGCGTCGACATCGCCTGGCCGCCCTTGAACAGGCGCACCGCGTCGAACGCGCTATAGCCGTAGTTCAGCATCTTCATGCTGTCCTGCGTGCGCTCGCTTTCCTTCTGCTCGCCCATCATCACCGACACGAGACGGCGCTGGCTGTCGACACCCGGGATCGCGCGCTTGGCCGACGCGATCAGGCAATAGCCGGCCGCTTGCGTATGGCCCGTCTTCAGGCCGTCGACCGTCGGATCCAGCCACAGCAGGCGGTTGCGGTTGCCCTGGCGGATGTTGTTGTACTTGAATTCCTTCTCCGAGAAGATGCTGTAGTACTGCGGAAAATCGCGGATCAGGTGCGCGGACAGCTTCGCGAGGTCGCCGGCCGTCGTGTAGTGGTTCGGGTCGGGCATGCCGTTCACGTCGGCGAAGTGCGTGCCCTTCATGCCGAGGCGCGCCGCCTCGTCGTTCATCAGCGTGACGAACTGCCCTTCGCTGCCGCCGACCAGTTCGGCCAGCGCGATCGCGGCGTCGTTGCCCGACTGGATGATCATCCCGTACACGAGGTCGTGCACCGACACCGGCTTGTTCGCCTCGATGAACATGCGCGACTCGTCGGTGCCGACACGGCGCACCGCAACGCTCGGCGTGACGATCTGCTCCATCGAGATCTTCTTCTTGTCGAGCGCTTCGAACACCAGGTAGGCCGTCATCAGCTTCGTCAGCGACGCGGGCTCGACGCGTTCGTCCGCGTTGCCCGATGCGAGCACGGTGTTGCTCGTCGCATCGACGAGCACCCACGAGCGCGCGTTCACGCCCGGCGGCGGCACCGCGCCCGGCATGAAGGTCGCGGGCGCGCCGGTCGACTGCTCGGCGGCAGCGGCCGGCGCGGCATGCGCGGCCTTGGCCTTGGCGGCCGGCTTCGCCTCGGCGACGACGATCGTCGACGCGAGTGCGACGGGCAGCATCACGCCCAGCGCGACGTTGCGCGCGGCGGTGCCGAAGGCGATGGAAGAAGCGAGGGACTTGAGGCCTTGGGGAGACAGACGCATGATCGATTCAGGCTGGTGGCAGAAAGTGCGGCGCGAAACGCGCAGGGGTTGAACGGCAAGGCGGCGAGCGTTCCGGCGTTCGTCCGACTGCGTCGGACGGCGCGAAACGCGCCGGTTGGACTCGTGCGGACGCGTTCGGTTCGCGGCCGTCGCGAGCGGGCGGACAGGCGGCGAAACGAGCGCCGCATGGGCCCGGCCGGGCCGCGGGCGACGCGAAATGCGGCCATTATACGTGGCCGCGAACGGCGTTTTCGCGAACCAGGGCTCAGGCGGCCACGCACAGGCTTCGGGAGGATAGCGCGGCTTCGCTGCGGAGAATCGTGCTCGAAGCCGTGCGAAAGGCGTGCGCAGGCGCCGTGCAAGCCGGATTGCGCCGCGCTGGCGCGGGCATCTGCGATCGCGTCGGGACACGATGCGGCGCGATGTCGCGCGCGCGGCGACATCGCGGTCGTGCGGCAGCGGCGCCGCACGCCGGGTTCAGCGGATCAACGCCACGCGTCGACGATGATGCGCTTCAGCACGTGCAGCTTGCGATGCAGGAAATGCTCGGCACCGGGGATCACGACGACCGGCAGTTCCTGCGGCCGCGCCCAGTCGTAGACCGAACCGATCGGCACCGTGTCGTCGGTTTCGCCGTGGATCACGAGCGTGTTCTCCGGCACGTCGGCGACCTGCCAGCGGCTCGCGGCCGTGCCGACGAACACCATCCGCTCGATCGTCTCGCCCGCGTCGCGCAACCGCTTCGCGACGTGCGACAGCACGAAGGTGCCGAACGAGAAGCCCGCGAGCACGAGCGGCAGGTCCGCATAGGCGGGCTGCGCGCGCATGTGCGCGAGCACGGCGAGCAGGTCGTCGGCCTCGCCGACGCCGTTGTCGTGCACGCCCTCGGTCGCGCCGACGCCGCGGAAATTCGACCGGTACACCACGTAGTCGAGCTGGACCAGCGTGCGCGCGAGCGTTTGCGCGACCTTGTTGTCCATCGTGCCGCCGAACAGCGGATGCGGGTGCGCGACGAGCGCGATGCCGCGCGGCGCGGCGCCGCCTTCGCGCACGGCGTCGGGCAGGTCGACCGCGATTTCGATCTGCCCGACCGGGCCGGGGATCAGCGACTTCTGCGTATGAACGTTCATTCGGCCGGCCCGCTCAGATCTTCAGGCGGTCGACGACCTTGCCGTCGCGCAGGTGCGATTCGACGATCTCGTCGATGTCGGCCTGGTCGACGTACGTGTACCACGTGCCTTCCGGATACACGACCATCACGGGCCCTTCCTCGCAGCGGTCGAGGCAACCGGCCTTGTTGATGCGCACCTTGCCCGGCCCCGCGAGGCCGAGTTCCTTCACGCGCTTTTTCGCGTACTCCTGCATGGTCTGCGCGTCGCATTGCGCGCAGCTCGGACGCTCGGCGCCCGGTTCGCGCTGGTTCAGGCAGAAGAAGACGTGGTGCTGGTAGTAGGAATCCATGATGATGACGTGCGACCCGGCGCGGCGCCGGGCGGAAAGAAGGGGCGATTGCCGTTGCGCGCGGCAACGGATGTGCGGACGATTATAGCGATCGGCGCGCGCGGCTGCCCGCGACCGACGAGGCGCGGCCGCGCCGCCCCGTTGCCGCTCCCGCCGCGTCAGCGCCGCCGCGCGGCCGGCAGCCACGCGTGCTCGACCCGCTGGCCGAGCCAGATCAGCGCCGCGTAGGGCCAGATCCATGCGAGCCAGCGCGCGATGCTGTTGAAGTGCACGTAGCGGCCCTGCCGCCAGCCCGACAATGTGAAGTCGAAGAACGGGTTGACGGGCAGCAGGTTGACGAGCGCCACACCGGCCAGCAGCGCGAGCGCCGCGAGCAGCGCGCGCCACGCGGCAGGCACGCGCAATGCGAGCAGCGCCGCCGCGAAGCCGAGCTCGATGCCGAGCCGCGCGCCGGGCGTCGCCCACACGACGACGAGGCCGGTGCTCGACTGCATGAAGGTCGCGGCCGCCTTCAGCGCAAGCGTCGCGGCGACGAACGCGATCAGGAGCCGCACGCGCGGCGCGCGGGCGCGCATCGCGAGCGACGCGATCGCCAGCGCGGCGAACAGCATCAACCCGCCGAGCGCGGCTTCCCACGCGGAATCGGACATCCAGCCGTCGACGCGCTCGGGCCATTCGCTCACGCGCCACGCGGCCGGCAGCCATGCGAGCAGCGCGTCCTGCATCGAGCCGTCGGCGCGCTCCCACAGCGCGGCCGGCCAGTCGCCGATGCCGAACAGGAACGGCGACGGAAACAGGATCGCGAACGGCCACAGCGCGGCAAGCAGCAGCGGCGTCGCGCCGTCGGCCTCGAACCACGCGAAGCGCAGCCGGCGCAATGCGCCGCGGTCGAGCAGCGCGCCGGTGGCCGGTGCCGCGAGCGCCGCGCCGAGCAGCGCGCCGAGCGCATTGGCCGCGAGGTCGAGATTCGACGCGACGCGCGTCGGCAGGTAGGTCTGCAGCGCCTCCATCGATCCCGACAGCAGCACGCCGAGGCCGCCCACGATCAGCGTCGCGGCCACGCCGCGCCAGCGCGGATGCAGCGCGAGCACGCCGAGTGCGCCGAACGGCATGTAGCCGAGCACGTTGGTGACCACGTCGAACGCGGTCACATAACGCTGCATCGGCGCGAACAGGTAGTCGAACGGCCCGATGCCGAGCGATACCCAGCCGTCGAACGGATACAGCGATGCATAGACGATGAGCGCCGCATACGCGGCGAACGCCTGCCGCGCCAGCGACGACGCGCGCGACGTGCCCGGCGCGCTCATCGCGGCTGCGCGCGCTGCGTCACGGGTTGCCCGCGTACGCCTGCACGCCGACCCACGCCGCGATCTGCGACACGAGCTCGTCGCTCGCGGCCGCGAGCGCGCGCGCGCCGCCGGCCGCGTCGGGCGTGCTCGACGGCGCGCGCGCGACGAACGTGCGCTGGCCGAGCACCTTGCCGTCCTGCATCAGCGTCGCGCGCGCGGTGACCGCGCCGTGGCTCTGCGACTGCCCGTCGAACACCTGCTCGAATTCGTTCAGGTCGACCTTCAGCGTCGGCGCGCGCACGCCGTCGGAGCCTTCGAGCACCGCACCGCGCGACGACAGCGCGCCGCGCAGCCGCTGCGTGAGCAGTTGCGCGGGCGGCGCGGTCCAGCGGCTGTCGCGATAGACGGCCGTGCGCTGCGCATCCGCATACGCGAGGCGATAGACGAATTTGTCCGTGTCGAGCGCGTCGGGCGCGGCGACGTCGAGCACCTTCAGCGCGGGGCCCGTCCCGGCCGTGACGGCCGATGCAGCCGGCCCGAGGTCGTAGCGGACGTTCGACAGCGCCGCGCCGTTGCCGGCGCAGCCGGCGGCGAACACGAGCGTCAGCATCGCGAGCGCGGTCGCGGCGGGACGCAGCGCGCGATCAAGGATTCGTGGCATGGCATGTTCCTGCATGATGTTTCCGGTTTCGATGACGTCGTGGCCCGGGCTGGCGATCTGCTTCATTTCCCGGCGGCCCCTGCCCCCGGCCAGACGAAGCCCGCCTCGCCGGGGCCGGGCGCGGAGCCGGGCGAACCGAACAACAGACTGCTCGGGTTGCGGCCGAGTTCACCGGCGACGTCCTTCAACTGCCGCGACGCATCGCCGACGCTGCCGGCCAGCACGTTGAACCGCGGCAGCGTGTCGTACTGGACCCGCGCGTTCAGGTCGTTCAGCGCGACGCCGACCTGCTCGGCAGCCGAGCCGGCCTTGTTCAGGTTCGCCACGAGCGGCCCGTTCGGCTGCAGCAGCGTGTTCGCCGACGCCATCGCGCGATCGACCTGGTGCATCGTTTCCGGCAGCGCGGCCACTGCCGGCGCGAGCTGCTTCGACAGCGTCGTCGCGCCGTCCGCCGCGTGCTGCAGGCTTTCGGCCGTCGCGCGCAGCTGCTCGCGCATCTCCGGCGACATCAGCGCATTCGCGCTTTTCGCCGCCAGTTCGAGCTGCCGCAGCAACACGTCGCCGCGCTCCTGGATCTGGTCGAACAGGCTCGGCCGCATCGGGATCTGCGCGATCGCCTTCGGCGACGACGGCAGCGGCGCCAGATCGCGCCCCGTGTCCTCGAGCTGCACGAACGCGATGCCCGTCACGCCCTGGAAGCCGAGGCTGCCGTAGGTCGACTGCGTGATCGGCGCGTCGTGGTCGACGAGGATCCGGATCCGGATTTGGCCCGGATGCGAGCGGTCGAAGCCGATCGACTGCACCTTGCCGACGTCGAGGCCGCGAAAGCGCACGGCCGCATCGGGGAACAGGCCCGTCACGTTGGTGCGCGCGAGCAGGTCGTACGGCACGCGCACGGTGCGATCGACGTTGAACCAGAACACGGTGCCCGCGATCGCCAGCGTCAGCGCGATCGTGAACAGGCCGGCCCAGAACGCATGTGATTTGTTTTCCATTCGCGGGTTCCTTGCTTCTTGCCTTGCTTACAACTCGACGCTCGACAGCGCCGGTTCGAGGGCCGCCTTCGGCAGCTTCGCGCGCCGCTCGGGCGGCAGCGCCTGCAGTGCGCGGCGCCCGCGCAGCCCCAGGAAATATTCGTGGATGAACGGATGGTCGACGTTCGCGGCCTCCTCGACCGGCGCCGCCACAAGCACCTTGCGATCGGCCAGCACCGCGACGCGCGTCGACAACGCGACCATCGTGTCGAGATCGTGCGTCACCATCACGACGGTCAGCCCGAGCGTGCGGTGCAGCGTCGCGATCAGCTCGACGAATTCGTCGGACGCCTGCGGGTCGAGCCCGGCGGTCGGCTCGTCGAGGAACAGCAGCTCGGGCTCGAGCGCGATCGCGCGCGCGATGCCGACCCGCTTCACCATCCCGCCCGACAGCGCGGCCGGCATCTTCGACGCGTGCTTGCACGGCAGCCCGACCATCTCGAGCTTCAGCATCACGATGTCGTGCAGCAGGTCGGGCGGTACGCGGCCGAGCTCGCGCAGCGGCTGCGCGACGTTGTCGAACACCGTCATCGACGAGAACAGCGCGCCCTGCTGGAACAGCATCCCCGAACGCGTGCGCATCATCCGCGCGCTCGCGTCGTCGATCTTCGACGTGTCTTCGCCGAACACCTTGATCGTGCCCGACGTCGGCCGCTCGAGGCCGAGGATCTGCCGCACGAGCGTCGTCTTGCCCGAGCCCGAGCCACCGACGATCGCGACGATCTCGCCGCGCCGCACATCGAAATCGAGCTTCTGGTGAATGATGTTGCGCCCGTAGCGCTTCGTCAGGTTGCGCACCTCGATCACGAGGTCGTCGCCGTGCGCGGCCGCCGGCGGCGTGCCGACCGCGCCCGCGCCGACTGCCGCGGCATGTGCGCTGGCGGCATCGGCCGGCACGGCACCGGCCGCCGGTTGTTTCGACGCGTTCATCCGAGCCCCACGTTCTGGAACAAAATCGCGAACACCGCGTCGGCGAGGATCACGACCGTGATCGACGACACGACCGACGTCGTCGTGCCTTCGCCGAGGCTTTGCGAGTTCGCCTTGATCCTGAAGCCGAAATGACATGCGACCAGCGCGATCAGCATGCCGAACACGACGCCCTTGCCGAGGCCGATGTACAGGTTCGCGATCGGCACGACGCCCGGCAGCGAGCGCACGAAATAGTTGACGTCGATCCCGAGCACGAACTTCGCGGCGAGCGCGCCGCCCGTCAGCGCGACGATGTTGGTCCACATCACCAGCAGCGGCATCGCGACGCCGAGCGCGAGCACGCGCGGCAGGATCAGCCGCAGCCCGTGCGGAATGCCCATCACGCGCATCGCGTCGAGCTCCTCGGTCACGCGCATCACGCCGATCTGCGCGGTGATCGCCGAGCCCGAGCGGCCCGCGACGAGGATCGCCGACAGCACGGGCCCGAGTTCGCGAATCACCGACAGCCCGAGGATGTTCACGATGTAGCGGTTCGCGCCGAACATCTGCAGCTGCTGCGCGGACAGATAGCTGAGCACGATGCCGATCAGGAATGCGACCAGCGCGGTGATCGGCAGCGCCTGCGCGCCGGCGCTGTAGATGTTCGCCGAGGTTTCCTTCCACGGCATCGTCTGCGGACGGCGCAGCACCGACAGCGCGTCGAGGATCACGAGGCCGAACATCGCGATGCCGCCCTGCAGGTGTTCGCCGAACGCGAAGATCGCCTGGCCGAGGCGCGTGACGGGATCGAAGCGCACGACGCGCTCGGGCGCCTCGCGCTGGCTGTCGAGACGTTCGATCCGCTCGAAGATCGTGCGCTGCGTGGCGGTCAGCTCGACGCCGGCCGGCAGCTTGCGGCCCCATACGCGCCACAGCGCCTGGCCGCCGACGTGATCGAGCCGCTCGATGCCGGACAGATCCCATTCGTTCACGCGCCCGGACGCGATGCCCGCGACGCGGCGCGCGACCTCGCCGCGATTGCGCGCAAGCGCGAGCGCGGTCCACTGGCCGGTCAGGCGCACCGTCTGGCCCTGGCCGCCGGCGTCGACCGACAGGCCGGGAGGTGTGTCGAAGTCCAAGGGCGGGTTGTTTGCAAAAGGATGACAGCGGCCATTGTATCGAACCGTCCGGCGCCGCGACGTGAGGATTGCCGTCGGGGCGAGCAGCCGGGCCAAAGGCGCCTCGTCGAGGGTGCCCGGCCCGTCACGGCGCGGCGTTCGCCGCCGCAACGGCGTGCCGGGCACGCGACCTTTCATTCTTCCGTCACGTTTCCTTTCGATACTCTCACGCGCCGCACGTCAGGCCGTCGGCGCCCGCGCCGCCATTTCGCTGCGCTCCTCGCGATTCATAGAACAGAACACCAAACAGGACAATCGATGCGTCTCCCCCCGCTTTCCCGCCGCCGCGCGACCGCCGCCGCCGCGCTCGCCAGCCTCGCCTTCGCCCTCGCCGGTTGCGGCGGCGACGACGTCACCGCTCCGCCGTCGTCGCAGACGCAGGCGCCCGCCGGCACGACGGCCACGCTCGCGCTGCTCGAAACGACCGACCTGCACACCAACGTGCTGTCGTACGACTATTTCAAGCTCGCCGCCGACAAGTCGCTCGGCTTCGAGCGCGTGTCGACGCTGATCGCGCAGGCGCGCGCGCAGTATCCGAACACGCTGCTGCTCGACAACGGCGACACGATCCAGGGCACCGCGCTGTCGGATTACCAGGCGCTCGTGAACCCGATCGGCTGCGACCAGACGCTCGCGATCTACAAGGTGATGAACGCGGCGAAGTTCGACGGCGGCGGGATCGGCAACCATGAGTTCAACTACGGCCTGCCGTACCTGTCGCAGGTGACCGGCAACACGTTCGACGTCGACGGGCTGCCCGCCCCCGCGCAGCAGAAGAAGTGCGCGGGCCCGAACTTCCCGCAGGTGCTCGCGAACGTGATCAGCGCGCGGACCAACGCGCCGCTGTTCACGCCGTACACGATCCTGACCCGCACCGTGACGGCCGTCGCGCCCGACGGCAAGACCGTCAGCGCGCCGGTGAAGATCGGCATCATCGGCTTCACGCCGCCCGCGATCATGAGCTGGGACAAGCGCTGGCTCGACGGCAAGGTCTACACGACCGGCCTGAAGGAAGCGGCCGAGAAGTACATTCCGGAGATGCGCGCGAAGGGCGCCGATCTCGTCGTCGCGATCTCGCACGGCGGCCTCGACAATGCCGCGTATTCGCCGACCATGGAAAACGGCAGCTGGTGGCTGTCGACGGTGCCGGGCATCGACGCGATGCTGATCGGCCACTCGCACCAGGTGTTCCCGGACGCGAACAGCACCGTGGCGCAGTTCAACCTGCCGGGCGTCGACAAGGCGAAGGGCACCGTCAACGGCGTGCCGACCGTGATGGCCAACTACTGGGGCAAGCATCTCGGCGTGATCAAGCTCGGCCTGAAGTTCGACGGCAAGACGTGGAGCGTCGACAAGTCGCAGACGACCGTCGAGGCGCGGCCGATCCAGAACGCGGACAAGAGCTACGTCGCCGCCGATCCGTCGGTGTCCGCCGCGATCGCCGCCGAACACCAGGCGACGATCGACTACGTGAAGACGCCGATCGGCTCGACCGACTACCGGATGAACTCGTACTTCGCGGACGTCGGCGATCCGGGCGCGATCCAGATCGTCAACGAGGCGCAGGCCGATTACGTGAAGACCTACGTGCAGGCGAACCTGCCACAATACGCGTCGCTGCCGGTGCTGTCGGTCAGCGCGCCGTTCAAGAGCGGCTTCGGCGGCGGCAGCGACTACACCGACGTCGCGCCGGGCGCGCTCGCGATCAACAACGCGGCCGACCTGTACCTGTATCCGAACACCGTGTATGCGGTGAAGGTGAGCGGCAGCGACGTGAAGAACTGGCTCGAGACGGCCGCGAAGCGCTTCAACACGATCGATCCGACCAAGGCGACCGTGCAGCCGCTCGTCAGCAGCTTCCCTGGCTACAACTTCGACATGTTCACGTCAGCGGATCTGGCGTACGAGATCGACGTCACGCAGCCGGTCGGCAGCCGGATTAGGAACCTGACGTACAAGGGTGCGCCGATCGACCCGAACGCGCAGTTCATCGTCGCGACCAACAACTACCGCGCGAGCGGCGGCGGCAACTTCCCGGGCCTCGACGGCAGCAAGACGATCTTCGCGTCGCCCGACGCGAACCGCGACGTGCTGATCGCGTTCATCAAGAAGCGCGGCGCGATCACGCGCGCGGCGGACGGCGCGC
The DNA here is from genome assembly GCF_001521985.1 of Burkholderia sp. RF4-BP95. NCBI lineage: Bacteria > Pseudomonadati > Pseudomonadota > Betaproteobacteria > Burkholderiales > Burkholderiaceae > Burkholderia > Burkholderia sp. RF4-BP95. The sequence continues at coordinate 95,248 of NZ_LOSX01000053.1, read as the reverse complement.
AGCGCAGCTGGCGCTTCACGAAGCTGGCGAGCTCGGTCGCGCACGTGCAGTTCACGTCCGCGCCGAACCGGCTCGGCGACGCGGCGGCAGCCGGCCTGACCGGCCTCACGCAGGTCGCGGCCGACGACGGCTCGGGCAAGAACCTCGCCCTCTACGAGATCGACCTCACGCAATGACCACGAGACCCGCGATGCAACCGATCCGGACGATGCGGCCCGCCGAGGCCGGCTTCACCGCCGCCGCGCGGCGCCTGCTGCGCGCGAAACTCCCGCCGGCCGCGCTGCTCGCGGCGGCGGCCGTGACCGTTGCGGCCGTCGTCGCGGCGACGGGCTGGCGCGCCGCCGGCCCCGCGCCGAGCGCCGCGCAGCTCGACGAATGGCAGGCGATGGTCGCGCAGGCCGTCGAGCCGCACGCGCTCGCGCAATTGCGCACCCTCGCGCGGCGCGGCTCGGGCGACGCGCAGGCGGCGCTCGGCATCGCGCTCGTCGATGCGCGCGAGCCGGGGCTGCGCGACGAGGGACGCGGCTGGCTCGAAACCGCCGCGCAGGCGGACGCGAAAGCCGACACGCCGGCCGCGCGGCGTGCGCAGCTGGCGCTCGGCAAGGCGCTGCTGCTCGGCAGCGGCGACCTTCCGAAGGACTACGCACGCGCCCGCACGCTGCTCGGCGAAGCGGCCGGACACGGCGATCCGGCCGCCGCGTATTACCTCGGGCTGATCTATCGCAGCGGCTACGGCATCGCTGCCGACCCGGTGCAGGCCGCGCACTGGTTCGAGATCGCGTCGCGCGCGGACATCCCGGCCGCGGATTTCATGCTCGCGAACGCGTACCGCGAAGGCAGCGGCGTGCCGCGCGACGAAGCGCGCGCGCTCGCGCTGTATCGCCGAGCGGCGGAACACGAGCTGCCGGAAGCCGTGCAAACGCTCGCGATGGCCTATCGCAACGGCGAGCTGGGGCTCAAGCCCGACGCGGACGAATTCCATGCGCAGTGGATCGAGACCGCGCATGCGTTGAAGCATCCGGTCGTCGCGCCGTGACGGTGCGTCGGCCGCGCGGGCACGAACGCGGCGGCAGAGCGACCTGACGCCCCGCGCATCGACCGCCCGCAACGGAAATCGGCCCGCCAGGACGCCAGCCCTGAAGGGCAAGACGCTGCTTGCCCGCGAAAACGTCCGAAGAGGGCGTCAAGGCGCTGGTGCAGATCGAGAAGCACCGAGCCGCGCGGGCGGCGGCTTTGCGCAGGTCGCGTGCGGGCCGCCGCCCCGGCCCCGCCTGTCGTGCGCGCCGCCCGTCACGCACGGCCCCCTGTCGCTACAATAGGCGCCATGAACGTCCCCACCTCCTCCGACACGCCCGATTCCGGCGACGCGCACATCGCGCGCAACCGGCTCGAGGCGCACCTGGACGCCGCGCCGCGCGCGTGGCCGCTCGACATCGTCGCCGCCACCGGCTCGACCAACGCCGACGTCGCGACGCGCCTCAAGGCGTTGCCGCGCACCGCGAACGCGCTGCCCGCGCCGCTCGTGCGCGTCGCGTTCGAGCAGACGGCGGGCCGCGGCCGGCAAGGCCGTCCCTGGTTCGCGCAGCCCGGCAACGCGCTGCTCTGCTCGGTCGGCTGCATCGTGCCGCGCCCCGTCGACGCGCTGGGCGGCCTCAGCATCGCGATCGGCGTTGCGCTCGCGGAAGGGCTCGCCACGCTGCCGCTCGACGCCCGCACGCGCGTCGCGCTCAAATGGCCGAACGACCTGCTGCTGACGACCGCCGCCGACGGCACGTCGCGCATCGTCGGCAAGCTTGCCGGGATCCTGATCGAAACCGTCTGGACCACCGCCGACGCGACCGCCGTCGTGATCGGCTTCGGCATCAACGTGCGCGGCGCGGAAGCCGTCGCCGCGCAGGTCGATGCGCTGCGTGCGCGCGAAGCGACACTCGCGAGCGGGCTGCCGCCAGCGGCGCTGTCGGCCGCGTGCGCATCGGCGAACCTCACCGATACGCTCGCCGCGGCGCTGAACGCGCTCACGCCCGCACTCGCGCAGTTCGGCACCGACGGGCTCGCGCCGTTCCTGCCGCGCTGGCACGCGCTGCACGCTTACGCGGGACGCGAAGTCGTGCTGCTCGAACAGGGCATCGAACGCGTGCGCGGCATCGCGACGGGCATCGACGCGACCGGCCAGCTGCTGCTCGACACGCCCGACGGCATCCAGGCGATCGCGGCCGGCGACATATCGCTGCGCGAAGCGCAATGAACGAACCGCACCTGCTGATCGACGCCGGCAACAGCCGGATCAAGTGGGCGCTCGCCGACGCGCAGCGCACGCTCGTCGACACCGGCGCGTTCGGCCATACGCGCGACGGCGGTGCCGATCCCGACTGGTCGGCCCTGCCGCGTCCGCATGGCGCATGGATCTCGAACGTCGCGGGCGCCGACGTGGCCGCGCGGCTCGACGCGCTGCTCGACGCCCGTTGGCCGGGCCTGGCGCGCACGACGATCCGCTCGCGGCCCGCGCAATGCGGCGTGACGAACGGCTATACGACGCCCGAGCAGCTCGGCAGCGATCGCTGGGCCGGCCTGATCGGCGCGCGGGCGGCGTTTCCGGGCGAGCATCTGCTGATCGCGACGTTCGGCACGGCGACGACGCTCGAAGCGCTGCGCGCGGACGGCCGTTTCACCGGCGGGCTGATCGCGCCGGGCTGGGCGCTGATGATGCGCGCGCTCGGCACGCACACCGCGCAGCTGCCGACGCTGACCACCGACATCGCGAGCGGGCTGCTCGCGGGCGCGCAGGCCGAGCCGTTCCAGGTCGATACGCCGCGCTCGCTGTCGGCGGGCTGCCTGTACGCGCAGGCGGGGCTGATCGAGCGCGCATGGCGCGATCTCGCCGATGCGTGGCAGGCACCGGTGCGGCTCGTGCTGGCAGGCGGCGCGGCGGACGATGTCGCGCGCGCGCTGACGCTGCCGCATACGCGGCACGACGCGCTGATCCTGTCGGGGCTTGCGTTGATCGCCGCGGACGCGGCGGCGCGGAACTGACGGAAACCGGTCGGCATCGCGCCGGCCGCGTCGACGCAGGCCCGAGTGCGGGCTTCGTCACAGTGGGGATGGGAAACGGGCGCCGGCGCGTGCGCCCGTGCAGACAGCCGGCCGCACGTGCCTGCGGCCCGAGCGAACGGTTGAACGACTGAACAACGACGAGGAGTGTCGACGATGCTGCGCTGGCTGATCGCTGTTCTCATTCTCGCGAACCTGCTTGCGTTCGTCGCCGTGCGCGGCGTGTTCGGGCCGCTGCCGGCGGCCGGCCCGCGCGAACCGGGCGTGCTGTCCCGGCAGGTTCGGCCCGATGCGTTGCATGCGATGCCGCTCGCGCAGGCGAGCGATCAGCCCGTGATCGGCGGTCCGATCGGCGCGCCGGCCGTGCCGGCCGAGCCGCTCGCGGCATCCGCGCCCTGACGGCGCGGCACCCGGATCAGGACTGCTGCGCGCGCACCTTCTTCAACAGCGCGGTGGTCGAGCGGTCGTGCTCGAACGGAATCGCGAGCGCACGCCCGCCCCAGCCGCGCACGATGGCCGATTCCGGCAGCGCATCCATGTCGTAGTCGCCGCCCTTCACCAGAATGTCCGGACGGACGGCCTCGATCAGCGACACCGGCGTCTTTTCCTCGAATTTCACGACCCAGTCGACGCTTTCCAGCGCCGCGAGCAGCGCCATCCGGTCTTCCTCGCGGTTGATTGGGCGGTCGTCACCCTTGCCGAGCATGCGCACCGACGCATCGCTGTTCACGCCGACGATCAGGCACGCGCCGAGCGCCTTCGCATCGGCGAGATACGTGACGTGGCCACGGTGCAGGATGTCGAACACGCCGTTCGTGAACACGACGGGCGAAGGCAGCGAAGCGCGCAGGGCAACGAGGGCGTCGCGGGTGATCAGCTTGCGTTCGAAGGTAGCGGACATGATGAATTTCGGATGGCGTGAGCGGCGCGCGGTGCACGTCGCGACGAAACACGGCGGCGCCAGATAAAAAGCCCGCCGGATGGCCGGGCGGGCTTCATGCGGGAATACACTGCGGCGATCGCGACCGGCGGCGCTTCACGCCGGCTGCGATGCCGCGCGGCCTCAGGCCGGTTGCGCGGCCGACGACGGGCCGCTTTCGGACTGCAGGCGGCCGGTGACTTCCTTGCGATAGCGATTCAGCTCCTGGGCGGTCGCGAACGTGCGCTCGAACAGGATCGACAGGTTGTGCAGGATTCGTTCGACGACCTTCTTTTCCCACTCGCCGTCGAAGCGGATCTGCTCGTCGAGCCAGCGCTCGAGCCATTCCGGATCGGGCAGGCGCGACTGCACGGTGTCGCGCGGGAACAGCGCCTGGTTCACGTGCAGGTTGGTCGGGTGCAGCGGCTTCTCGGTGCGACGCGCCGACGCCATCAGCACGCCGATTTTCGCGAACGCCGCGCGCGCGACGTCGCCGCAATTGTTCAGCGCCTTCTTCATGTAGCGCAGGTATGCGCCGCCATGGCGCGCTTCATCGCGCGAAATCGTTTCGTAGATGTGCTTGATGACGGGCTCGGTGTGCCAGTCGGCCGCGCAGCGATACCAGTGGTTCAGGCGGATCTCGCCGCAGAAATGCAGCATCAGCGTCTCGAGCGGCGGCGCCGGATCGAACTCGAAGCGCACCGCGTGCAGTTCCTCTTCGGTCGGCACCATTTCCGGCCGGAAGCGGCGCAGGTATTCCATCAGCACGAGCGAATGCTTCTGCTCCTCGAAGAACCACACGCTCATGAACGCGGAAAAGTCGCTGTCGTGCTGGTTGTCGCGCAGGAACATCTCCGTCGCGGGCAGCGCCGACCATTCGGTGATCGCGTTCATCTTGATCGTCTTCGCCTGCTCGTCGGTGAGCAGCGAAGCGTCGAACTTGTCCCACGGAATGTCCTTCTCCATGTCCCAGCGGACAGCTTCGAGCGACCTGTAAAGTTCCGGATAAAGCATGGTGTTCATGATGGTCCCACCCCTGTTCTGCGCAATGCGACTTCTCTAAACGTGACTGTTGCCGCGTGGGCGCGCGAGCGCGCCTTTTGCAGCCAAGACTCTAATTTTACGCGTGTATCCAGCCCCCGGACGCAGTTTCCGCGTCCGGCAACCGGGCGGCCGCGCCGCCGCCTTGAAGCACGCCGCGGCCCCGCTCTGCTCGAACGGTACCGGCCGCGCGTGCCTGATGTGGGGGCCGGCGCAGGCCGGCTCGGTGGCGAGCCCGCCCGGCGCCACGCGGTTCCCGGACGGGTTCCCGTGCGACCGCCGGACCGGCGGGCTGCTCGATATGGTGTATACGGCGGCGGCCATGATAGCACGCGCGCATGACGGTTCCGAGACGTGGAGCCGGTCGCGCGCCGCCAACGTCGGTGCGGCGATCGGTCGCGGGCGGCCGTCGCGAAAACGCAACCGATATGTAAGTTTCATCCGTTTCGGCCCCGCTCCGCGCGCATCAGACCCGTATTTCGCCGGTCGCGCGGCCGCTCTCCGGCGGCAGGCCGGATGCCGGCCCGCTGCCGCCGTCGGCCCCCGCGATCCAGTTCGCCAGCGTGTCGCGCTGCGCGCGCCCGTCGCGATAGCCGAGCTCGATCAGCTCGCGCGTGAAGGCCTCCTCGAACAGCAGGTAGCTCGCGAACGACGCGCCGGCCGGCTGGCTGCCGCCGATCGCGCCGAGCAGCCCGCGCATCGTCGCCGGCATCTGCTTCAGGTGTTTCGCGGCGATCAACTCGATGCGCTCGGACGGTGCGATCGCGAGCACGTCGACGTGCCGCCAGCCGCTGTCCACTTCGACCTGGTGCGGCAAGTGCTCGATCATCTGATTGATGTGCTCGATCCGCTCGATGTCCGAGCCGATCGAGTCGAGAAACACGCTCGCGAGCACCTGCTGGCCGATCTGCGCGAGCGTCGGGTAGCCGCGCACCCGTCCCGAACCGTTCGCGGCCGGAATTTCCGGCCGCGGGTCGGCCGCGCCGACGACGACGATCCGGTTCGCGCCGAAGTGAATCGCCGGCGACAGCGGCGCGACCTGCCGGATCGAGCCGTCGCCGAAATATTCGATCTGGCCGTCGAGCACGAGCGGCACAGCCGGAAACACGAACGGAATGGCCGACGACGCAAGCAGGTGCGATGCCGACAGATCGACGAGCCGCGCGGTGCGCTGCGCGCGCCGCCAGGCCTGGATCGGCTCGGCGGCCTGGTAGAACGTCAGGTGCCGGCCGCTCGAATAGCTGAGCGCCGTCACCGAGAGCGCGTGCAGCAGCCTGCTCTCGAGCATCTGCTCGATCCGGTGAAAGCTCAGCTCGCGCTGCAGCAGATGTGCGAGCGGCGCGTTGTCGAGCAGCCCGCGCGGCGACCGGCGCGCCGCCCAGCCGAAGGTCATCGTCGCGAGCCAGCGTGCGCCCGCCGCCGCGATGCCGAGCCAGTCGGTGCGATACACGTAGTCCGCGCGCAGCGGTTCCCAGAATTCGAGCAGACGGCGCACGCCATGCGAAAAGTCGTCCGCGTGGCTCGCGATCGACGTCGCGTTGATCGCGCCGGCCGACGAGCCGCAGACGACCGTGAACGGCACGGTGTGCCGGTTCGGATCGGCCTCGCGTGCGATCTCGGCCAGCGCCTTCAGCACGCCGACCTGATAGGCGGCACGTGCGCCGCCTCCCATCAGCACGAGCGCGAGCCGCATGATCGACCTGCTATCCGGTTGGCGTCACGTCGAGCGCTTCGGCGGACGCGTTTCGGGCGACGAGGCGGCCGCCGCGCGCGCCGCGGCGGAGCCGGCCGGCTTCGCACGCTTCGCGGCCGGCTTGCGCGGCGCGGCGGCCGCGGCCGGTGCGGGCTGCTCCGCCCGCGCCGTCGATGCGGCATGCCCGGACGGCGCGGCGCCCGCCTCCGCGGGCTGCGCGCCCGGCTGCGTCATCGCGAGGCTCGCGAGCTGGTTGAACTGCGCCTGCAGCAGGTTCCACCAGCCGGCCGGATCGAACGCCTGCTGCGCGGCGTCGCCTGCGGGCGGTTCGTCAGCCGCGGCAGCGGCATCCGGTGCTTGCGGCGCATCGGCGCGCGGCGCGGACGCCGCTTGCGCGGCCGCGGCCGCCGCCTCCTCGGCCGCCGACATCGAGCTTTGCGCGAACGCGCCGAACGCGCGCAGCGTCGCGAGCGTCGCGCGCTGCACCTCGAGCGCCTGGATCGCGGACTGCAGCATGCCGAGATTCAGCTTGAGCCACTGCTCGACCGCGCGCAGATCGGTGATCCGCTTGTCGAGCTCCTCGACGCTCGTGAGCGGCGCCATCATGTCGGACATGCTCGACAGCGACGGCGGCAGCCCCGACGCGGCGCCGGGAAACGACGCCATCCCGCCGAACGGCGACATCCGCATCATGTCCCACATCCGGTCGAGCATGTCGGCAGGCTTGAAACCGGCAAAGCCGGCGAAAGGATTGGAGCCGGAGGCATCGGTCGTCATACGGGCATCCTGGTTGACTGGGTGGGCGATGCGGCCGGCACGAGTCGCGCGGCCGCCCTTGATCCGATCATAACGCGCGTCAGAACGGTGCGTCGCCGGGGAAATCGGGCGGGCGCCGCTCGCGCAGCGAGCGGATGCCTTCCTGCACGTCGGGCCCCGAGAAGCCCATGAATTCGAGCGCGAGCGACGTATCGAAGGTCGGCCCGGCGCTGCGCAGCCAGTTGTTCAGCGCGTACTTGGTCCAGCGGATCGCCGACTGCGACCCGTGCGCGAGCCGCTCCGCGACCTCGTACGCCTTCGGCAGCAGGTCGGCCGGCTCGACCGCGAGCGACACGAGGCCGATCCGCTCGGCCTCCTCGCCGCTCACGGGTTCGCACAGCAACAGGTAATACTTCGCCTTCGCCATCCCGCACAACAGCGGCCACACGATCGCCGCGTGATCGCCGGCCGCGACGCCGAGCCGCGTATGGCCGTCGATGATGCGCGCATCCTTCGCGGCGATCGAGACGTCGGCGAGCAGCCCGGCGACGAGCCCCGCGCCGACGGCCGGGCCGTGCATCGCGGACACGATCGGCTTGCTGCAATTGATCACGTTGTAGACAAGGTCGCGCGCCTCGCGCCACACGCGGGCGCGCACGTCGAAGTCGTTCGCCATCGCCTCGACGAGCGCGAGATCGCCGCCCGCCGAAAAGCCCTTGCCCTCGCCGCGGATCACCGCGACGCGCGTGTCGGGATCGCGGTCGACGTCGCGCCAGATGTCGGCGAGCTCGCGATGCATGCGCTCGTTCGCGGTCGCGAGGCCGCTGCGGTTCGCGCCCTCGCCGCTCATCACGATGTCGAGCACGCCATGATCGCGGCGCGTCACCTTCAATGCTTCGTAACCGCCGTACGCGGCGAGATCGGTCATGCGCAGCTCCCGGGTTCTTGAAATGCTGAAACGCCTGAATCGAGTGTAGCCAAGCCCGCGCGGGCAAACATCAGGCGAAACCCGGCGCGCGGGCCGGAGCCGGGCTTCGCGCCGGGTTTCGCGCCGAGATTCGCGCAGACGTCAGGCCGCGCCGTCGGGCGGGGCGACCGACTGCTCGATCGCACCGAAGATCGACTTGCCGGCCGCGTCGAACATCTCGATGCGCACGGTGTCGCCGTAGCGCATGAATTCGGTCTGCGGCGCGCCGTGCTCGATCGTCTCGAGGCAGCGCTTCTCGGCGATGCAGCAGTAGCCGCGCTTCGCGTCCTTGTTCGACACCGTGCCCGAGCCGACGATCGAGCCGGCACGCAGGTTACGCGTCTTCGCCGCATGCGCGATCAGCTGGCCGAAGTGGAACACCATGTCGGTGCCCGCGTCGGGCTGGCCGACCTTCCTGCCGTTCCAGTGGACGATCATCGGCCGGTGCACGCGGCCCTCGCGCCATTCGTCGCCGAGCTCGTCGAGCGTCACCGCGACCGGTGCGAACGCGGTGGCCGGCTTGCTCTGGAAGAAGCCGAAGCCCTTCGCGAGTTCGGCCGGAATCAGGTTGCGCAGCGACACGTCGTTCACGAGCGTGACGAGCCGCACGGCCTTCAGCGCGTCGTCGGGCGATGCGCTCATCGGCACGTCGCCGGTGATCACCGCGACCTCGGCCTCGAAGTCGATGCCCCATTCCTCGGACGGGCACACGATGTCGTCGCGCGCGCCGAGGAAATCGTCGCTGCCGCCCTGGTACATCAGCGGATCGGTCCAGAACTCCGGCGGCATCTCGGCGCCGCGCGCGCGGCGCACGAGCTCGACGTGGTTCACGTACGCGGAGCCGTCGGCCCACTGGAACGCGCGCGGCAGCGGCGCCATGCAGTTCGCCGGGTCGAACGCGAATGCGTTGCGCGCGCGGCCGTGGTTCAGCGCGTCGTACAGATCGCGCAGTTGCGGCGCGTAGAACGCCCAGTCGTCGAGGACGCGCTGCAGCGTCGGTGCGATCGCATCGGCGATCGCCGCGGTGTGCAGGTCGCGCGACACGACGATCAGCTGGCCGTCGCGCGTGCCGTCCTTCAGCGATGCAAGTTTCATGGGGTATCTGCCGTTGTAGTGACGATGGAGGGAATCTATTTTACGATGGTGAATCCGTGCGGCGCGCCACGATCGTGCGCGCCGTTTTCGTCCCGACCCTTGCCGCCTTGTCGCGCCCCGTTGCCCATGCCCGCCAGCCCGCTTCCCGACGACGATCTCGCCGATTCCGACACCGACGACACCGGCTCCGGCGAGCACGGCGAAGGCGGCGAGAAGGTCCGCTCCGGCATCCAGTCGATCGAGGTCGGCTTCCGCCTGCTCGACGTGCTGACGAGCGAGCCGCGCGCGATGATGCTGCGCGATCTCGCGCAGCGCGCGGGCATGAGCCCGGCGAAGGCGCACCGCTATCTGGTCAGCTTCTCGCGGCTCGGCGTCGTGTCGCAGGATCCCGTGTCGGGCCGCTACGAACTCGGCGGCTTCGCGCTGCAGATGGGGCTCGCGCGGCTCGCGCGCGTCGACGGCGTGAAGCTCGCGCGGATCGCGCTGACCGAGTTGCGCGACCGCGTCGACCAGACGGTCGGCATCGCGGTGTGGGGCAACCAGGGGCCGACGATCGTGCACTGGATGGAATCGAGCCACCCCGCGAAGGCGTCGCTGAAGCTCGGCGACGTGATGCCGTTGCTCGGCTCCGCGACGGGCCTGCTGTTCGCCGCGTACCTGCCGCGCAGCAAGACCGCGGCGATGCTCGAACGCGAGCTCGCCGATACGCGCCGCTCGCCGCATCACGGCGGCCCGCGCACGCTCGACGAGGTCGAGGCGGTGCTCGCCGACGTGCGCGCGCATCAGGCCGCGCGCGTCGAAGGGATGCTGCTGCCGACGATCCATGCGTTCTGCATGCCGGTGTTCGATGCGGTCGGCGAACTCGCGCTCGCGATCGTCGCACTCGGCCAGGAAGGCATGTTCGACATCGCATGGGGCGGCGAGATGGACACCGCGCTGCGTGCATGCGCGCAGAAACTGTCTTACGAACTCGGCTATAGTCCGGACGCGCGCGACGCCTGACACGCGGGGCGTGCGACACCCGCGCGATGTACCGCGAACGCGCGGCGCACCCGGCGGTCCGATGGCTGTGACGCGCGCCGCGCGCCACGACTGCCCCAACCCTGTTCCGTTTCGCCGATGCCGCCTGCCGACACCCGTCCTCGCCACGCCCTGCCCCGCCACTGGCTGCGCGTGGGCGTCGCGCTCGTCGTCGTGCTGGTGCTGCACGCGCTCGCGGCGTTGTGGCTGACGCGCAGCCGCGATGCGTTCACGCCGCCCGCGCCCGCCGAGATACCGGTGCAGATCGAGCTGCTGAAGCCGCGGCCGATCGAACGCCAGCCCGCGCCGAAGCCCACCGAACATCCCGCCGAGCCAGCGCCGGCGAAGCCGGCCCCCGCCGCGCCGAAGCCTGCGGCGAAACCCGCGCCGTCGCCCGAGCCGGTCCTCACGTCGACGCAGACGGCCGAGCAAGGCGAGCCGCCGCCGGCCGCCGCCTCTGCCGCCTCTGCTGCGAGCGGCGCGGCAGGCGCATCCGGCACGCAGGCGGCATCGGCCGGCGAAGCCGGCGGTGCAGCGACACCGGGCCCCGCGACGAGCGGCGTGAAGTTCGCGGCGCCGCCGCCCGGCGACCTGCAGTACGACACGTTCTACAACGGCATGCAGAACATGATCGGCACGATCCACTGGCGCACCGACGGCCGCACCTACGACCTGTCGGTGTCGATGCCCGTGCCGTTCGTCGGCCCGTTCAGCTACCGCAGCGAAGGCAGCATCGACGCATTCGGCGTCGCGCCCGACCGCTATGTCGAAAAGCGCGGCAAGCGGCCCGAGGACATCGCGATCTTCAACCGCGAGATCCGCCAGGTCGTCTTCACGCGCACGCCGAACAACGCGCCGCTGCCCGACGGCGTGCAGGACCGCTTCAGCATGCTGATGCAGCTGTCGGGGCTCGTGCGCGGCAATCCGTCCGCGTATCGGCCGGGCGTCACGCAGCAGTTTTTCGTGATCGACAACAACAACGGCGAGACCTGGCCGATCACGGTGATCGGCGACGAGGACGTGCAGACACAGGCCGGCATCGTCCGCGCACGCCACTTCATGCGGCTGCCGCGCCGCGATGGCGACACGCGCCGCATCGACATGTGGCTCGCGCCGTCGCTCGGCTGGCTGCCCGCGCGGCTCGTACAATCGGAACCGAACGGCTCGCAGATCGAGCTGCTGTGGCACGGCCGGCTCGCCCCGCCCGATGCGCCTGCCGATGGCGCGACGCAAGGCGCGACGAACCAAGGCGCAACGAACGCGCCTGCCGGCGCACCGGCCGCGGAGCCGGCACAACCCGCGCCGGCGCCCGCCGAGCAGGCGCCAGCGGTTGCGCCGCCGGCAGCGTCGCAGCCCGTGCAGTGACGATCGACCAATCGGCAATTTCGACCGATTAAAGCTCTCGCCAAAATGGCCGATGACACTCTTTAACAACTATTTCGGTGCACCGGATCACAATAAGAAACGTTTGATAGATATCGGCTTCTAACCCGATACACCCCACGCAAACGGGAGAACGGGGTGTGCAGCGCAAGCCCCTTGAAACCGGCAAGGCCTGCCCCACCTACGGGACAACAAGGCCAGATGCCACTGCGAAGAGGAGTGCCGCCATGCAAATGATCTACAACAGCCCCAACTACTGCGTCGTCGAATTTGCGCCGCAGGCCGGCCACCATCTGATGAATGCCGGCGGATACGAAATCGTCGACAAGAACGCGCAGCGCGAGATCTTCATCGACGGCGAACTCGCCGAGCGATTCCGCGCACACGTGAAGCAACTGATCGAGGATGAACCGTCGCTCGACGAAGTGGACGAATTCCTCGGACAGTTCGACAGTCTGATGATGATGCCCGTCGTCCTGCACTGACGACCCGCGGCCCGGCGCATCGCCGGGCCATTCGCCGCGTTCGAGCGGCGCCGCGAGCACTCCGATCCAAGCCCCCGTCCGGTTCGCCGGGCGGGGGTTTTCGTTTGTTGGCGCGGGCCGGGCGGCGCCCCGGCGCACCGGCTACAATGACGGTTTTCCCGTCTTCGCCGCTCTTCCGCCATGTCCGCGACCCCTCTCGCCGCTTCCGCCCCGCTCGACGCGCCCTACACGCGCGGCGCCGACCTGCCCGCGCTGCTGAAATCGCGCATCCTGATCCTCGACGGCGCGATGGGCACGATGATCCAGCGCTACAAGCTCGACGAGGCCGCGTATCGCGGCGAGCGTTTCAAGGATTTCCCGCGCGACATCAAGGGCAACAACGAACTGCTGTCGCTCACGCAGCCGCAGATCATCAGCGAGATCCACGACCAGTACTTCGCGGCCGGCGCGGACATCGTCGAAACCAACACGTTCGGCGCGACGACGGTCGCGCAGGCCGACTACGGGATGGAAGACCTCGTCGTCGAGATGAACGTCGAATCGGCGCGGCTCGCGCGCGAATCCGCCGCCCGCTACAGCACGCCGGCCAAGCCGCGCTTCGTCGCGGGCGCGATCGGGCCGACGCCGAAGACGGCGAGCATCTCGCCGGACGTCAACGACCCGGGCGCGCGCAACGTCACGTTCGACGAGCTGCGCAACGCGTATTACCAGCAGGCGAAGGCGCTGCTCGACGGCGGCGTCGACCTGTTCCTCGTCGAGACGATCTTCGACACGCTGAACGCGAAGGCCGCGCTCTTCGCGCTCGACGAACTGTTCGAGGACACCGGCGAGCGCCTGCCGATCATGATCTCGGGCACCGTGACCGACGCGTCGGGCCGCATCCTGTCGGGCCAGACGGTCGAGGCGTTCTGGAATTCGCTGCGTCACGCGAAGCCGCTCACGTTCGGCCTGAACTGCGCGCTCGGCGCGGCGCTGATGCGCCCGTACATCGCCGAGCTCGCGAAGCTGTGCGACACCTACGTGTCGTGCTACCCGAACGCGGGCCTGCCGAACCCGATGAGCGACACCGGCTTCGACGAGACGCCGGACGTCACGTCGGGCCTGCTGAAGGAATTCGCGCAGGCCGGGCTCGTGAACCTCGCGGGCGGCTGCTGCGGCACGACGCCCGAGCACATCGCCGAGATCGCGAAGGCGCTCGCCGACGTGAAACCGCGCCGCTGGCCGAGCCAGTACAGCGACGCCGCCTGACCGACCGCCCCAACGCCCGCCCTACCTCATACGAATTCGCACCGCCATGACCGATCACATGATGCGCCTTGCCGGCCTCGAGCCGTTCAACGTCACGTCCGGGACGCTCTTCATCAACGTCGGTGAACGCACCAACGTCACCGGCTCGAAGGCATTCGCGCGGATGATCCTCAACGGCCAGTTCGACGAGGCGCTCGCCGTCGCGCGCCAGCAGGTCGAGAACGGCGCGCAGGTGATCGACATCAACATGGACGAGGCGATGCTCGATTCGAAGGCGGCGATGGTGCGCTTCCTGAACCTGATCGCATCCGAGCCGGACATCGCGCGCGTGCCGATCATGATCGACTCGTCGAAGTGGGAAGTCATCGAGGCGGGCCTCAAGTGCGTGCAGGGCAAGGCGATCGTGAACTCGATCTCGCTGAAGGAAGGCGAGGAAGCGTTCCGCCACCACGCGAACCTGATCCGCCGCTACGGTGCGGCCGCGGTCGTGATGGCGTTCGACGAGACGGGCCAGGCCGATACCTACGAGCGCAAGACCGAGATCTGCAAGCGCTCGTACGACTTCCTCGTGAACGAAGTCGGCTTCCCGCCGGAAGACATCATCTTCGACCCGAACATCTTCGCGGTCGCGACCGGCATCGAGGAGCACAACAACTACGCGGTCGACTTCATCGAGGCGACCCGCTGGATCAAGCAGAACCTGCCGTACGCGAAGGTGAGCGGCGGCGTGTCGAACGTGTCGTTCTCGTTCCGCGGCAACGACCCGGTGCGCGAGGCGATCCACACCGTGTTCCTGTATCACGCGATCCAGGCGGGCATGGACATGGGCATCGTGAACGCGGGGCAGCTCGGCGTGTATGCCGATCTCGACCCGGAACTGCGCGAGCGCGTCGAGGACGTGATCCTGAACCGCCGCGCGGATTCCACCGACCGCCTGCTCGAGATCGCCGACAAGTTCAAGACCGGCGCCGCGAAGAAGGAGGAGAACCTCGAGTGGCGCAACCAGCCGGTCGAGAAACGCCTCGCGCACGCGCTCGTGCACGGCATCACGAACTTCATCGTCGACGATACGGAAGAAGCGCGCGCGGCCATCGCCGCGGCCGGCGGCCGCCCGATCAACGTGATCGAAGGCCCGCTGATGGACGGGATGAACATCGTCGGCGACCTGTTCGGCCAGGGCAAGATGTTCCTGCCGCAGGTCGTGAAATCGGCGCGCGTGATGAAGCAGGCGGTCGCGCACCTGATTCCGTTCATCGAGGAAGAAAAGCGCCTGCTCGCCGAAGCGGGCGGCGACGTGCGTGCGAAGGGCAAGATCGTCATCGCGACCGTGAAGGGCGACGTGCACGACATCGGCAAGAACATCGTGTCGGTCGTGCTCCAGTGCAACAACTTCGAAGTGGTCAACATGGGCGTGATGGTCCCGTGCAACGAGATCCTCGCGAAGGCGAAGGTCGAGGGCGCGGACATCATCGGGCTGTCGGGCCTCATCACGCCGAGCCTCGAGGAAATGGCGTACGTCGCCTCCGAGATGCAGCGCGACGACTACTTCCGCGTGAAGAAGATTCCGCTGTTGATCGGCGGCGCGACGACCTCGCGCGTGCATACGGCCGTGAAGATCGCGCCGCACTACGAAGGCCCCGTCGTCTACGTGCCGGACGCCTCGCGCTCGGTGTCGGTCGCGTCGAATCTGCTGTCGGACGAAGGCGCGGCGAAGTACCTCGACGAACTGAAGTCCGACTACGAACGGATCCGCGACCAGCACGCGAACCGCAAGGCGCAGCCGATGGTCACGCTCGCCGAAGCGCGCGCGAACAAGACGAAGATCGACTGGGCCGGCTACCAGCCCGTGAAGCCGAAGTTCATCGGCCGCCGCGTGTTCCGGAACTACGACCTGAACGAGCTCGCGAACTACATCGACTGGGGCCCGTTCTTCCAGACCTGGGACCTCGCGGGCCCGTATCCGGCGATTCTGAACGACGAGATCGTCGGCGAATCGGCGCGGCGCGTGTTCTCGGACGCGAAATCGATGCTCGCGCGCCTGATCCAGGGCCGCTGGCTGACCGCGAACGGCGTGATCTCGCTGCTGCCGGCGAACACGGTCAACGACGACGACATCGAGATCTACACCGACGAGTCGCGCTCGGAAGTGCTGATGACGTGGCGCAACCTGCGCCAGCAGAGCGTGCGTCCGGTGGTCGACGGCGTGATGCGCCCGAACCGCTCGCTCGCCGACTTCATCGCGCCGAAGGAATCGGGCGTCGCCGACTACATCGGGATGTTCGCGGTCACGGCCGGGCTCGGCGTCGACGTGAAGGAAAAGCAGTTCGAAGCCGACCACGACGACTACAGCGCGATCATGCTGAAGGCGCTGGCCGACCGCTTCGCGGAAGCGTTCGCCGAGGCGATGCACGCGCGTGTGCGCCGCGAGCTGTGGGGCTATGCGAGCGGCGAGACGCTCGACAACGATGCGCTGATCGCCGAAAAGTACGCGGGCATCCGCCCGGCGCCCGGCTACCCGGCGTGCCCCGACCACTTGGTGAAGCGCGACATGTTCGACGTGCTGCAGGCGAACGAGATCGGCATGAGCGTGACCGATTCGCTGGCGATGCTGCCGGCGGCCAGCGTGTCGGGTTTCTACCTCGCGCACCCGGACAGCACGTATTTCTCGGTCGGGAAAATCGGTCAGGATCAGCTCGAGGACTACGCGCAACGCATGGCCCTGTCGCTCGACGACGCGCGCCGCGCGCTCGCGCCGCAGCTCTGATCGATGCGCGACCGGGGCGGCCTCGGCGCCTTTTGATCAGACAAATAAAAAGCCCGCGTCGCGCGGGCTTTTTCTTGCCTGATCAATCCTGCGGCCGCGTCGGCCGGGCAACGAAGCTCAGAAGCCCCAGTGCACGTCGGCCTCGCCGGCCTTCGCTTCACGCAGCATCGTGAGGAACGGCGCGACGCGCTGCGCCAGGCTCGGCGGCACTTCGTGGTGCGCGTGGTCGTCTTCGTCCTCGTGGAAATGGCCCGCGTGCTCGGCGCGCTCCTGCTTCGCCTGCGCGACAGCGCCTTCCAGCTTGGCGATCGCGTGGTCCAGTTCGTCGTGCGTAATGACGCCGCGTTCGCCCAGCTGCTTGCCGACGAGGCCCAGCACGTATACGGCGAAATCCTTCAGCACGTCGAGATCCTGTGCCGCCTTGCTCTTGAACGTAATCATGACAATTCCCTTTTCATCTTGTTGTGCCCGCGCGGCGCAGTTGGGGGGACGCCGGCAGACCGGCGTCCGGCCTCGCGGACGCGGGGCGCCTGAGCGGCATATTAGCACCTGTTAAAATTCTGCGATCCCTGAAACGCGCGCTTAAAAAGCGCGCCGGCCGGCCGGCGTTTCCGGCCGCCACCAACGAAGCCTTCTACCAGCATGCTGCCAGCACACAAACAGACCCTCGAAGCCCTGCTCGCGGATAGCGTCACGCAGGTCGCACACGCGCTGAAAGGCGCCGACGCGGCATTCGTCACCCCGGCCATCACGCTGGAGCGCCCGAAGGTCGCCGCGCACGGCGACGTCGCGTGCAACGTCGCGATGCAGCTCGCCAAGCCGCTCGGCACGAACCCGCGCCAGCTCGCCGAGAAGATCGTCGCCGCCCTCACGGCCCAGCCGGCCGCGCAAGGGCTCGTCGACGCGGCCGAAATCGCCGGCCCCGGCTTCATCAACCTGCGCCTGACGGCCGCCGCGAAACAGGCGGTGATCGCCGCCGTGTTCGACCAGGGCCGCGCGTTCGGCACGTCGGAGCGCGAAAAGGGCAAGCAGGTGCTGCTCGAGTTCGTGTCGGCCAACCCGACCGGCCCGCTGCACGTCGGCCACGGCCGCCAGGCGGCGCTCGGCGACGTGCTCGCGAACGTGATCGCGAGCCAGGGCTACGCGGTGCACCGCGAGTTCTACTACAACGACGCCGGCGTGCAGATCGGCAACCTCGCGATCTCGACGCAGGCGCGCGCGCGCGGCCTGAAGCCGGGCGACGCGGGCTGGCCGGAAGCCGCGTACAACGGCGAATACATCGCCGACATCGCACGCGATTACCTGAACCGCGAGACGGTGGCCGCGAAGGACGGCGAGCCGGTCACCGGCGCGGGCGACATCGACGATCTCGACGCAATCCGCAAGTTCGCGGTCGCGTACCTGCGTCACGAGCAGGACATGGACCTGCAGGCGTTCGGCGTGAAATTCGACCAGTACTACCTCGAGTCGTCGCTGTACAGCGAAGGCCGGGTCGAGAAGACGGTCGACGCGCTGATCAAGGCCGGCATGACCTACGAGCAGGACGGCGCGCTGTGGCTGCGCACGACCGACGAAGGCGACGACAAGGATCGCGTGATGCGCAAGTCGGACGGCACATATACGTATTTCGTGCCGGACGTCGCGTACCACGTGACGAAATGGGAGCGCGGCTTCACGAAGGTGATCAACATCCAGGGCTCGGACCACCACGGCACGATCGCGCGCGTGCGCGCGGGCCTGCAGGGCCTGCACGTCGGCATTCCGAAGGGTTATCCCGACTACGTGCTGCACAAGATGGTCACCGTGATGCGCGACGGCCAGGAAGTGAAGCTGTCGAAGCGCGCGGGCAGCTACGTGACGGTCCGTGACCTGATCGAATGGTCGGGCGGCGCGGCGCCGGGCCAGGAAGCGGCACCCGACCTGATCGACGAGGCGACCATCACGCGCGGCCGCGACGCGGTCCGTTTCTTCCTGATCTCCCGCAAGGCCGACACCGAATTCGTGTTCGACATCGACCTCGCGCTGAAACAGAACGACGAGAACCCGGTCTATTACGTCCAGTACGCGCACGCGCGGATCTGCTCGGTGCTCAACGAACTGAAGTCGCGCTACAACGTCGAGGCGGCGCAGCTGCCCGGCGCCGACCTGTCGCAGCTCACGAGCCCGCAGGCCGTGTCGCTGATGCAGAAGCTCGCCGAGTATCCGGACATGCTCACGCACGCGGCGAACGAACTGGCGCCGCACGCGGTCGCGTTCTACCTGCGCGATCTCGCTGGTGAATTCCACTCGTTCTACAATGCGGAGCGCGTGCTGGTCGACGACGAAGCGCCGCGCAACGCGCGCGCCGCGCTCCTCGCCGCGACCCGGCAGGTGCTCGAGAATGGTCTGGCGGTGCTCGGCGTGTCCGCGCCCGCCAAGATGTAAGCGGCCCGAACCGGGCTGCGAATGGCCGCAGCGGGCGCCGCCGTCGGATGCCCGCCGCGGCCTTTTCACGATTCTTTTTGCAGGTGACTCAAGCAATGGCACAACCACGCCGAACTTCGAAGCAATCGAAACAAGCCGGAGGGACATTTCTTGGAATCGTGCTGGGCCTGATCGTCGGCCTCGCGATCGCGGTGGTGGTGGCGCTCTACATCACGCGTTCGCCGTCGCCGTTCGTGTCGAAGGTCGCGCCGCCGCCCGCCGACAACGGCGCGAGCCAGCCGCAGCAGTTCGACCCGAACCGCGCGCTGCAGGGCAAGACGCCCGGCCAGCCAGTGCCGCAGGCCGCGCAGCCCGCGCCGCCCAATACCGCGCCCGGCCAGGCCGCGAACCAGACCCAGGGTGGCCTGCTGCCCGAGCCGCAGATCGTCGAAGTGCCGCCGTCGGGCAACACGAACGGCACGACCGGCTCGAGCAACACCACCGCGTCGAACAATGCATCGTCGGGCAACGGCGTCGCCGTCGCGCCGAAGCCGGCCGACAACACGCCGCCGCCGAAGAAGACGCAGCAGGCGCAGCAACAGCAACAACAGCAGCAAGGCGGCGAGGACGACCTCGCGCGCTTCGCCGCGCAGAAGCAGGCGCAGCAGGCTGCCGCGCAGAAACAGCAGCAACAGCAACAGGCCGCGAACACGCCGAAGCCGGCGCCGTCCGCGACGTCCTCCGCGGCAGCGAAACCGCCGACCGCGAACGATGCGAACACCGGCTACTTCCTGCAGGTCGGCGCGTACAAGACGGAAGGCGACGCCGAGCAGCAGCGCGCGCGCCTGGGCTTCCAGGGCTTCGAGTCGAAGGTGTCGAAGCGCGATGTCAGCGGCGTGACCTATTTCCGCGTGCGCGTCGGCCCGTTCTCGAAATTCGAGGATATGAACTCGGCCCGTCAGCGCCTGTCCGATGCAGGTGTCGACACGGCGGTGATCCGTTTCACGAAGCAGTAAGCAACCGGCCGCGCCCACGCAGAACCCGTTACGTTTCGTAACCCGAGCAACTGATTCGACGTCTACAACATGAAAAAACTGCTTAGCACGCTCCTTCTGTCCCTGGGCCTGGCCGCCGCCGGCTTCGCCCAGGCAACGCCGGCCGCACCGGTGTCCGGCAAGGACTTCGAGGTGATGAAGTCGCCGCAGCCGGTGTCCGCGCCGGCCGGCAAGGTCGAGGTCATCGAGTTCTTCTGGTACGGCTGCCCGCACTGCTACGAATTCGAGCCGACGATCGAGGCCTGGGTGAAGAAGCAGGGCAACAACATCGACTTCAAGCGCGTGCCGGTCGCCTTCCGCGACGATTTCGTCCCGCACTCGAAGCTGTTCTACGCGGTGTCGGCGCTCGGCATCTCGGAGAAGGTCACGCCGGCGATCTTCAACGCGATCCACAAGCAGAAGAACTACCTGCTGACGCCGCAGGCGCAAGCCGACTTCCTGGCGACGCAAGGCGTCGACAAGAAGCAGTTCATGGACGCGTACAACTCGTTCAGCGTGCAGGGCCAGGTGAAGCAGTCGGCCGAGCTGCTGAAGAACTACGCGATCGACGGCGTGCCGACGGTCGTCGTCCAGGGCAAGTACAAGACGGGCCCGGCTTACACGAACAGCATTCCGGGCACCGCGCAGGTGCTCGATTACCTCGTGAAGCAGGTTCAGGACAAGAAGCTCTGATCCCCGCCCGCGCGCCGGCATGACTACTCCGCTGAAGGTCTTCATCACCGGCGCGTCGAGCGGCCTCGGCCTCGCGATGGCCGAGGAATACGCCCGCCAGGGCGCCACGCTCGCCCTCGTCGCGCGCCGCACCGAGGCCCTCGATGCGTTCGCGCGACGCTTTCCCAAGCTGTCCGTCTCCGTCTACTCCGCCGACGTGCGCGACGCCGATGCGCTCGCCACGGCCGCCGCGTCGTTCATCGCCGCGCACGGCTGCCCCGACGTCGTGATCGCGAACGCCGGCATCAGCCAGGGCGCCGTCACGGGACAAGGCGATCTCGCCACGTTCCGCAACGTGATGGACATCAACTATTACGGGATGGTCGCGACGTTCGAGCCGTTCGTCGGCCCGATGACGGCCGCGCGCCACGGCACGCTGGTCGGCGTCGCGAGCGTCGCAGGCGTGCGCGGCCTGCCCGGTTCCGGCGCGTACAGCGCGTCCAAGTCGGCCGCGATCAAGTATCTCGAGGCGCTGCGCGTCGAGCTGCGCCCGGCCGGCGTCGGCGTCGTGACGATCGCGCCCGGCTACATCCGCACGCCGATGACCGCGCACAACCCGTACCGGATGCCGTTCCTGATGGACGCCGACCGCTTCGCGGCCCGCGCCGCACGCGCGATCGCCCGGCAGCACGCGTTCCGCGTGATTCCGTGGCAAATGGGCGTCGTCGCGAAGGTGCTGCACGTGCTGCCGCGCTGGCTCTACGACCGTCTGTTCGAAAAGGCGCCGCGCAAGCCGAAGGCCGGCGCGCACTGAGCGCATCGGGTGCATCGGGTGTCCGGCACGTCTGTCGCGCCGCCCCGTCGCATGCGGAGCTTCCTTCTGTCGGCCGTATCACGGATCGCACGCCGCGAGCCTTCCGCTTCTCCGCTTCTCCGCTTCTCCGCTTCTCCGCTTCTCCGCTTCTCCCTTCCGCCGCCCCAAGCAAATTCGCGCCGGCCCGTCTCAATTTGCAGTCTCCCCGCAACCGCCTCGCCCGCCCGCCATTCACTGCCGCACCTGCCTCGCCTCCCCCGCCGCTGCGCCGCCCCAACACGCATTCCGTCGCGAACGCAGCCGTTTTTCGCTCAACTCGCCGCGTTCCGGCGCCTTTTTTCACGCGCGGCGCGCTTTGACGGTATGCTATCCGCCAGCCGCGCCGGCCTGCTCGCTGTCGGGCCGCGCCCGCATTCCGACACCCGGCAAAAAATCACAAGTCACATGGGAGAACCTATGCAGGTCAAGCTGTTCGCCGCGGCCGCGCTCGCCGCCGCCCTCGCCGCTCCCGGCCTAGCCGCCGCCAAGCCGCTCACCGTCTGCACGGAATCGAGCCCGGACGGCTTCGACGTCGTGCAGTACAACTCGCTCGTCACGACCAATGCATCGGCCGACGTGATCTTCAACACGCTCGTGTCGTACGACGAAGCCGCGAAGAAGGTCGTGCCCGCGCTCGCCGACAAATGGGAAGCGAGCGCCGACGGCCTCACGTACACGTTCCACCTGCGCCCGAACGTCGCGTTCCAGACCACCGACTACTTCAAGCCGGGCCGCCCGCTGAACGCGGACGACGTCGTGTTCACGTTCTCGCGGATGCTCGACGATGCGAACCCGTGGCACAAGGTCGCCGGCGCGAGCGGCTTCCCGCACGCGCAGTCGATGGGCCTCGTGAAGCTCGTGAAGTCGGTCGCGAAGGTCGACGACAGCACGGTGAAGTTCGTGCTGAACGAGCCGAACGCGACGTTCGTGCCGATCCTGACGATGGGCTTCGCGTCGATCTACTCGGCCGAATACGCGGACCAGCTGCTGAAGGCCGGCAAGCAGGCCGACCTGAACGCGAAGCCGATCGGCACCGGCCCGTTCGTGCTGAAGAGCTACACGAAGGACGCGCTGATCCGCTACGACGTGAACCCGGCCTACTGGGGCACGAAGCCGAAGGTCGACCGGCTGATCTACGCGATCACGCCCGACGCGTCGGTGCGCATGCAGAAGGTGAAGGCCGGCGAATGCCAGATCGCGCTGTCGCCGAAGCCGCAGGACGTGCTCGCCGCGAAGGGCGAAAGCGCGCTGAAGGTCGTGCAGACGCCCGCGTTCATGACCGCATTCGTCGCGCTGAACACGCAGAAGAAGCCGCTCGACAACGACAAGGTGCGCGAGGCGCTGAACCTCGCGTTCGATCGCGCGACCTACCTGAAGGTGGTGTTCGACAACACGGCGACGGCCGCGAACAACCCGTATCCGCCGAACACGTGGAGCTACGCGAAGGACGTCGCGCCGTATGCGTACGATCCCGCGAAGGCGAAGCAGTTGCTCGCGCAGGCCGGTTTTCCGAACGGCTTCTCGACGACGATCTGGACGCGCCCGACGGGCAGCGTGCTGAACCCGAACCCGAAGGCCGGCGCGGAACTGCTGCAAGCCGACCTCGCGAAGATCGGCGTGAAGGCCGAGGTGAAGGTGATCGAATGGGGTGAGCTGATCAAGCAGGCGAAGCTCGGCCAGCACGACATGCTGTTCATGGGCTGGGCCGGCGACAACGGCGATCCGGACAACTACCTGTCGCCGCTGTTCAGCTGCAACGCGGTGAAGTCGGGCATCAACTTCGCGCGCTTCTGCGACGCGCAGCTCGACAAGCTGATCGCCGACGGCAAGGCGACCGCCGATCAGGCCAGGCGCGCGAAGCTGTACGAATCCGCGCAGAAGATTATCCACGACCAGGCGCTGTGGATTCCGCTCGGCTACCCGACCGCGGCCGCGCTCACGCGCGCGAACGTGAGCGGCTATCACGTCAGCCCGTTCGGCCGCCAGAACTTCGCGGCGGTCGCCGTGCAGTAACCGCACGTGGCGCGCAAGCGACGGCACGCTCGCCCGTCGCTTGCGGCCCGCGCGCCGCGCTTGCTACACTGCGCGCTCATTCCTCATACCGGACGCCAGCCGAAGTGAACAACTAAGCCTTCCAAAAAATGTTTTCGCCGCCGTGCCACGCACGCCGCGCGAAGGGTTTCACGCATTTTCGGAGGTGCTTATGGCTGCTGCCACGCCGACCGGCGCGCTCGTCGCGCTTCATCACGTTTCTTTCCGCTTCGACGACGGCGTCACGCTGTTCGATTCGCTCGACCTTTCCATCGATCGCACGCCGACGGGCATCGTCGGCCGCAACGGCGTCGGCAAGAGCCTGCTCGCGCAACTGATCGCGGGCCGGCGCACGCCGAGCGCGGGCACGATCGACCGGCAGACGCCGGTCGTCTACGTCGCGCAGCAACACGACGACGCGCGGGCCGGCACGCGGAGCGTCGCGGAAATCGCCGCGCTCGACGCGCCGCTCGCGGCCCTCGCGCGCCTCGCGGACGGGCGCGCGACGGCGCACGACTTCGACCTGATCGGCGATCGCTGGGACCTGGCCGAGCGGCTGCGCGCGGCGCTCGACGCGGCCGGCCTGCACGACGTGCGCGCCGACACGCCCGCGCATGCGTTGAGCGGCGGCCAGATGGCGCGCGTCGCGCTGATCGGCGCGTTGCTGTCGGAAGCCGGGCTGCTGGTGCTCGACGAACCGACCAACCACCTCGATGCGCCGGGCCGTGCATGGCTGCGCGGCGCGCTGGACGGCTGGCGCGGCGGTGTCGTCGTCGTCAGTCACGACCGTGCGTTGCTCGCGCACGTGCAACGCATCGTCGAGCTGACGCCGCACGGCGTGCGCGCATACGGCGGCAACTACGCGCTGTATCGCGCGCAACGCGATGCGCAACACGAGGCCGCGCAGGCCGCGCTCGAGCATGCGCGCACCGAGCGCGGGCGCGCGCGGCGCCGGCTCGAACAGGAACACGACACGATCCAGCGCCACGCGGCCGGCTCGCTGCGCGACGCGAAGGCGGCCAACCTGTCGTCGATGGCGCGACAGAGCCGCAAGGGGGCGGCTCGCAGCATCATGGGGACGGTCCGCCGTCACCAGAGCGAATGCAAGGCGACGCTCGATGCGCGCGTGCAGGAAGCCGCCGCGCGCGTCGAAGCCGACGCGCCGGTGCTCGTGTCGCTGCCGGGCACCGAGGTGAGCGCGCGCCGCCAGTTGTTCGCGCTCGAGCGCGCGCAATTGCCGTGGCGCACCGCGGGCCGCACGGACGCGATCACGTGGTCGGCCAGCGGCCCCGTGCGCATCGCGCTGACGGGCCCGAACGGCTGCGGAAAATCGACGCTGCTGCGCATGCTCGCCGGCGAACTCGCGCCGCGCGCCGGAACGTGCACGACGCACGTGAGCGCCGCGTATCTCGATCAGCGGCTCGCGCTGCTCGACCCCGAACGCTCGATCGTCGAGCAGTTGGGACGCCTCGATACGCCGCTCGCCGAAGGCGACCTGCGCAGCCGGCTCGCGCTGCTGCAGCTCGATGCCGCGCGCGCGACGCAGCCGGTGTACCGCCTGAGCGGTGGCGAACGGCTGAAGGCTGCGCTCGCGTGTGCGCTGTGGCGCGGCACGCCCGCGCAGCTGCTGCTGCTCGACGAGCCGACCAATCACCTCGATCTCGAATCGGTGCGCGCAATCGAAGCCGCGTTGGCCGGCTTCCCCGGTGCGCTCGTGGTCGCGTCGCACGACGACGCGTTTCTCGCGGCGCTCGCACCGACGCACACGATGCAATGGCAGCGCGACGGGTGGCGCTACGAACCCGTCGCGTGACGGCGACGACGCACGCTCAGCGCGCGGAACGGAAACGCAGCACGCCGTCGTCGCCCTGCTCGCGCACGAGTTCGCCCGCGAGCCACAGCAGGTTCAGGTGCGCGAGCGCCTCGCCGAGCGCGAAGGTCATCTGGTGGATGTCGAGCTCGCGGCGGCGGAACATGATCGGCACGATGTCGGCCGCGCTCGCCGGCTTTTCCGCGCAGGCGACGCGCACTTCGTCGAGCCGCGCGTCGTGATGCGCGCGCAGCTGCGCGATGCGCGTGCGCACGCCGCGGAACGGCTTGCCGTGCGACGGCAGCACGAGCGTATCGGGCGCCATCGTCTCGTAGCGGCCGAGCGATTCCAGGTACAGCGCGAGCGGGTTGGCTTCCGGCTCGAGGTCGAACACGGACACGTTGGTCGAGATGCGCGGCAGCACCATGTCGCCGGAGATCAGCACGCCGTCCGCTTCGCTGTGAAGCGCGCAATGTTCAGGCGAATGACCGTAGCCGGTGACGACGCGCCACGTGCGCGCGCCGATCTTCACCGCGTCGCCTTCGCGCAGGCGCCGGTAGCGCGGCGGCACGGCCGGCACGAGGTCCGAGTAGTAGCTGCGGCGGCTGCGCAGCTTCTCGAGCGCGACCGGATCGGTCAGGCCGTGGCGCGCGAAATGATCGGCCGCGGCCGCGCCGCCGGCGTTCGAACCGTTGCCGGCCGCCATCAGGCAGCCGAACATGTATTCGCCGAGCGTCATCCACAGCCGCACGTTCCAGCGGCCCTTGTCGCCGCCTTCGCAGAGCCAGTTCGCGAGGCCGAAGTGATCGGGATGGCAATGCGTGACGAGCACGCGCAGCACCGGCAGCCCGTCGAGATGCGTGTCGAAAATCCGTTCCCAGTGCGTACGGATCGCGTCCGACGAGATCCCGCAGTCGACGATCGTCCAGCCGGCCTGCCCGTCGATCTCGTCGCGCAGCAGCCAGAGGTTGATGTGATCCAGCGAAAACGGCAGCGGCATGCGCAGCCAGCGCACGCCGGGCGCGACCTCGAACGTGTCGCCCGCGGCGGGCAGCGTGTCGGCGAAGGGATAGTCGAGTTGGTGTTCCAGTGCGTTCATCGGTGGGGCGTCTCGTCGTTGTCAGGGCAAATGCCCGTGCGAATGCGGGGCGCGCGCGCGGGCGGCAGGCCGCGGCGGGCATCGCGTCGATTCTATCGCCGTCGCGCGAAACGCGTGCCCGGCGGGGCGCCGGACGGTCAAAAAAAGTTCGTGCCAGAATCGATTCCGTACCCGTATCTTTACGCGAAGATGCACCGAACGGCATGTAACGGCGCACAACCCGCGCATTGACGGCACTTGGCTCCGGCCCCCGAAAGTCATTGAAACGCCGACTTGGGCGCTAAAATGGCGAGTGCTTACAGTCCCTCTCGAACGAGCCTGCACGCGATGAATCACTTCCCCAAACTGCTGTCGTCGCAGATCGGTTTCGACGTCGCACAGACGATGCTCGAATACTTCGACCGCCACTACCGGATCTTCCGGGAAGCCGCCGTCGAGGCGAAGACGCTATTCGAGCGCGGCGACTGGCACGGCCTGCAGCGGCTGGCGCGCGAGCGGATCACGTCGTACGACGATCGCGTGCAGGAATGCGTCGAGGTGCTGGAGGACGAATACGACGCGGAGAACATCGACGACGAAGTGTGGCAGCAGATCAAGCTGCACTACATCGGCCTGCTCACGTCGCACCGCCAGCCCGAGTGCGCGGAGACGTTCTTCAATTCGGTGTGCTGCAAGATCCTGCACCGCTCGTATTTCAGCAACGATTTCATCTTCGTGCGCCCCGCGATCTCGACCGAATACCTCGAGAACGACGAGCCGGCCGCGAAGCCGACCTATCGCGCGTACTACCCGGGCACCGACGGGCTCGCGGCCACGCTCGAGCGCATCGTCACGAACTTCCAGCTCGAGCCGCCGTTCGAGGATCTCACGCGCGACATCGGCTGCGTGATGCAGGCGATCGCCGACGAATTCGGCGAGTTCGACGCCGCGCCGAATTTCCAGATCCACGTGCTGTCGTCGCTCTTCTTCCGCAACAAGAGCGCGTACATCGTCGGCCGCATCATCAACGCCGATCGCGTGCTGCCGTTCGCGGTGCCGATCCGCCACGTGCGCCCGGGCCTGCTTGCGCTCGACACCGTGCTGCTGCGCCGCGACCTGCTGCAGATCATCTTCAGCTTCTCGCATTCGTATTTCCTCGTCGACATGGGCGTGCCGTCCGCTTACGTGGACTTCCTCTGTACGATCATGCCGGGCAAGCCGAAGGCCGAGATCTACACATCGGTCGGGCTGCAGAAGCAGGGCAAGAACCTGTTCTACCGCGACCTGCTGCACCATCTGTCGCATTCGAGCGACCGCTTCATCATCGCGCCCGGGATCAAGGGCCTCGTGATGCTCGTGTTCACGCTGCCGTCGTTCCCGTACGTGTTCAAGATCATCAAGGATCACTTCCCGCCGCCGAAGGAAACGACGCGCGCGCAGATCATGGAGAAGTACCAGCTCGTGAAGCGCCACGACCGTCTCGGGCGGATGGCCGACACGCTCGAGTATTCGAGCGTCGCGCTGCCGCTGTCGCGGCTCGACCATGCGCTGGTGCGCGAGCTGGAGAAGGAAGTGCCGTCGCTGCTCGAATACGAGGACGGCAATCTCGTGATCAAGCACCTGTACATCGAGCGCCGGATGACGCCGCTCAACCTGTACCTGCAGAACGGCACCGACGCGGACGTCGAGCACGGCGTGAAGGAATACGGCAACGCGGTGAAGGAGCTGATGAAGGCCAACATCTTCCCGGGCGACATGCTGTACAAGAACTTCGGCGTCACGCGTCACGGCCGCGTCGTGTTCTACGACTACGACGAGATCGAATACCTGACCGACTGCAATGTGCGGCGCGTGCCGCCGCCGCGCAACGAGGAAGACGAACTGTCCGGCGAGCCGTGGTATACCGTCGGCCCGCACGACATCTTTCCGGAAACCTACGGACCGTTCCTGCTCGGCGACCCGCGCGTGCGGACGGTCTTCATGAAGCATCACGCGGATTTTTTCGAGCCCGCGCTGTGGCAGGCCAGCAAGGACAAGCTGCTGCAGGGCGAGTTGCCCGACTTTTTCCCGTACGACGCGTCGCTGCGCTTCAGCGTGCGCTACCCCGCGCGCTTCGACGCGACGCCGGACGCCGGTGACGACGCAGGCGACGCGCAGCGCGCCGCCTGACACGCGACCGGATCCAATCGAATCGAACCCGTTATCGACCCGCTTTCCGCCAACGGAATCCACACCGATGAATACCCAAGACAATCCGCTTTCACATCTGTTCGACAACAACGACGCCTGGGTCAAGCGCCAGCTCGCCGACGATCCCGACTTCTTCGCGCGTCTCGCCGACCAGCAGGCGCCGGAATATCTGTGGATCGGCTGTTCGGATTCGCGCGTGCCCGCGAACCAGATCATCGGCCTGCCGCCGGGCGAAGTGTTCGTGCACCGCAACATCGCGAACGTCGTCGTCCATAGCGACCTGAACTGCCTGTCGGTGATCCAGTTCGCGGTCGACATCCTGCGCGTGAAGCACATCATGGTCGTCGGCCACTACGGCTGCTCGGGCGTGAACGCGGCGCTCCACAACCGCCGCGTCGGCCTCGCGGACAACTGGCTGCATCACGTGCAGGACGTGCGCGAGCGCCACGCGGCGCTGCTCGACGAATGGCCGGTCGGCGAGGCGCGCTATCGCCGCCTGATCGAGCTGAACTCGATCGAGCAGGTCGTCAACGTGTGCCGCACGACGATCGTCAACGACGCGTGGGCGCGCGGCCAGTCGCTCACCGTGCACGGGCTCGTGTACGGCGTGCACGACGGGCGGATGCGCAACCTCGGGATGTCCGTGTCGAACTTCGACGCGCTCGATGCGACCTACAAGCGCTGCGTCGCGGCGCTGACCGCGCGGGGCCAGCACGCGCCCGACAACGACATGGTCGCGGCGGATGCCGCGCGGCTCGACGACGTCGCGCAGGCGGTCGCCGACACGCTGAAGCCGTGCGACGACGCGAAGTAACGTGCGCCCGCGCCGTCGCGGCCGAAGACGCATCGCGCGTCCGGCCGCGACGGGCATCGAACTGATCTGACACCGACACTGCCGCGACGGCGGTGCACTGCGAAGGAGCGGCGAACATGAAAACCGTATTGATCGTCGGCGCATCGCGCGGCCTCGGACGCGAATTCGTCCGGCAATACCGGCGCGACGGCTGGAACGTGATCGCGACCGCGCGCGACGACGCGTCGCTCGCCGCGCTGCGCGAACTCGGCGCGCACGCGCACGCGCTCGACATCGCGCAACCCGAACAGATCGCGGCGCTCGGCTGGAAGCTCGACGGCGAACGGCTCGACGCCGCCGTGCTCGTGTCGGGCGTGTACGGGCCGCGCACCGAAGGCGTCGAAACCATCGGCGCCGAGGATTTCGACGCGGTGATGCACACGAACGTGCGCGGGCCGATGCAGTTGCTGCCGATCCTGCTGCCGCTCGTCGAGGACGCGCGCGGCGTGCTGGCCGTCGTCTCGAGCCGGATGGGCAGCATCGCCGAGGCGACCGGCACGACCGGCTGGCTGTACCGCGCGAGCAAGGCCGCGCTGAACGACGTGCTGCGCATCGCGTCGCTGCAGACGCGCCACGCCGCATGCATCTCGCTCCATCCCGGCTGGGTGCGCACCGACATGGGCGGCGCGCAGGCCGCGATCGATCCGGAAACCAGCGTGACCGGCATGCGCCGCGTGATCGCCGAAGCCGGCGCGGACGTGTCGCAGGCCAACGGCCGTTTCTTCCAGTACGACGGCGTCGAGCTCAGCTGGTGAGCCGGCATCACAACCCGACGTCGTTAATTCACGATTCGCATGATTTTGAACCGACCTGACGCGTGCCCGTGCGGCGGCGCGTCCCCCGCGCCTGCCGGCAAAGCCCCGGCGCCGCGCTATGCGGCCTGCTGCGGCCGCTTCATCGACGGCGGCGAAGCCGCGCCGACCGCGCTCGAGTTGATGCGCTCGCGGTACAGCGCGTACGTGCTCGGCGCGACCGACTACCTGCGCGCGACCTGGGACGCGCGCACCTGCCCGGCCGATCTCGATGCGGACCCGGACGCGCCCGACGCGCCGCGCTGGCTCGGCCTCGCGATCAAGCGCCACGCGCCGCTCGACGAACGGCACGCGGAGGTCGAATTCGTGGCCCGCTACAAGGTCGGCGGGCGGGCGTACCGGCTCCACGAGACGAGCCGGTTCACCCGCGACGAGCACGGTTTCTGGCGCTATGTCGACGGAGAAGTAAGTGAACGCTGACAAATAGTTGCCATGTCAGACGCCGGGTAATTCCCGCATTGCACAACCTGAATTTGTCGGGCTAGGATGGCCCTCAGATTGGTCATGTTGCATGGCAGGGCTTACGAATGGCGTTCAGCAAGGTATTGGTGGGATGGATGGCGGCCTGTGCGCTGTCGGCCGCTCAGGCCGGTGCGCTGCCGGGCGCAAACGCCGGCGCGGCCACGGCCGGCGGCTCGCTCGCCCACGCCGAGCGCTTCGATTACGGCGATTCGGGCCTCCCGCAGGTCGCCGCCAACCTCAACGAACAAATCGTCAGCATTCCGGCCGATGCCTCGGGCGCCGTGATGCTCGAGGCCACGCTGTTCAAGCCGAACGGCCCCGGCCCCTTCCCGCTCGTCGTCTTCAACCACGGCAAGAACACCGGTGACCTCCATCAGCAGCCGCGCAGCCGGCCGCTCGCGTTCGCGCGCGAATTCGTGCGCCGCGGCTATGCGGTGATCGCGCCGAACCGCCAGGGTTTCGCGGGGTCGGGCGGCTCGTACCAGCAGGAAGGCTGCAACGTCGGCAAGAACGGGCTCACGCAGGCCGCCGACGTCGACGCGACGGTCCGCTACATGTCGCGCCAGTCGTACGTCGATGCGTCGCGCATCGTCGTCGCGGGCACGTCGCACGGCGGCCTCGTGTCGGTCGCGTACGGCACCGAAGCGGCGCCCGGCGTGCGCGGCATCATCAACTTCTCCGGCGGGCTGCGCCAGGATCTGTGCGACGGCTGGCAGCGCAATCTCGTCGACGCGTTCGACCATTACGGCGCGCATACGGCCGTACGTTCGCTGTGGCTGTACGGCGACAACGATTCGGTATGGACGCCCGCGCTCGTCGCGCAGATGCACGACGCGTACGTGTCGCACGGCACGCAGGCGCAGTTCATCGATTTCGGCCGCTACAAGGACGACGCGCACCGGCTGATCGTCGATCGCGACGGCGTGCCCGTGTGGTGGCCGGCCGTCAATGCGTTCCTCGCGGATCTGAACCTGCCGACCTCGGTGCGCTACGCGGTCGCCAACCCGCACGAACCGAATGCGACCGGCTATGCGTCGATCGATGCGGTCGACGCGGTGCCGTTCCTCGACGAGGCCGGCCGCGAAGGCTATCGCCGCTTCCTGAACCAGCATCCGAGCCGTGCATTCGCGGTGTCCGCCGAAGGCGCATGGTCGTGGGCCGAAGGCGGCGACGATCCGATGGCGCTCGCGCTCGACAATTGCTCGAAGCAGGGTGCGGGCGCATGCCGGCTGTATGCGGTCAACGACCGCGTCGTGTGGAACGCGAACGCGACGCAGACGGCCGACGACGGCAACGCCAACCCGCGCGCACTGGCTTCGCGCTGACGCGCGAGCCGCGGCGCTCCGGGGCGGGCGCTGCCCGCGTCTCCCCCTTCTCCCTTCT
Source organism: Burkholderia sp. RF4-BP95 (assembly GCF_001521985.1). Lineage (NCBI taxonomy): Bacteria > Pseudomonadati > Pseudomonadota > Betaproteobacteria > Burkholderiales > Burkholderiaceae > Burkholderia > Burkholderia sp. RF4-BP95. The sequence continues at coordinate 63,248 of NZ_LOSX01000053.1, read as the reverse complement.
CCGTTTCATGAACGCGCGCCGCGGCCCGCGGCGGCGTTCGCACGCCCGTTCACGCGGCCGCATGCCCCGCCGAAGAACGCCTGGCCCGCAACGCCGTCCAGGGTCGTTTTCGGGCGTTTCCTGAATCTCGGCCGCGCCTGAGTCCGCGCGACATTCGCCGGCGACCGTGCACGTCGCGTCGCGCTTCCCGCCCCGATTTTTCGCCCGTCGGCATCAGCCTGCCCACGATTTTTTTCTGTCGGGGGGGCTCACTCGAACGTCGTCATCTGCGGTCATTTCTGGGCTTCTGGCGCGTACCGTCCCGAGCACCCCGCATCTGCGCCGAACTCCCGTCCGGCAAGGCTTTGCGGTGTTTGTAACCGGTAGTGCAACGTGCGGCGGAACACGCTAATCTCAGCGCGTTTTCCGTCCGTCGCCGCGCGGCATCCCGTTCGATGCCCGCCGCCGTTTTACCCCCGGAGTTGCCTTGAGTACGCCAGCCACCGACGACTGGGTCGCGCGCAGCCTGCGCGCGGTCTGGCATCCCTGCACCCAGATGAAGCACCACGAGCGCCTGCCGCTCATTCCCGTCGCGCGCGGCGCGGGCCTGTGGCTGTACGACCGCGACGGGCGCCGCTACTTCGACGCGATCAGCTCGTGGTGGGTGAACCTGTTCGGCCATGCGAATCCGGACATCAACGCGGCGCTGAAGGACCAGCTCGACACGCTCGAGCACGCGATGCTCGCCGGCTGCACGCACGAGCCGGCGATCGAGCTCGCCGAGCGGCTGCACGCGCTCACCGCGCGCACGCTCGGCCATGCGTTCTTCGCGTCGGACGGTGCGTCGGCGGTCGAGATCGCGCTGAAGATGAGCTTCCACGCGTGGCGCAACCGCGGCCGCGCGGACAAGCGCGAATTCGTGTGCGTCGCGAACAGCTATCACGGCGAGACCATCGGCGCGCTCGGCGTGACCGACGTCGCGCTGTTCAAGGATGCGTACGACCCGCTGATCCGCCATGCACACGTGGTCGCGTCGCCCGACGCGCGCGGCGCGCTGCCGGGCGAGACGGCCGCCGACGTCGCGGGCCGCGCGCTCGACGACGTGCGGCGCCTGTTCGCCGAACGCGCCGACCGGATCGCCGCGCTGATCGTCGAGCCGCTCGTGCAATGCGCGGCCGGCATGGCGATGCACGATCCGTCGTACGTGCGCGGGCTGCGCGCGCTGTGCGACGAATTCGGCGTGCACCTGATCGCCGACGAGATCGCGGTCGGCTGCGGCCGCACCGGCACCTTCTTCGCCTGCGAGCAGGCCGGTGTGTGGCCCGATTTCCTGTGCCTGTCGAAGGGCATCAGCGGCGGCTACCTGCCGCTGTCGCTCGTGCTCACGCGCGACGACGTGTTCGCGGCCTTCTACGACGACGACACGACGCGCGGCTTCCTGCATTCGCATTCGTACACCGGCAACCCGCTCGCGTGCCGCGCGGCGGTCGCGACGCTCGACCTGTTCGCGCGCGACGACGTGCTCGCGAGCAACGCGCGCAAGTCGGCCGCGATGCGCGCCGCGCTCGCGCCGCTCGACGCGCACCCGCAGGTGCGTCACCTGCGCGAGCGCGGCACGCTGTTCGCCTTCGACGTCGCGCTCGACGGCGACGCGGCACGCGGCTTCTCGCGGCGCTTCTTCGAACGCGCGCTGGAACGCGAGCTGCTGCTGCGCCCGATCGGCACGACCGTGTACCTGATGCCGCCGTACGTGATGAGCGACGACGACATCGCGTGGCTCGCGCAACGCACGCGCGACACGCTCGACGCGACGCTCGCGGAGGTGGCGCGATGAAGCAATCCTCACGGGAAACGACCATGCCCCTGCTCGACACGCTGCAGCGCGGCCTCGCCGAACTCGATGCGCAGGGCCTGCGACGCGTGCGCCGCACCGCCGACACCGCGTGCGACGCGCACATGCGCGTCGACGGCCGCGACATCGTCGGTTTCGCGAGCAACGATTACCTCGGCCTCGCCGCGCACCCCGCGCTCGTCGCCGCGTTCGCCGAAGGCGCGCAGCGCTACGGCTCCGGCAGCGGCGGCTCGCATCTGCTCGGCGGCCATTCGCGCGCGCACGCGACGCTTGAGGACGAACTCGCCGCCTTCGCGGGCGGCTTCTCCGATGCACCGCGCGCGTTGTACTTCAGCACCGGCTACATGGCGAACCTCGCCGCGATGACGGCCCTCACCGGCAAACACGCGACGATCTTCTCGGACGCGCTGAACCACGCGTCGCTGATCGACGGAATCCGACTATCGCGCGCGACCGTGCAGGTCTACACGCATGCGGACATGGCCGCGCTCGCCGCGCTGCTCGATGCATCGGAGGCCGAAACGAAACTGATCGTCAGCGACACCGTGTTCAGCATGGACGGCGACATCGCGCCGCTCGCCGAACTCGTCGCGCTGGCCGAACGCCACGGCGCGTGGCTCGTCGTCGACGACGCGCACGGCTTCGGCGTGCTCGGCCCGCAAGGCCGCGGCGCGCTCGCGGCCGCCGCGCTGCGCTCGCCGAACCTCGTGTACGTCGGCACGCTCGGCAAGGCCGCCGGCGTCGCGGGCGCGTTCGTCGTCGCGCACGAGACCGTGATCGAATGGATGATCCAGCGCGCGCGCAGCTACATCTTCACGACGGCCGCGCCGCCGGCCGTCGCGCACGCGGTCTCGGCGAGCCTGAAGGTGATCGGCGGCGACGAAGGCGATGCGCGACGCGCGCACCTCGCCGCGCTGATCGAGCGCACGCGCGCGCTGCTGCGCATGACGCGCTGGCAGCCGGTCGACTCGCACACGGCCGTGCAGCCGCTCGTGATCGGCGGCAACGACGCGACGCTCGCGGCGATGCGCTCGCTCGACGCGCACGGCCTGTGGGTGCCCGCGATCCGGCCGCCGACGGTGCCCGCCGGCACGTCGCGACTGCGCATCTCGCTGTCGGCCGCGCATTCGTTCGACGATCTCGCGCGGCTCGAAACCGCGCTGATCGAGGCCAGCGAGGCGGCGGACCACCCCGACGCTCACGCGCGTTCGCTGCCCCCCGAGGAAGCCGCGGCATGACGGCCCCGCTTTCCCTCTTCGTCACCGGCACCGACACCGAGATCGGCAAGACCTTCGTGTCGGCCGCGATGCTGCACGGCTTCGCGCAGCACGGGCTGCGCGCGGCCGCGCTGAAGCCCGTCGCCGCCGGCGCGTACGAACGCAACGGTGTCTGGCATAACGAGGACGCCGACCAGCTCGACGCGGCCGCGAACGTCGCGCTGCCGCCCGAGCTGCGCACGCCGTTCCTGCTGAAGGCGCCCGCCGCACCGCACATCGTCGCCGCGCAGGAAGGCGTGACGCTCGACCTCGACACGATCGTCGCGAGCCACCGCGAAGCGCTGACGCGCGCGGACGTCGTCGTCGTCGAAGGCGTCGGCGGCTTCCGCGTGCCGCTGAACGACACGCAGGACACGGCCGATCTCGCGGTCGCGCTCGGCCTGCCCGTCGTGCTCGTCGTCGGCATGCGGCTCGGCTGCATCAGCCACGCGCTGCTCACGGCCGACGCGATTCGCCAGCGCGGCCTCACGCTCGCCGGCTGGGTCGCGAACCACGTCGACCCGGCCATGTCGTACGCCGACGAGAACGTCGCGACGATCCGCGACTGGCTCGCGCGCGAGCACCGCGCGCCGCTCCTCGGCCGCATCGCGCACTTGGCGCCGGCCGCCCCCGAATCCGCGGCGGCGATGCTCGACATCGCCACGCTCGTCGATACGCTGCGCCACGCGCGGCATTGACCTCCCGATCCCCGCATCCACGACAGGAAAACCACCATGACCCAAGCCCAGACCGCCGCCGTGCAACCCGACGCGATCCCCGTGGCCGCTCCGGCGCCGCAGCGCTGGCGCGTCGCCGACGTCGTCGCGCTGTTCGAGCTGCCGTTCAACGACCTGATGTTCCGCGCGCAGCAGGTGCATCGCGAGCACTTCGACGCGAACGCGGTGCAGCTGTCGACGCTGCTGTCGATCAAGACGGGCGGCTGCGAGGAAGATTGCGGCTACTGCTCGCAATCGTCGCATCACGAAACGGGCCTGAAGGCCGAGAAGCTGATGGACGTCGACACGGTGCTCGACGCCGCGCGCGCGGCGAAGGCGAACGGCGCGAGCCGCTTCTGCATGGGCGCCGCCTGGCGCAACCCGAAGGAGCGCCACATGCCGGCGCTGACCGAGATGGTGCGCGGCGTGAAGGAACTGGGCCTCGAGACCTGCATGACGCTCGGCATGCTGGAAAACGAGCAGGCGCAGCAGCTCGCCGACGCGGGCCTCGACTACTACAACCACAACCTCGACACGTCGCCGGAGTTCTACGGCCAGGTGATCTCGACGCGCACGTACCAGGATCGTCTCGACACGCTCGACCGCGTGCGCGATGCGGGCATCAACGTGTGTTGCGGCGGCATCATCGGGATGGGCGAATCGCGCCGCGAACGCGCGGGCCTGATTTCGCAGCTCGCGAACCTGAATCCGTATCCGGAGTCGGTGCCGATCAACAACCTCGTCGCGATCGAAGGCACGCCGCTCGAAGGCACCGCACCGCTCGACCCGTTCGAGTTCGTGCGCACGATCGCGGTGGCGCGCATCACGATGCCCAAGGCCGTCGTGCGCCTGTCGGCCGGCCGCGAGCAGCTCGACGACGCGATGCAGGCGATGTGCTTCCTCGCGGGCGCGAACTCGATGTTCTACGGCGACCAGCTGCTGACCACGAGCAACCCGCAGACGCAGCGCGACCGCGCGCTGTTCGAGCGCCTCGGCATCCGCGCGAGCCAGGCCGACGCGCTGGCGGAGAACGCGTAAGCGACTGCAGCGCGTTTGGTTTGCAGACGAAAAAGCCGGGGCATGCCCCGGCTTTTTTTCGCCCGCTCGTCGGCGCGCGGCTTTCAGCGCCGCCCGTCACACATGCGCCGCCGCACCGTCGAGCGCCGCGCGCACGCGCTCGACGCGCTGTTCGTCGACGGGCGCCAGCACTTCGCCGCGCGGCCGCACGCCCGAGCCGAAATGCACCGCGCGCACGCCGGTGGCGCGAACGAAATCACCGACCGCGTCGATCGTGAGCCCCGAGCCGGCCAGCACCGTGCAGGTCGAGCCCGCCGCCTGCCGCACCAGCCGCGTGATCGTCGCGACCGCGTCGAGCACCGACGGATGGCCGCCCGAAGTCAGCACCGACGTGACGGCCGGCACGCGCAGCAGCGCGTCGAACGCGGCATTGAGGTCGCGCGACACGTCGAATGCGCGATGGAACGTCAGGTCGCGCCCGTCCGCAGCCGCCGCGACGCGCGCGAGCGCGTCGAGATCGACGTCGCCGCGCGCATCGAGCGCACCGAACACGACGCCGTTCGCACCGGCCGCAACGGCCGCGCGCACGTCGCGCTCGATCACGCGCAGGTCGTCGGCGTCATAGACGAACGAGCGGCTGTGCGGCCGCACGATCACGTTCACCGGAATCGCCACGGCGGCCACGACGGCCTCGATCAGGCCGACGCTCGGCGTCAGCCCGCCTTCGCTGATCGCGGTCACGAGTTCGAGGCGGTCGGCGCCCGCGCGGGCGGCGGCCTTCGCGTCGCCGACGGTGGTGGCGATCACTTCGAGGAGGACGGAGGAAGCGGCGGTTCGGTTCATCGGCGGCTCGCGAATCGTCAGGACAATTCGCGCATCCTAGCCGAGCGGCGTGAACGGCGCCAGCGCGACGCCGTCGCTATGCGCCGTCCGCTTCCTCGTCGATCCAGTCGATATCGCCGCACAGCACATGCTGCGCATCGCCGATGCGCACGGCCACCGACAGCGTCACGCAGGGCTGCGCCTCGTTGATCGACAAGTACGGGCGCGTGACCTGCACGCGTCCGGGCTCGGCGATCGCCGTACGGAAATACGGCCGGCGCAACCAGTTCGCCCCCTGCGCATCGGACAGCGGCGAGAAGCGCGCCTCGGCGAGCGCGCGGTCCGCGCGCAGCACGACGTTGCGGCCCGCCTGGCGGCCCCGTGCGTCGAGCAGGAAGCAGCGCGCGGCGGCGTCGAGCGCGAGGAAGTTCCAGCACACCTCGTCGAGCGGCTCGCCGGCCGCCACCCGCTCGGCCGCACGCTCGAACGCGCGCAGGTACGGCGCGAGCCGCTGCGCGTCGCGCCGCTCGCGCGCTTCGGTTTGTTGCCGAAAACGCTCGGTCAGCTCGCCGATGCAGCCGGTCGCCGTCGCGCTGTCGGGCAGCCCGGGCGCCGGACGGCCGAAGTAATAGCCCTGCACGAAATCGGCCTCGCACGACAGCGCGATCTGTGCGTCGTGCTCGGTCTCGATCCCCTCGACGAGCACGAGCTTGCCGGCCTCGTGCAGCAGCGTGACGAGCCCGTGCAGGATCGCGGTGAGCCCCGTGCGGTGCGCCGCGTGCGACAGCATGATCCGGTCGAGTTTCACGATGTCCGGGTTCAGCTGCCAGATCCGCTCGAGGTTCGAGTGGCCGGCGCCGAAATCGTCGAGCGCGATCAGGAAACCCTGCGCGCGGAATTCGCGCACGGCTTCGGCGAGCCGCTCGATGTCCTCCGCGCGCTGCTCGAGCACTTCGAGCACGACGCGGCGCGGCGGCATGCCGATCCGCTTCAGGTTCGCGAGCAGCGCGGCGGCCTGGAACGGGTCGGTGAGCACGCCCGGATGCACGTTGAGGAACAGCCACTCGCGCTCGGCGCCGAGCAGCGCGAAGTTCTCGAGATGCAGCGCCTGCGCGAGCCGGTCGAGCTGCAGCAGTTCGCCCTGGCGCGCGGCCTCGCCGAACACGTCGAGCGGCGACACCGCCCGGTCGAGCGCGTCATGGGCGCGCAATAGCGCCTCGTAGCCCACCGCCCGCTGGTGCGACAGGCTGAAGATCGGCTGGAACACGGTCGTGAGCGTCAGGTCGCGATGCTGCGTCGCGAGGCGTTCGAGGCCGGAGCTCATCTCCCGCTCGAAACGATACGGCGAAGCGGTGGCCGGACGCTCCTGTTGCACGATCGTCATGGCGCCCTCCTGGCGATGCAGCCGAACGCGGCGAGTGCTTGAAACGGCGCGCGCAATGTCATGGTGGAATCCTCGGTTGTCCGGCCGGTGCCGGACGGTAGGCAAGCATCAAGCAAGGTCCGTGCAAGGGCCGAACACGCGCGCCGCGCCTGCGTGCAGCGCCGCCGCACCAGCGTGGCGCAGGCCGGATGCACCGTTCGCGTGCATGCGCACCGGCGCACTCGAACGCACCCGTCACGTCGCCACGCTAAACTCCGTACGGTCGTTTCATTCTCCGCAATCGCCGTATCGATGGAAATCGTCTTCACAGTCCTGATCCTGCTGCTGACCGTCGCGCTGTCCGGCGCGGTCACGCGCATCCTGCCACTGCAATTGCCGCTGCCGCTGATGCAGATCGCGTTCGGCGCAATGCTCGCATGGCCGAAGCTGAACCTGCACGTCACGTTCGATCCCGAAATCTTCATGCTGCTGTTCATTCCGCCGCTGCTGTTCGCGGACGGCTGGCGGATTCCGAAACGCGAGCTGTACCTGCAGCGCCGCGCGATCCTGATGCTCGCGTTCGGGCTCGTGTTCATGACGGTACTCGCAGTCGGCTACTTCGCGCACTGGCTGATACCCGAGTTGCCGCTGCCGATCGCGTTCGCGCTCGCGGCCGTGCTGTCGCCCACCGACGCGGTCGCGCTGTCGGGCATCGCCGGCAAGGGGCGGATTCCGCCGCAACTGATGCACATCCTCGAAGGCGAGGCGCTGATGAACGACGCGTCGGGCCTGGTCGCGCTGAAGTTCGCGGTCGCGGCCGCGCTGACCGGCGTGTTCTCGCTGCGCGATGCGTCGATCACGTTCGTGATCGTCGCCGCCGGCGGGCTCGCGACGGGCGCGATCGTGTCGTGGGTGTTCAGCGCGCTGTCGACGCGCTTCCTGAACGCCGAGCAGGAAGGCGACCCGGCCCCCGGCATCGTGATGACGCTGCTCGTGCCGTTCGCCGCCTATCTGTTCGCCGAGCACCTGGAGCTGTCGGGCGTGCTCGCGGCCGTGTCGGCCGGGATGATGATGAACTACACGAGCTTCTCCCGCAAAAGCACGGTCGCGTCGCGCGTGCGCGCCGAGAGCACGTGGGCGATGATCGAGTTCGTGTTCAACGGCATGGTGTTCATCATGCTCGGGTTGCAGTTGCCGCACATCATCGGCCGCGCGCTCGTCGACGCGCATCACACGAGCGACGCGCTCGTCGGCCGGATGATCTTCAACGTATGCGCGATGATGCTCGCGCTGTACGCGATCCGCTTCCTGTGGGTCTGGCTGCTGCGCTGGATCGCGAGCCGCCGCGCCGCGCGCCACGGCCTCGCGGGCACGATGGCGGGCGTGCGCACGATCGCGGTGATGACGGTCGGCGGCGTGCGCGGCGCGGTCACGCTCGCGGGCGTGCTGTCGATCCCCGTCGCGCTGTCCGACGGCGCGCCGCTGCCCGGGCGCGACACCGCGATCTTCGTCGCGTCGGCGGTGATCCTCGGTTCGCTGGTCGTCGCGGTGATCGGCCTGCCGTTGCTGCTGCGCGGCGTGCGCTCGACGCGCAATCCGCTCGCCGATGAGGAGCGCACCGCGCGCGCGGCCGCCGCGCAGGCCGCGATCCGCGCGATCGACTCGTCGCACGACGCGATCTCGGCCGCTCTCGACGAATCGGGCGCCGCGCGCTGCGCGGACATCTCCGCGCGCGTGATGGACCAGTATCGCCGCCGCCTGGCCGCGCTCGCCGAGGACGGCCCGACGCCGCGCGCGGAAGCCAAGCAGACCGAAACGATGGAGCTGCAGATGCGGATCGCCGCGGTGCGCGCGGAACGTTCGGTGTTGTACCGGCTGCGCAGCGAAGGCAGGATTTCCGACGAGACGCTGACGAAGCTGATCCGCGAGATCGATCTGTCGGAAACGGCGCTGTCGACGCGCAAGAAAGGGATCATCTGAGCGGCCGCGCCGCGGCGCGATTGCACGGCTTGCCGATAAAAAAACGGCGACGCGCAGGCGTCGCCGTTTTCACATCCGCACGTGTTCGCGTCACTTCGCGATCACGACCGGGATTCCCTTCAGCATCCCCGCGCCCTTCATCTCGTCGAGCGCGTGCTGCACGGCCGCGCTCGTCGCCGCGTCGATGCCGAGTTGCAGCGCGAGCTCGCGCTCCGCGCGCTTCACGCCCGCGAGGTTGCGCACCTTCACGTGACCGAAACCGCGCACGCGGGCGTGAAGATCCGCAAGCTGCGCGACCTGCGCCGCGTTGCCGGCGGTCGTCGCGGCGAGCGCGCGCGTGAGCGTCGTCTCGTAGTCGTCCGCGAGCGCGCGCTCCATCCTGCGCTCGGCGGTGCGGCCGAACGGATCGAGCCACGTGCCGCGCAGGCCGCGCACGCGCGCGAGCGTGCCGAGCACCGGCCACATCCACTGGCCGAACACGCGCTTCTTCGGCGCGCTGCCGTCGCGCCCGGCCTTCGCAACCGTCGGCGGCGCCAGGTTGAACTTCACGCGATAGTCCTGCCCCGGCACGCCTTCGAACTGCGCTTCGAGCGCCGTGCGGAACGCACCGTCCGCATACAGTCGCGCGACCTCGTATTCGTCCTTCACCGCGAGCAGCCGGTAGAACGTCGTCGCGACGGCACGCGTCAGCGCATCGTCGCCCTTCGCGCGCGCCGCGCTCACCAGCGCGCGGTAGCGCTCGACGTATCGCGCGCCGCCGTATGCGTCGAGGCGCGCTTCGCGATCGGCGATCAGTTCGGCGAGCGTCTCGGGCGCAACCGCCGCGGCCACCGCGTGACGCGCGTTCCACAATGCATCGAGGCCCGCCGTGTCGCCGGCCGCCATCCGGCCGATCGCGAACGCGAGCTTGTTCATCGGCACCGCGACGTTGTTCAGCTCGATCGCGCGCATCATCGCGGCGAGCGACACCGGCACGAGACCGAGCTGCCATGCGTAGCCGAGCATCAGGATGTTCGCGCCGATCGAATCGCCGAGGAACTTCGCGGCGAGCGCCTGCGCGTCGCAGCTCGACAGGTAGCCTTCACCGGCCGCATGGTGCATTTTTTCGAGCAGCGCATCCGCGTGCAGGTTCGCGTCCGGGTTCTGCACGAACGACGCGTTCGGAATCCGGTGCGTGTTGACGACGATCCGCGTGCGCTCGTGGCGCACCGTCTGCAGCGCCTCGGCGCTCGCGCCGACGACCATGTCGCACGCGAGCAGCACGTCGGCCTGCTGCGTGTCGATGCGCACCTGGTTCAGCCACCGGTCGCTCGACGCGATCCGCACGAACGACAGCACCGAGCCGCCCTTCTGCGCGAAGCCCATGAAGTCGAGCACCGACGCGCTCTTGCCTTCGAGGTGCGCGGCCATGCTGATCAGCGCGCCGACCGTCACGACGCCCGTGCCGCCCACGCCGGTGACGAGCATGTCGTACGGCGCCGCGTCGAGATGCGTCGCGGGCACGGGCAGCGCGTCGACGCGCACGGCGAGCGCCGCCTCGTCGAACGCCGCGCCCGCGGCCTTCTTCAGCGCCGCGCCTTCGACCGTCACGAAGCTCGGGCAAAAACCGTTCACGCACGAGTAGTCCTTGTTGCACGACGACTGGTCGATGCGGCGCTTGCGGCCGAGCGGCGTCTCGAGCGGCTCGACGGACAGGCAGTTCGACTGCACGCCGCAGTCGCCGCAGCCTTCGCACACCGCGTCGTTGATGAACAGGCGCTTGTCCGGGTCGGGGAACTCGCCCTTCTTGCGGCGGCGGCGCTTCTCGGCCGCGCAGGTCTGGTCGTAGATCAGCACGGTGACGCCCGGCGTCTCGCGCAGCTCGCGCTGCACCGCGTCGAGCTCGCTGCGGTGATGGAACGTCGTGCCCTTCGGGAACAGGCCGTGATGGCCGTCGTACTTCTCCGGTTCGTCGGACACCACGACGAAGCGCGACACGCCTTCCGCCTCGACCTGCCGCGCGATCTGCGGCACCGAGATGCTGCCGTCGACCGGCTGGCCACCCGTCATCGCGACCGCATCGTTGTAGAGGATCTTGTACGTGATGTTCGCTTTCGCGGCGACCGCCTGGCGGATCGCGAGAATGCCCGAATGGAAGTAGGTGCCGTCGCCGAGGTTCTGGAACACGTGCTTCGTGTTGGTGAACATCGCGTGCGCGGCCCAGTCGACGCCCTCGCCGCCCATCTGGATCAGGCCCGTCGTGTCGCGCTCCATCCATGACGCCATGAAGTGGCAGCCGATGCCGGCCTGCGCGATCGAGCCTTCCGGCACCTTCGTCGACGTGTTGTGCGGGCAGCCGGAGCAGAAGTACGGCGTGCGCTTCACCGCGTCCGCCTCGTTCGACAGGATCTGCGGCGCGACGAGATCGACGACGCGCTCGCGGCGATCGAGCGCCGGCTTGTGACGCGCGAGCCAGGTGGCGAACACCGGCAGAATGCGCGACGGGCGCAGTTCGCCGAGCTCGGACAGCAGGCACGCGCCTTCGGCATCGTGCTTGCCGAGCACGCGCGGGCGCGCACCGTCCGCGCGGTTGTACAGGTAGTCCTTGATCTGCTGCTCGATCACCGGGCCCTTCTCTTCGATGACGAGCACTTCCGACAGGCCGTCGACGAAGGTTTCGATCCGCGTCATCTCGAGCGGATACGACAGGCCGACCTTGTAGATCCGCACGCCGGCCGCTTCCAGGTCGGCGACGGTGAGGTCGAGCCGGCGCAGCGCTTCCATCAGGTCGAGGTGCGCCTTGCCGCACGTGACGATGCCGACGTTCGCGTGCGCGCTCGGCGCGATCCACTTGTCGATGCTGTTGGTGCGCGCGAAATGGCGCACCGCGTCGAGCTTCGCCGCGAGACGCGCCTCGATCGTCAGGCTCGGCAGGTCGGGCCAGCGGTTGTGCAGGCCGCCCGCCGGCGGCGTGAAGCCCGTCGGCGCCGGCCATTGCGTCTGCAGCGCGTCGAGATCGACGGTCGAGCCCGACTCGACGGTCTCCGAGATCGCCTTGAAGCCGACCCACGCGCCCGAGAAGCGCGACAGCGCCCAGCCGTACAGGCCGAACTCGAGCATGTCGGCGATGTTCGACGGGTTCACGACCGGCATGTGCCACGCGATCATCGCGAAGTCGCTCTGGTGCGGCATCGACGACGACACGCAGCCGTGGTCGTCGCCCGCCACCACCAGCACGCCGCCGTGCGGCGACGAGCCGTATGCGTTGCCGTGCTTCAGCGCGTCGCCGGCGCGGTCGACGCCGGGGCCCTTGCCGTACCACATCGCATACACGCCATCGACGGTACGCTCCGGGTCGGCCTCGACGCGCTGCGTGCCGAGCACGGCGGTGCCGCCGAGTTCCTCGTTGATCGCGGGCAGGAAGCGCACGCCGCCGCCGTCGAGCAGTTTCTTCGCCTTCCACAGCTGCTGGTCGACCATCCCGAGCGGCGAGCCGCGGTAGCCGCTGACGAAGCCGGCCGTGTTCAGGCCCTGCGCGGTGTCGGACGCGCGCTGCATCAGCAACAGGCGCACCAGCGCCTGCGTGCCGGTCAGGAAGATCCGGCCGCGCGTGGCGGTCAGGTTGTCGGTCAGGCGGTAGTCGGACAGAGCGGGCGTGCCGTCGACGGGCAGTCGGGCGGTCATGGGGATGTCTCCTGATTGTGTGTTCTATGCCGTGCACCGGGGCGTCGGGCGACGCCGGCCGGGGAGCAACTGGATGGCTCTATTTTTTCGCGGGAAGGCGAGAAAGTTTTTTCTCATCTTGCTCGGGCGACGCCGGAGCGAGAAAAACTGCGCAGGTTTTGGCCGGGAATTGAGTGAGTTTTCGCGCGGGGTGGCGGACGGCTTCCGGAAGCGCATCGGCGTGGACGAAGCGGTTGCGTCGAAAACGCGGGGACATGCGGGAGGCGGCCCGCGACCCCTGCGGTGGGCGCTCGCGGGCCGTGTGGCAAGGGTTCGCGCGGCGGAACGGGCGCGTCCTCACCCGTCGGATGCACAGCGTTCGGATTGGTCGTGGATGCGGGATGTCCACAATGCCGGGGACCGCGGGCTGCGGGCGAAGCGGTTGGGCGTGCTCACCGGTCGATTGCACAGGGTTTCGAGTCGCGTCGAAGGCCGGATGTCCACACCTCGATCGCTCCGCGGTTCGAGCGGATGCCGACGCTCACCGTTGAAATTCACAGCGCGACGAGTCGATGCTGGCGGGAGATATCCACACCGCCGGCTTCCTGCCCGGCCACTGCGACGTTCGCTCTCACCTGTCGGAAGCACAGATTTGCGAGTCGATTCGGCGGTGCGATATCCACACCGCTGTCCGCGCTCGCGTTGCTCGGGAGCGGCGGTCCGGTCGTCACGGCAATGCGGGCATGGGTGCGGCGGGCTCGCGTCGGGTGCCGGCTTCTCGCGGATAGGCGTCCCTGCGCGAGCACTGGCGCGGCTTTGGCGTTCACCGGAACATGTCGTCGCGCAACTGAACGCGGCGCAGATCCGCGTGTGGATATCGTCGCCGCCAGACACTAAAAACCCTGTGAATTTCGATGGTGAGCGCCGGCACGCGACCGAACGAAAATGCCGATTCAGGTGTGGACAGCCCAACTCGCGACGAATCGAAACGCTGTGAATTCCGATGGTGAGCGACGGCACTCGATCGAAAGAGCGCGCCGATCCCGGCGTGAACAGCGCGATCCACGACGACTCGAAACGCTGTGAATTCCGATGGTGAGCAGCAGGATGGCGATCGAGCAAGGACGCCGCCCCGGGTGTGGATAGCCCGACCCACGACCACTCGAAACGCTGTGAAATTCAACGGTGAGCGTCGGCACGGTGTCGCACGCAGTCGCCGATTCGGGCGTGAACAGCGGTGCCCGCAACCCCGCCGAGGCCCGTCGGTCGGGGCTCGCACCGACATGGCCGAGCCGCACGCGCCCGCGCTCACCGCTGAAATACACAGCACGTCGACTGGATTCGGCGACCGGATATCCACATCGCGGCACATACTCGAATGAAACGCGCGATCGCGAGTGCGGGTAGAATGCGCGACCCTCGAAGCCGCGATCGACGATCACGAACGGGCGCGCAAGCCGACACCCGGTTCGGCCGGGCGCGACGCTCACCATTGAAATACACAGCGCTTCGAGTGGATCGTGCGGCAGGATATCCACACCGCGATACGCGTGCGGAGCTATCGCCGATCCGCGCGCGCCGTTAGAATGCGCGGCGTTCCGGATTTCGCGACGCCCGGAAGTCCACACCCGGCAAGCCTCACGCGCAATCGGTCGACGGCGCTCACCATTCGAGGGCACAGCTTTTTTCGTCGTCGGGAGCCCGGTTGTCCACACCCTGCCTCGCGCATCCGGTCGCACGACGTCGCACTCACCGGTGAAATGCACAGCATGCCGAGTGGTTTCGAGGCCGGGATATCCACAACCGGCCCGGCGCGAACATTTTCCGCCGGCGCATCGGCAACGTCGGCTTCTGCCCCTGCCAGCGATCGGCATCACATGCCGGAAAGCCCTGCAAATTCGACCTCCGGGTGCACGCTCACCGGTCGAATCCACAGCATTTCGAGTGAACGGCGCGGCCGGTTGTCCACATTCGCTGCGCATCGGGCCGCACCCGCAAGCGCCGTCATTCGGCAATCGAACGGATGATCCGCGCCGGGTTTCCGCCGACCAGCGTATTCGGCGGAACGTCGCGTGTCACGACGGAACCCGCGCCGACGACCGCGTTCTCGCCAACCGTCACGCCGCCGATGATCGTCGCGCCCGCGCCGATCCATACGTTGCGGCCGATCGCGATCGGCCGGGCGACGACGGCGTCGCGTCGGCGGGACGGCTCGACCGGATGACCCGACGTGATGAGACTGACGTTCGGGCCGATCATCACGTCGTCGCCGATGTCGAGGCCACCGAGGTCGTAGAACGTGCAGTTCTGGTTGACGAACACGTTGCGGCCGATCCGCGTATCGGCGCCACCCGTCGCGTAGAACGGCGGGATCAGCAGGAAGCCGTCGTCCAACGGCTTGCCGATCAGTTCTCCGAACAATGCGCGGACTTCGTCCGCATCGTCGAAGGTCAGATGGTTGAGCCGCGCGGTGATCGCCATCGTCCGCTTGAGCTCCGCGCGCATCGCGGCCGATTCCGGCGTGCGTCGCGGAATGATCGTGGTGCGATCGTCGTTCGCCATTCGTTGCTGTTCTCCGTGCGCGATCACACCGGCACGCTGCGCATCACGCAGCACCTGACTCGCCGAATGCGACCGCCTGGCCTGAATTCAATCCCTCGGTCGCCCCGCGCGGGGTGACCCGGTTTTCGTGTTTCGCGCGCGGTCGACGAACGTCGTCCGGGCTCGTGCGACCCGTCACTGATGCTGCCGCATCGGCCGGGCGCCCACACATCAATTCATAACTAGTGAATCAATAACTAGTTATTTCATGAACTTCGGCGACACCGGGCTTTGCGGGAAATTCGTTACCCGCTTGCGCCTTTCGCCCCTGTCCGAACCTCTCCCGCTCGGGTACGCTTGAGCATCCACCGAACCGACACGCACACCGAGACGCGGAGGCGCGATGAAGCTCTACTACTGGCCGAAGACCCGGGCATTCCGGGCGCTGTGGATGCTGGAGGAAATCGGCGCCGTCTACGAGCTCGTGCCGATCGACCTGCATTCGCACGAACAGGGCAGCGACGCGTTCGTCCAGGTCAATCCGATGGCCAAGCTGCCCGCGCTCGACGACGGCGGCGAACCGTTCGCCGAATCCGGCGCCGTGCTGCTCTATCTCGCCGATCGCTGCCCGGACGCCGGGCTCGGCATCGCGCCGGACGATCCGCTGCGCGGTCGCTTCCTGCAATGGATGTTCTTCACGCCCACCTGCCTCGAACCCGCGATGGCCGAGAAATTCACCGGTGCGTCGGGCAATCCCGTCGCCTTCGGCTGGGGCAACATCGCGCGCGTGCAGCGTGCGCTCGCGCAAACGCTCGCCCACAGCCGCTGGCTCGTCGGCGACCACTTCACCGCGGCCGACCTGCTGCTCGCCAGCACGCTGAAGATCGCGTTCGACGCGCACCTGCTGCCGCACGAAGGCGTGCTCGGCGACTATGTCGCGCGCGCCGAGGATCGCGACGGCCATCGCCGCGCGGTCGCGGTCGAACAGCGGGAAGCGGCGCGTCTGCTGCATGCGTGACGCATGAACGGCGCGGCATTCGATCGCGGCTGCCGCGACCGAATGCCGGCGCCGGTTCGCGCCGCTCGCCAGTGTCATGCAGCCGGCCCGGGCGCCTGCGTCGCCGCATCGGCCCCGACCACCACGCCCGGCGAGCCGCGCTCGTCCGTATCGGCGTCGACCGGCACGATTTCGTGAAAATGCGTGTAGTCGATGTGCGTGATGCCGCCTTCGTCGTGCATCAGGTCGACATAACGGTGACGCCAGCGGATTTCCGCATGCGCCCATGAGTAGCGCGCCTGCATGACTTGCGCGGTCGTCTCGTCGGAACCTTCGATGGTGATCAGCAGCGACGCGTCGTGCGCGGCGAGCGACTCGGCGGTTTCACCGAACAGCGGGCTCGTTTCGTCGATCACGTGCATCAGGTTCCAGCCGAGCAGGAAGATCGGATGCTCGCTGCGCACGAGCGGCAGGTCGTGGATCTTGCGCAGCGTATAGCCCTCGTGCGTGCCTTCCAGGCGCATCAGCCGCAGTTTTGCCTGCGCTTCGGCGATCACGTTCTGGCGCGCATTCGCGGCCCGCACCATCAGCGTCATCTGCCCGTTCAGCGGGCGCACGATCGCGTAACGCGCGAACAGGATCTTCGCCTGCGGCCGCGAGAAGCGCGCGAACACGAGGCCGGTCGCCAGCGCGATGCCCGACATCCCGATGAAGATCTCGAAGGTCGAGACGAGGTGCGCGTAGACGGTCTGCGGATGCATGTCGCCGTAGCCGACCGTCGCGAGCGTCTCGACGCTGAAGAAGAACGCGCCGACGAACCCGGGCGGCGACTGGTTCGCGATCGGCGCGTGGCCGAGCAGGTAAAGCGTCGCGAAGCCGCCGTTGAGCAGCAGGAACAGCACCGCGAGCGACAGGAAGAATACGGGCCAGCTCACCGTCAGCGCACGGTGATAGAGGTCGCGCCAGCCGAGCGGCGGCATCCCGTATGCAATCACGGGGCGGGTGCCCGACCAGATCTTGCGGCCGCGGCCGCGGGAAGCTGGGGAGGACGGATCGTCGTTCATCGCGCGAGGCCTGAAGCAGGAAGGCGATGAGCGTAGCACGCGAAGGCGGCGGCCGGGGATGCGGCGCAGGCTTTTCGCCTGAGGCGCAAAAAGCCGGCCGCATGGGCGGCCGGTTTCGTGGTCGTCCCGCCGGCACGCGCGCGGCGTGCGGCGTACTTACTTGCGGTCGACGATCACGCGGTCGAACGTGCCGCCGTCGGCGAAGTGGGTCTTCTGCGCGTTCGCCCAGCTGCCGAAAACCTGCTCGACGCTGAACGTCTTCAGCGGCTTGAACTCGGCCGCATGCTTCTTCAGCACGTTCGCGTCGCGCGGACGCAGATGGTGACGCGCGATGATCTCCTGCGCCTGCGGCGTGTACAGGTAGTCGAGATACGCCTGCGCGACCTTGCGCGTGCCCTTCTTGTCGACGACCTTGTCGACGACGGCGACGGGCGGCTCCGCGAGAATGCTCGCCGACGGGTACACGGCGTCGAATTCCGCCCCCGACGCGCCCGTGTCCATCAGCGCGACCTCGTTCTCGAACGTGACGAGCACGTCGCCGATGCCGCGCTGCGTGAAGGTCGTCGTCGCACCGCGGCCGCCCGAGTCCAGCACCGGGACGTTGCGGAACACCGCCTTCTCGAAGTCGAGCGCCTGCTGGTCGGTCGCGCCCTTCTGCTTCTGGTAGCCCCACGCGGCGAGATACGCGTAGCGGCCGTTACCCGACGTCTTCGGGTTCGCGATGATCACCTGCACGCCCGGCTTCGCGAGATCGCTCCAGTCATTGATCGCCTTCGGATTGCCCTTGCGCACGAGAAACACCATCGTCGTCGAGTACGGCGAGCTGCCGTCGGGGAAGCGCGCGCGCCAGTCCTTCGGCAGCAGCTGGCCGCGCTCGGCGAGCAGGTCGATGTCGTTCGGCTGGTTCATCGTCACGACGTCGGCCTGCAGCCCCTGCAGCACCGACAGCGCCTGCGCGCTCGACGCGCCGTGCGACTGCTTGATCGTCACGGTTTCGCCTGTCTGCTGCTTGTACGCGGCGGCGAAGCTCGTGTTGATGTCCTTGTACAGCTCGCGCGTCACGTCGTACGACACGTTCAGGATCGACGTGTCCGCGTGCGCGGCCGTTGCCGCCACGACCAGCGCCGCCGCGGCGCCCGTATGCAGCCAGCGGCCGATCCCGTTGATGCTTGCCATCGTGATATGCCCCGTTTCCAGTGGTGGTGAATGTGCGTGACGGCACGCGTACGCGCTGTCATCGAAACGTAAGCGGGCATTCTAGCGGCCGGACGCCGCGCGCTTTCCAATCTGTCGTGCAAAGCAAATCTCGAATTCTGCTAAACGGCGCGCGTCGCTCGCGTACGCGCCGGATCCGATGTTAAGATCGCCGCTCAGCCCATTTCACGGTTCATCCATGTCCGCTGCCCTGCGCTCGCCCTCGATCCTTGCCGCCATCGCGGCCGGTGCGCGCGCGGCCGGGCTGAAACTGAAAAAACGACTCCTCGACTGACGGGGACGTCGCGTCCCGTCAGGCGAATGCCGGACGGGATGCACGCAGGTCGTTTCATTCTCCTTGCTCGCATGCCTCGCTCCGGCACACCGCCGGCGGAACGGTTCCTTCCCACTCCGTTTCCACCTTGAGGCTTTTCATGCACACACGTTTCGAAGGTATCTGGCTGCCGATCATCACGCCGTTCCACGACGGCGAGGTCGACCACGGTGCGCTCGCGCGGCTCGCGCGTCGCTATGCGGCGGCGGGCATCGCGGGTTTCGTCGCGGGCGCGACGACCGGTGAAGGCGTGCTGCTCGACGCGCGCGAACAGGACGCCGTGTTCGCGACGCTGCGCGATGCCGTGCCCGGCCTGCCGATCGTCGTCGGGCTCACCGCGAGCGCGACGCACTTCGCGGCCGCCCGCGCACGCGAACTCGCCGCGCTGCGACCCGACGGGCTGCTCGTCACGCCGCCCGTCTATGTTCGGCCGACGCAGGACGGAATCCGCCGCCACGTCGAAACGATCGTCGATGCGGCCGACCTGCCGGTCCTCGTCTACAACATCCCGTACCGCACCGGCGTGAACGTCGAACTGGAAACGCTGCAGGCGCTCGCGCGCGATCCGCGCGTCGCCGGCATCAAGGAGTGCGGCGGGACGCTCGACCGGATGAGCCGGCTCGTGCACGACACGCCGCTCGCGATCCTCTCCGGCGACGACAACCAGAACTTCGCCGCGCTATGTGCCGGCGCGCACGGCGCGATCGCCAGCAGCGCGCACGTGCTGCCCGAATGGCATGTGCGCATTCACGCGCTGCTGCGCGACGGCCGGCTCGCCGACGCGCGACGGCTGTCGGTCGCGCTGCAGCCGCTCGTCGCGGCCCTGTTCGCGGAGCCGAATCCGGCGCCGGTGAAGGCGGTGCTGGCTGCGCAGGGGTGGTGCGAGGACGGGCTGAGGTTGCCGTTCGTGCCGGCGAGCGAGGGGTTGCGGGAGAGGCTGGCAGCAACGCTTGCTGCACTCGACGAGATCGAGCCGGACATTGCCGTGGCATAGGCAGCGACGCGCTGCGCGGCTCGGCAACCAACGAGTTCTGCACCCGAATTGTTTCAAACAGTCAGAACCACCGACAGGCCGTAGCGTGCAAGCTGGGCGTCGGCCGTCACGAGTTTCAGCGGTTCATGCCGAGCCTGCGCGACGAGCAAGCGATCGAACGGGTCGCGATGATGGTGCGGCAAATCACGCACTGCGGCCCCGTGCACGGCACGAACCGGCAGTTCGCGCACCCCGCTCGTGCCGATCGAGCCGATCAATCGCCCCACGTCGATGTCGAGCTTCCCGAGGCCCGCCTTGATGGCGGCCTCCCAGATGCTCGCACTGCTGACGAAGCGCTCGTCGGCTGCGGAAATCAGTTTGCGCGCCCGCGTGCTCAGCTTCGGGTCATTGGTCACGATCCATAGAAAGATGTGCGTATCGAGCAACAAGCGCATCAGCGTCCCTCGAATGCGTCCAGCAGATAATCCGGCAGCGGTGCATCGAAGTCGTTTGCGATCCAGGCCTGACCTTGCAGGACGCCGAATCGCACCGGCAGCTTCGCCGATTCGACGGGATCGACGGGAATTCCGTCAGCCGGGCTCGATACGTCGCCCAGTTGGGACGAGGCGATCGAACATCCATTAGGCAGCTTCGCGTTTTGCATGATGACCTCCGGTACAGGTGTCCATCACTGTAGTCGGGTTCACCCGATCGTTCCATTCGGCCGATCAGCAGAGGGACGCCGACGCGCTGCCACGAAAGGTTTCGTCACGCCGCCAGCGCCACCCCCTCCCCCGCCGTCGCGTCCCGCACCGCCTGCGTGACGATCCGCGCGAGCCGCTCGACGGTCGGCGTCGCCGACGACGTCCGCCGCAGCAGCATCAACGGCAGACTCGGCAGCGCCGGCAGCCCGGACGACGCCGCGTCGAGCACGCGCACCGACGCGGGCAGCCCGTAGTGCGAACGCACCGTCAGCCCGAGGCCGGCCGCCGCCGCGGCCCACAGCCCGGCCAGGCTCGGCGTCGTGAACGCGACGCGCCACGGCACGTCCGCGCGATCGAGCGCATCGGTCGCCGCGCCGAAGAAGCGGCACGGCCGGTCGAACACGACGAGCGGCAGCGGCTCGCCCGACGCGCGCATCGCTCGAAGACGCGCGCCGTCGTCGTCGGCCGCGTCCGCCGGCCCGTCGCCGTCCGGCATCCCGAAGCCGCTCGCGCCAACCGCCGCGATCCACTGCATCGGCACCTGCGCGATCGCGTCGCTGTCGATGCCCGCGCGCGACACCAGCGTCGCCGACGCCGGGTCGCCCCACACGAGCGCGAGATCGAGCTGGTTCGCGTCGAGCCGCTCGAGCAACTCGGCATTGCGCGCGACGCGCGCCTCGATCCTCACCTTCGGATGCGCCCGCGCGAAACGCCCGAGCACGTCGGGCAGGATCGCTTCGCCGAAGTCCTCCTGCAGGCCGACCCGCACCCAGCCGTCGAGATTCACGCCGCGCACCGCCGCGGCCGCTTCGTCGTTCAGCTCGATCATCCGCCGCGCATAGCGCAGCATCGCGTCGCCGGCGTCGGTCAGCGCGAGCCCGCGTCCGGCCTTCACGAACAACGGCGTGCCGGCCTGTTCCTCGAGCTTGCGGATCTGCGCGCTCACCGCCGACGACGAACGCGCGACGCGATCGGCGGCCTTCGCGAAGCTGCCGAGATCCACGCCCGCCACCAGGCTGCGCAACGCCGCGACGTCGAAGTTCGGCCGGGCCAGCGTGGCATCGGGTGCCGCGAGCGCCGCCGCGCCGTGGGCATTGTCTTGTCCGGACATTTCAATCATCCCGTTTTATCGAACGATTCATCAAAAACTTTCCGATTTTCAGGATGAATGTAGGTCGCCACACTGACGATGTCAATTTCCCGAACGGGCCCTGTCGCCATGGATACCTCCTGCCTCGCTTCCCCGTCCTCGCCCGCGCACGCCGCGCGCGGCCCGGCCCATCGCTGGCGCGTGCTCGCGGCCGGCGTCGCCGCGAACATGAGCTTTTCCGCGGCCGCGGCCGGCATTCCGACCACCGCCGTGTGGATGCGCTCGGCCTATCACCTCGACAACGGCGCGCTCGGCCTCGTGCTCGGCGCGCTCGGCTTCGGCGTCGCGCTGTCGGAGTTGCCGTGGGGGATCGCCGCCGACCGCTTCGGCGATCGTCGCGTGCTCCTCACCGGCCTCGTCGCGACGGCCGCGATGCTTGCGCTGATGGTGGCCACGATCGTCCCGACCGCGCACGCGGTGCCGCCACTCATGCGGGTCGTCGCGGCGATGTGCTGCGTCGGCCTGCTCGGCGGCAGCGTGAACGGATCGAGCGGACGCGCGGTGATGCGCTGGTTCGGCGAGCGCGAACGCGGGCTCGCGATGAGCATCCGCCAGACGGCCGTGCCGCTCGGCGGCGGCGTCGGCGCGGCGCTGCTGCCGTCGCTCGCGTCGCATGCGGGCTTCGCCGCGGTGTACGGCGCGTTGATGCTGCTGTGCGCCGGATCGGCCGCGCTGACGTGGCGCTGGCTGCACGAACCGCCCGAGGCGCCGGCCGGCGCGCACCGCCCCGTCGCGCAGCAACCGCCGGCCGCGCCCGCGCGCAGCCCGCTTGCGAGCGGCCGCGTGTGGCGCATCGTGCTCGGCATCGGCGCGCTGTGTGCGCCGCAGTTCGCGGTGCTCACGTTCGCGACCGTGTTCCTGCACGATTTCGGCCGGCTCGGCCTGGCCGGCATCAGCGCGGCGATGGTCGCGCTGCAGCTCGGCGCGATGGTGATGCGCGTGTGGAGCGGCCGCCATACCGACCGGCACGGCAACCGACGGGCGTACCTGCGCGGGTCGGTGTGCGTCGCGGCCGGTTCGTTCGCCCTGCTCGCGGCCGCCACCGCCGGCAGCCCGCACGTGCCGCTCGCCGCGATCGTCGCGATCCTCGTGTTCGCCGGCATCTGCGTGTCGGCGTGGCACGGCGTCGCGTATACCGAACTCGCGACGCTCGCGGGCGCGAACCACGCCGGCACCGCGCTCGGGATGGCGAACACGATCGTCTATCTCGGGCTGTTCGCGACGCCGCTCGCGATTCCGCCGCTGCTCGCCGTCGGTTCGTGGAGCGTGGTCTGGCTCGCGGCCGCGCTGATCGCGGCTGCGACCTGGCCGCTGTTCGCGCGGTAACGACCACGATCGCCAGCGCGCGGCACGCGCGGACGTCGTCCCGCTTGCGGCACATGCATGCAGCCCATCGCGCGCATGCCACGACGTCCGCCCACCGTCATGCCGCCTCGCGCGCCAGCGCACGCCGCGCGGCCGGCCGCTCGGCCTCGCGCTGCGCGTGCGCGGTCCACGCGGGATGCCGCGCCATGTCGAGCCCGATCGCGACGCCCCAGCGATACAGCACCAGCAGGAACGGATCGACGATCGAATGGCCGCCCGGCTCGGCCCACGTGCGTCCGTCGGCGAGCGCGGCTTCGATCGTGGCGTTCGCCGCGTCGATCACGTCACGCCCGTGCGCGCTGACCGCACCGTGCAGCGCCGGATCGCCGATGAAGCGCCCCGGCCGCCACAGCGTGCCGTAGCCGACGCCATGCACCCAGCCGACCAGCCAGGCGAGCCATTCGTGACAGCGCGCCTCGCGCAGCGGATCGTCGAGCGGCAGCAACCGCGCGTCCGGATGACGACGCGCGAGATACGTGAGGATCGCGGGCGTTTCGGTCAGCACGCGCGGCTCGCCCGGAATCGCGAGTACGGGCACGCGCGCCTTCGGGTTGATCGCGAGATAACGCGCATCGAGGTTCTGCTGCTCGCGCACGGACACGATCTCGATGTCGAACGGCGCGCCGGTTTCCTCGAGCGCGATGTGAGCGGCGAGCGAACATGCGCCCGGAGAAAGATAGAGACGATAGGCGTTCATGATGGCGTTGCCCGGTGGGCCCCTGTTGAAAGACGGCACCGAGTGTAGGAACGCATCGACCGCCGCCGCAAACGATGGATTGTCGTGCTCGGGCATTAGTGATACTAATGCGCGATGCGACGCATTCACCTTCCCCCGCTGCAGACGTTGCGTGCGTTCGAAGCCGCCGTGCGGCTGCAGAGCTTCACGCGCGCGGCCGACGAACTCGCGCTCACGCAGGGCGCGGTCAGCCAGCACATCCGCGCGCTCGAAGCGCAGCTCGGCCATCCGCTGTTCACGCGCGAGCGCAGCGGCGCGACGCCGACACATGCCGCGCATGCGCTCGTGCTGCAGGTGCGCCAGGGCCTGAGTGTGCTCGAACGCGCGTTCGAGCCGGCGCTTGCCGCGCGCAACCGCCCGCGTACCTGCGACGTCACGCTGAACGTGAGCGTGCTGCCGAGCGTCGCCGAGCGCTGGCTCGTGCCACGCCTGCCGCGCTTCGCGGCCGCGCATCCGCACATCGCGATCGTGCTGCATCCGGACGCGGCGCTCGCGCCGCTGCGCAAGCGCGACCGCATCGACGTCGCGCTGCGCTACGGGCCCGGCAGCTGGCCGGGCGTCGTCGCCGAGAAGCTGATGAACGAGACGGTGTTCCCGGTCGCGAGCCCCGCGTACCGCAATCGCGACGGCATCGCGCCGCGCGCGCCGGCCGATCTCGTGCGCGCGACGCTGCTGCGCCATCCCGCGCAGCCGTGGGAACCGTGGTTCCAGGCCGCGCGGCTCGACCTGACCGAATCCGCGCGCGCGCCGCGCTTCACCGACGCGAACGCATTGATCGACGCGACGCTGAAAGGACGCGGCGTCGCGCTCGCGCGCCGCTCGCTGATCGAACCCGAACTCGCGGCCGGCACGCTCGTGCGCGTGTCGACGGTGCGCGTGACCGACGTGTATGCGCACTATGTGGTGTGGCGCCCCGATCATCCGCGCGAAGCGGCGATCCGTACGTGGCTCGACTGGCTGCGCAGCGAAGTGCGGCGCCGGACGCCGCGCCGCTGACACACGGCGCCCGCCTGCGCGGCGAAGCGCGCGAAAGCATTTAGTCGGCTCGACGAAAGCCGTTCGCGATCATGCTCCGGTCGCAAACGATTCACCGAATCGTCGCATCGCACCGGCATACTCGAAAACGTTTCCCGATCCGCCTGCCAGGAGAGAAGTCATGCGTCGCGTTGCCCTCGTCGTCGTTCTATGTGCCGCCACCGTCATCGCCGCCTGCAGCGACGACGCGCCGCACGACGCGCACGCGGCCGACGCCTCCCAACAGGCCGGCGCATCGCCCGGCTCCGCGAGCGCGTTCAACAGCGACGCGGGCGCGCACGCCGCCGCGTCCGATGCCGCGCCGCTCGCGCCGCCCGTCGTCCACTACCCGCCCGACGATGACGACGACACGAAGCCCGCGGCGAACGCGGGCGCGTCCGGCGTCGCCGCATCGTCGGCGCACTGATCCCGCCGTTCCCGTCCCTGCCCCCCCCCGATCGCAGAACCGAGGTGAAATAACATGACGTCATCCAGCCGCCGCCGTTTCCTGCATACCGTCGCACAATCCGCGGGCGCGGCCGTCGCGCTCAATGCGTTCCCCGAATCGATCCGCCGCGCGCTCGCGATTCCGGCCGCGCGCGGCACCGGCACGATCCGCGATGTCGAGCACATCGTCGTGTTCATGCAGGAAAACCGTTCGTTCGACCATTACTTCGGACACCTGCGCGGCGTGCGCGGCTACAACGACCGCTTCCCGATCCCGCTGCCGAACGGCAAGCCGGTGTGGTACCAGCCGTCGAAGGAAGATCCGGCGAAGCCCGTGCTGCCGTTCCGGCTCGACACGAAGACGACCAGCGCGCAGTGCCTCGGCGCGCTCGACCACTCGTGGGCGAAAACCCACGCGGCGATCGACGGCGGCCGCTACGACCAGTGGCCCGCGAACAAGACCGACATGACGATGGGCTATCACGTGCGCGAGGACATCCCGTTCCACTACGCGCTCGCCGATGCGTTCACCGTGTGCGACAACTACTTCTGCTCGCTGCCGGGGCCGACGCACCCGAACCGCTCGTACCTGATGACGGGCACGGTCGACCCGACCGGCAAGTTCGGCGGCCCGCTGCTCGACAACGCCGACTACGTCGACGGCGACCTGCCGCCCGCGTACCAGCTGCTGTCGTGGACGACCTTCCCCGAACGGCTCGAGGCGCGCGGCGTGTCGTGGCAGATCTACCAGCAGGGGCTCACGTGGGCCGATCCGTACAACGGCAACTACGGCACGAACATCCTGCAGAACTTCACGAACTTCATCAACGCGAAGCCGGGCTCGTCGCTGTACCAGCGCGCGCAGACGGTGCGCACGCTCGACAACCTGAAGGACGACGTGATCAACGACCGCCTGCCGCAGGTGTCGTGGCTGCTGCCGCCCGCCGTGTTCTCCGAGCACCCGAAATACACACCGGCATACGGCGCGAACTACACGTCGCAGATCCTCGACGCGCTCACGGCGAATCCGGACGTGTGGGCGAAGACGGTGCTGTTCATCATGTACGACGAGAACGACGGCTTCTTCGATCACGTCGTGCCGCCGCAGCCGCCGACGTCGGCCGCGCAGGGCGCATCGACCGTGACCACCGACGGCGAGCTGCACACGGTCGTGAATCCCGGCCGCGGCGGCAGCTACACGGCCGACGGCCTGCCGTACGGCCTCGGGCCGCGCGTGCCGATGACGGTCGTGTCGCCGTGGTCGAAGGGCGGCTTCGTGTGCTCGCAGGTGTTCGACCACACGTCGGTGATCCGCTTCATCGGCGAGCGCTTCGGCGTCGACGAACCGAACATCACGCCGTGGCGCCGGACCGTCTGCGGCGACCTCACCGCCGCGTTCGACTTCCGTTCGTCCGACGTGTCGTTCCCGACGCTGCCCGACACGAGCCAGTACCGCTCGATCGCCGACCAGCAATGCACGTCGCAACCCGCGCCGACCGTGCCCGCGACGCCGTCGCCGATCGATCCGCAGGAACCCGGCGTGCGGCCCGCGCGCGCGCTGCCGTACGAACTGCACGTGAACGCGAGCCTCTACGGCGGCAACACGCTGCGCATCGAGTTCGCGAACCGCGGCAACCAGGGCGCGCACTTCCAGGTGTACGCGACGAACCGCACCGACGGCCCGTGGCGCTACACGGTCGGCGCGCGCCGCGTGCTGCACGCGGACTTCGACCTGACGGAGACGAACGGCGCGTATGCGTTCTCGGTGTACGGGCCGAACGGCTTCGTGCGGATGTTCGCGGGCAACGTGTCGGCCGCGACGGCGCGCCGCCGCAACCATGCGCAGCCGGAAGTGAAGGCCGGCTACGACATCGCGAACGGCAACCTGTACCTGAAGCTGCGCAACCATGGCGCGGGTCACGTGACGCTGACGCTGGCCGACAACGCATACGGCACGCCCGCGCGCCAGGTGACGCTGCACGGCGGCGACGAACACGTCGAGCAATGGGCGCTCGCGTCGAGCCATCACTGGTATGACGTGACGGTGAGCGACGGCGCGAACGGCACGTTCTCGCGCCGCTTCGCGGGCCACGTCGAGAACGGCCGGCCGAGCTACTCGGATCCGGCCGCGGTGCGCCCCGTTTCCGCGTCGTAAGCGCGGCGGCACGGCGGTGCGCGGCCCCGGCCGCGCAGCGCGTGCGCCTGAGTGTCAGATCGCGTGCGCGAGCGCGCGGTCGACGAGCGCGGCGTCGAAGCCGTCGTCCGCGTCGCGAAAGCGCAGCGGCGCCGCGCAATGCACCAATGTGTCGATGAAGTACTTCGCGCGCGGCCACGGTCCGAAGCCGGCCGCGGTGTTGATGTGTCCCGCGTCGCCGAGATTGACGAATGCGCTGCCGAGCCGCCGTGCGAGCGTGCGCGCATCGGCGAGCGGCATCCACGGATCGGTCTCGCTGCCGATCACGATCGACGGCACCGCGAGCCGGCGCGCGTCGAACGGCCCGGCAAAGGTGAACTTCTTCGGACTGGCCGGCGCGACGAACAGCACGCCCGCGACGTCGGCCGTCGGCGGCCATTGCGCGAGCGCATGCGCGGCCGCGAGGCAGCCGAAGCTGTGCGCGGCCAGCACGAACGGGCCGCGCTCGCGGTCGAGCAGCGCACGCACGGACTGCGCCCAGCGCGCGAGATCCGGCGCATCCCAGTCGGCCTGTTCGACGCGCAGCGAACGCGGGAACTGCCGCTCCAGCCAGGTCTGCCAGTGGGCGCCTTCGCTACCGTGCAGGCCCGGAACGGTCACGAGCCGCGGCGGCCACGCCGATTTGCTGCATGCGCGCATGATTGCCCTCGCTTGCTTTGCTTGAAGACGGGATTCGATTGTGGCGTGCCGCGCGCGGCGGCCGAACCAATATTTTGTGCTTTGCTTTTGCGCGGGACGGCCGCGCGGCGCGGGCCGGCCGCCTCGCGGCGGCGCAACGCGCCGCGAAACCGTAGAATGTGGGCTTCCCGCTTGCCTTGCATCGGATCGAACCGGGCGCCGCCGCGCCGGTTCCGATCGACAGGAGACGCCCGATGTCCGCTACGCCCGCCGGCGCGCTGCGCCCGTTCCATCTCGCCTTTCCCGTGTCGAGCCTCGCCGGCGCGCGCGCGTTCTACGGCGGCCTGCTCGGCTGCCCCGAAGGCCGCAGCTCGGAACACTGGGTCGACTTCGATTTCTTCGGGCACCAGCTCGTCGCGCACCTCGCGCCGGACGAAACCGGCAAGAGCGCGGTGAACCCGGTCGACGGCGACGACGTGCCCGTGCGCCATTTCGGCGTCGTGCTGTCGATGGATGAATGGCATGCGCTCGCCGACAAGCTCAAGGCCGCGCACACGCGCTTCGTGATCGAGCCGCACATCCGCTTCAAGGGCGAGGTCGGCGAGCAGGCGACGATGTTCTTCCTCGATCCGTGCGGCAACGCGCTGGAGTTCAAGGCGTTCGCCGACATCGGCCAGCTGTTCGCGAAGTAGGCGCATGAAGATCCTGTTCTACTCGCCGCATCAGGAAGCCGACGCATGGCGCGACGCGATCGCGCGTGCGCTGCCCGAGGCCGAGCTGCGCGCGTGGCAGCCGGGCGACGCGGGCGCCGCCGACTACGCGCTCGTCTGGCGCGCGCCGCGCGAGCTGTTCGCGCCGCGCGACGGCCTGCGCGCGATCTTCAATCTCGGCGCGGGCGTCGACGCGCTGCTCGCGCTCGACCGCGCGCATCCCGGCACGCTGCCGCGCGACGTGCCGCTGGTGCGCCTCGAGGATTCGGGCATGGCGCGGCAGATGATCGAATACGTGACGCACGCGGTGCTGCGCTATCTGCGCCGCTTCGACGAATACGACGCGCTGCAGCGCGAGCGCCGCTGGCAGGTGCTCGAGCCGCATCCGCGCGCGAGTTTCACCGTCGCGGTGCTCGGTCTCGGCGTGCTCGGCGCGCAGGTCGCGCAGGCGCTCGCGGCGCTCGGCCTGCCGGTGCGCGGCTACAGCCGCAGCCCGAAACGGCTCGACGGTGTCGAGACCTTCGCGGGCGACGGCGCGTTCGACGTGTGCATCGACGGCGCGAAGGTGCTCGTGAACCTGCTGCCGAGCACGCGCGATACCGACGGAATCCTGTCGGCACGGACCTTCGCGAGGCTGGCGCCGGGCGCGTATCTGGTGAACGTCGCACGCGGCGCGCATCTCGTCGAGGCCGATCTGCTCGACGCGCTCGCGAGCGGCCGGATCGCCGCCGCGACGCTCGACGTGTTCCAGCACGAGCCGCTGCCCGTCGATCACCCGTTCTGGCACGCGCCGCGCATCACGATCACGCCGCACAGCTCGGCCGAGACGCTGCGCGACGAAGCCGTCGAGCAGATCGCCGGCAAGATCCGCGCGCTCGAGCGCGGCGAACGCGTCGGCGGCATCGTCGACTACGCGCGCGGCTACTGAATTCCGCCTATACCAAACTGGAGACAACCATGACGTTCCCCACCGCCGTCAAGATCGTCGAAGTCGGCCCGCGCGACGGGCTGCAGAACGAAAAGACCTTCGTGCCGACCGACGTGAAGATCGCGCTCGTCGACCGGCTGTCGCGCGCCGGCTTCCGCAATATCGAAGCGGCGTCGTTCGTGTCGCCGAAATGGGTGCCGCAGATGGCCGACGGCGCCGACGTGATGGCCGGCATCGAGCGTCGCGCGGGCACCGTGTATTCGGTGCTCACGCCGAACCTGAAAGGCTTCGAGAACGCGCTCGCCGCGCGCGCCGACGAAGTCGTGATCTTCGGCGCGGCGAGCGAGGCGTTCTCGCAGCGGAACATCAACTGCAGCATCGCCGAGAGCATCGCGCGCTTCGAGCCGGTCGCGAAGGCCGCGAAGGATGCCGGCCTGCGGCTGCGCGGCAGCGTGTCGTGCACGCTCGGCTGCCCGTATCAGGGCGAGGTGCCGGTCGCCTCGGTCGTCGACGTCGTCGAACGCTTCGCCGCGCTCGGCTGCGACGAGATCGACATCGCCGACACGATCGGCGTCGGCACGCCGAAGCGCACGCGCGAAGTGCTGTCGGCCGTCACGCGGGTGTTTCCGCGCGAGCGGTTGTCGGGCCACTTCCACGACACCTACGGCCAGGCGCTCGCGAACATCTACGCGGCGCTGTTCGAAGGGATCGAGATCTTTCACGCGTCGGTCGCCGGCCTCGGCGGCTGCCCGTATGCGAAGGGCGCGACCGGCAACGTCGCGACCGAGGACGTGCTGTACCTGATGCAGGGCCTCGGCATCGACACCGGCATCGACCTCGCGCAGGTGGTCGCCGCCGGCGACTTCATCTCCCATGCGATCGGTCGCGCGAACGTGTCGCGCGCCGGTCGCGCACTGCTCGCCAAGGCGCAGAGCGCGGCCGACACGCCGAGCTGCGTCTGACCCCGACACTGACGGATTCTCCATGACGACACCCGCTTCATTCGACTCTCTCCCCGATTCCGCGCGACGCGTCGCGCTGCTGCTGCGCGAACGCGGGCACGCGAAAGGGATCGTGATGCTCGCCGAAACCGGCAAGACTTCCGCCGAAGCCGCGGCCGGGCTCGGCTGCGAGGTCGCGCAGATCGCGAAGTCGATCCTGTTTCGCCGCGAATCGGACGGCCTGCCGGTGCTCGTCGTCGCGAGCGGCGCGAACCGCGTCGACGAGAAGAAGGTCGCCGCGCAAGTGGGCGCGGTCGGCCGCGCCGATGCGAAGTTCGTGCGCGACAACACCGGCTACGCGATCGGTGGCGTCTGCCCGATCGGCCATCTCGTCGAACCGGTCACGCTGATCGACGCCGACCTGCTCGAACTGGACAGCCTGTGGGCGGCCGCCGGCCATCCGCACGCGGTGTTCAACCTGTCGCCGCAGGAACTCGTCTCGCTGACCGGCGCGCCGGTCGCCGACGTCGCGCTGCGCAACGACGCATGAGCGACGTGCCGGTACCGGTCGGCACGGTCGCGTCGCCGTGCACCGACGTATGCAGGATCGATCCGCGCACCGACTGGTGCGCGGGCTGCCTGCGCACGCGCGACGAGATCAAGGGATGGCGCGCGTCGGACGACGACGCGAGGCGCGCGTTGCTCGCACGGCTCGACGCGCGGCGGCGCCTGCTCGCGCGGAGCGGCGCATAAAAATGTCCGGACGTGAGTGTCGTCCAAGAACAGGACCATCCGCGCCGCTACCGCACGATAACGACCATGACACTCGCTAACCTTGGCATTACCCGGCATCGAACTCAAAAAAATCGTGTGCAGCCGCACCGCGCCGGCATTTCGTGAATCCGGTCATGGATCCTGGCCAGCACAATCGACGCCGCGAATACTGGCGGCACGGGTAATTGCTTCACGATGCCCCTCTCTGTGAATTACGACGAGGGATAACAACGAGCGTCATATGTTGTTGAACCCTCCTCGAAGAGAGGGTCCGTGTCCTTTGAACTTTCTGTGGGAGTTGGTCAACGCTGTTCGCTTTACAGTCGCAGTGAATATTGTTCGCGCTTCCCCGCCGGCTCACCGGATGAAAAGGCGGGGAAGGAACGGGCGCAGTTGATCGGCGCGGGAGACCTGACGCGCGATACGACGCAATTGGCAGGCCTTCACAGGTTTCTTCAGGATTGCCGCCTCGACCACTATGTCGATAGTGCCGATCCGCAGCGACTGTCGCAGGCGTTACAGCGCGCTGTCGGCAACGGTGATGTCGTCGTGCTCTTCGAACGGGCACACCCGTCCGGAGCGCCCGGCCGCACCAGCGACGAACCGCGGCCGTACTCGATCACATTTACGCCATCTCAGTTATTCAAGCGCACGCCCCGTAAGGCGGCCAATTTCGGCGCTTCCCTCCGAACGCGACACAAGCTTCCCGCCGAAGATGGAATTGCAGTATGGCAAGCAAATCCGGGAGACAGTCTGCCGGACGGCACCACGGCAAGAGCACTCGGTTGTACGCAACCGTTCGACTATCAATCCGGCGTATCGATTGTTAATGAAGCAGTTCAACTGGCCGGCAGCGACGGCCTGCCCGGCAATAATCAGGCACAGAACAGGCAATTCAAAGCCGTTGTCAAAATGATGGAACTGAATAAGCGTCAGGCACGACTGCTTCACGAAGAAATAAGCGGACAAGGGCTCGGATACCGTGAAATCCTCGAGCGCGCACAAGACATGTTTGGGGGAAGCTAATGGCCAGCGTTCACGAACGGATCACCCGGCACCTTGCCGTTCTCGAGGGTCTCGACATAGGCGGTATCCATCATGCAGCCGACATGCTTACGATGCAGTTCGGTCCGATGCGGCAAACCAACACACGAAAAGGTACGCTGAAATGGGTCGGAGCATGGGCGCTGCACATTCAATGCAACTGGCAAATACGGCGACAAAATGACATCGTCGCGACCCAGGACGATGTTTCCGGGTCCGACGACGAAACGCGCAAAATCTTGGAACGTCTCGATGCGCTATTAATCAAGCACGGCCCGACGACCGTTGAACGTGCGCTTGGAGGCGAATCGGGGCAAGTATGGCTTATGCTGTCCGCTGGCCTGAGCCTGGTAGTCACGCCCATCGGCACGGCGGACGAAGAGGACTGGCGGCTCTTTGCGCCGGGTATCGACGGTCCGCACTTTGTGATCGAGGGTGGCCGGATCGACCCCGACTCGCTCGCGTAAAGCGATCCGGCATCGAACAGGCCGTACACGGCCGACGCCAGGTTCACGCATAAAAAAATGCCGTTCGGCCTGCTTGGCGAACGGCATGAGATCGGAATCCTGTGAACGTGATCAACGTCACAGCCCGCATCATACGAGCGACGCTGCAGCGTCGCATCGGGTGTTTCCCTACAACTTCTTACAGCGGTTTGCGTGCGCAACCTTCGTTCCCGGACGCGCCGCCGGCGGGTGTCGGCAACCTGCCGGAGCGGCAGGCCGTAGCCGCAAGTCGAATCGCACGACCGTTTCAGTTGCCGACCGCCGCGCGACGCGCGGGCACGATGCGCCAGCCGAGGTTCACGCCGGCCGCCGCGAGCAGGATCAGCAGCGCGCCGAGCACCTGCGTCCACGCGAGCGTCTGCCCGAACGCGACGCGATCGACGACGATCGCGACGACCGGATAGACGAACGACAGCGCGCCCGTCATCGCGACCGGCAGCTTCTGGATCGCACCGTACAGCAGCACATACATCACGCCGGTGTTCACGACGCCGAGCACGACGAGATCGCCCCACTGCGTGGCCGTCGCGGGCAACGTATCGAAGTGCGCGAACGGCGCGAGCAGCACGATGCCGAGGCCGGCCTGCAGCAGCGCGAGCAGGTGCGGCGGCGTGCCCTTCAGATGCTTCGTGACGATCGACGACACCGCGTACAGGAACGCCGCGCCGAGCGACAGCGCGACACCTTCGAGATATTCGCCGGGCACCGCGAGCACGGCCGGCTCGACGCGCACCACGCACACGAGCCCGATGAAGGCGAGCGCGAGCCACGCGATCGTCGACGCGCTGATCCGTTCGCGGAAGACGATCGCGCCGAGCGCGACGAGCATGAACGGCTGCGTGTTGTAGACGGCGGTCGCCATCGAGATCGACGCGCGCGAATACGCGGCGAACAGCAGCAGCCAGTTCGCGACGATCGCGACGCTGCCGAGCGCCGCGAGCACGAGCATGCGCGGCGAGAACAGCGCGCGGCGCAGGAAGCCGAGCGCCGCGCAGACGATCGCGAGCGTCGCGGCGCCGAACAGGCAGCGGAAGAACACGACGTTGGTGAGCGGTTGCTGCGACGACATCACGAGCCAGCCGATCGTGCCGGACATCATCATCGCGACGACCATCTCGGCGGCACCGCGGCGGATTTCGTTCGAGGCCATCATGGACTCCGTTTGACGAGAGGGGATGACTTCGATTCTAGGAACTTGCTTTCCGCGCATCCACGACTAAACTGAAGCGAAAACACCGATTCACCTTCGAAAGCAAAGCGATCATGTCGAAACGCCTTTCCCCGCCCGCCGTCGCGTCGCTGGACGCGACCGACCGCGCGATCCTCGCGGCGCTCGCCGAGGATGCGCGCATCGCCACCAGCGAACTGGCGCGCCAGATCGGGCTGTCGGCGCCCGCGACCGCCGACCGCGTGCGACGGCTCGAAGCGCAGGGCGTGATCGCGGGTTTCACCGTCGAGCTCGATCCGCGCGCGCTCGGCTACACGCTGCAGGCGATCGTGCGCGTGAAGCCGCTGCCGGGGCAGCTGCATCTCGTCGAGGAAGTGTTGCGGCGGATTCCGGAGTTCGTCGAATGCGACAAGGTGACCGGCGAGGACTGCTTCATCTGCCGGCTCTATCTACGCACGATCGAGCACCTCGACGACATCCTGTCGAAGGTGACGGAGCGCGCCGAAACGAGCACGGCGATCGTGAAATCGACGCCGGTGCCGCGCCGCCTGCCGCCGCTCGTCGACGACGATGCCGCCACGCGCCGCTGATCGTCGCCGCGCGGCAAGCACCGCGCCGGCCGCGGCGGCCGGCGTCGATCACGCGGCCGCGTCGCGCGCCTCAAAGAACGCCAGCAGCTCGTCGATCAGCGCGACGGGCGCCTCCTCCGGAATGTAGTGCCCGCAATCGAGTGCGCGGCCGCTGACGTCGCGCGCGACGCGCCGCCATTCGTCGAGCGGATCGAAGCAGCGCCCGACGATCCCGTTTTCGCCCCACAGCACGCGCAGCGGGCACGCGACCTTGTTGCCGCGCTCGAGATCCGCGCGGTCGTGCTCGAGATCGATCGTCGCCGACGCGCGGTAGTCCTCGCACATCGCATGCACCGCGCCCGGCTGCGCGAGCGCGGCGCGATACGCGGCGAGCGCCTCCGGCGCGAACGGCGCGAGCCCGGCGGACCGGTTGCCCATCACGCGCTCGATGTACGCATCGGTGCGGCCTTCGATCAGCGTTTCGGGCAGCGGCGCCGGCTGGATCAGGAAGAACCAGTGGAAATACGCGGTCGCGAACGCGCGGTCGGTCTGTTCGTACATCGCGAGCGTCGGCGCGATGTCGAGCAGCATCATCCGCTCGACGGCCGCCGGATGATCGAGCGCGAGCCGGTGCGCGACGCGCGCGCCGCGATCGTGCGCGCAGACGTGGAATTGCTCGAAGCCGAAATGCCGCATCACGGCGACCTGGTCGGCCGCCATCGCGCGTTTCGAATACGGCGCATGCCGCGCGTCGCTCGGCGGCCTGCCCGACGCGCCGTAGCCGCGCAGGTCGGTCGCGATCACCGTGAAGTGATTCGCCAGCGTCGCGGCGACGCGATGCCAGATCATGTGGGTTTGCGGATGGCCGTGCAGCAACAGAAGCGGCGGCCCCGCGCCTCCTTTGACACCGAAGATGTCGGTGTCCTGCACCGTCACGCGAAACGGTGCAAACGCCTCAAACGACATGGTTTGTTTCTCATTGGTTTGTTATGGCGGCTATTGTAGGAGCGCCCGGCCGACTGCTGCGCGCGGCAGATGCCCGAATGCGTAGAAAGAGAACACTCACTCGATTGTCGCCATGCCGCGCCGTTTGCTAAGCTCGCGTAGAATCGCACGACCGTTCGTATTAATATGAGCGCATCGCTGCACCGCTACACTCGAAGCACCGTTCGACCGCCACGCATTGATGCCGGCATCGGCGCGACCGCGCCGCATCCGGCCGCCCCTCGAGACTGGAGACATCACATGGCATTGCCCGCCGTCCTGCAGAACCTGACGCTGCCCGTCATCGCGTCGCCGATGTTCATCGTCAGCTACCCCGAACTCGTGCTCGCGCAGTGCAAGGCGGGTATCGTCGGATCATTTCCCGCGCTCAACGCCCGTCCGGCCGAACTGCTCGACGAGTGGCTCACGCAGATCCAGTCCGAGCTCGCCGACCACAAGGCGAAGCACCCGGATGCGGTGATCGGCCCGATCGCGGTCAACCAGATCGTCCACCAGTCGAACGTACGGCTCGAGCATGACGTGCGCGTGTGCGTCGACCACAAGGTGCCGATCTTCATCACGAGCCTGCGCGCGCCGGCGCGCGAGATCGTCGACGCGGTGCACGGTTACGGCGGCATCGTGCTGCACGACGTGATCAATCTGCGCCACGCGCAGAAGGCACTCGAAGCCGGCGTCGACGGGCTGATCCTCGTCGCGGCCGGCGCCGGCGGCCACGCGGGCACGACGTCGCCGTTCGCGCTCGTCGGCGAAGTGCGCAAGATGTTCGACGGGCCGATCGTGCTGTCGGGCTCGATCGCGAACGGCGGCTCGATCCTCGCCGCGCAGGCGATGGGCGCCGACCTCGCGTACATGGGCACGCGCTTCATCGCGACGCAGGAAGCGCACGCGGCCGAGGACTACAAGCGCGCGATCGTCAACGCGAAATCGTCCGACATCATCTACACGAACCTCTTCACCGGCGTGCACGGCAACTACATTCGCGAGAGCATCGAGAAGGCCGGCCTCGATCCGGACGCGCTGCCGGAATCGGACAAGTCGAAGATGAATTTCGGCGGCGACAAGGCGAAGGCGTGGAAGGACATCTGGGGTGCCGGCCAGGGCGTCGGCCTGATGGACGACCTGCCGAGCGTCGGCGCGCTCGTCGAGCGGCTGAAGCGCGAGTACGACGACGCGAAGGCACGGCTCGGCATCGCACGCTGACGCTGAAGCTGACGCGGGCGGCGGATTGCGCCGCCGCCGCGCATGACGTCGGGCAAAAACAAAAAAGCGCGAACCGCAACGGCTCGCGCTTTTTTCATGTCCGCCCGCGGGCGGCAGACGGCGATCAGCCCGCGCGCTTGATCCGCGTGATTGGCAGCACGCGCAAGCGCGCCTCGATCGACGGGCACAGCGACTGACCTTCGAAACGTGCGGCGAGGAAGTCGACGAACGAGCGCACCTTCGCCGATACGTGGCGGCGGCTCGCATACACCGCGTAGATCGGCGCCTCGTGCGGCGGCACCGAGTCGAGCAGCACCGGCACGAGACGGCCGGATTCGATGTCGTCGCCGATCACTTCGGTGCCGAGCAGCGCGATGCCCGCGCCGGCGAGCACCGCCGCGCGCAGCCCCTCGAGATGGTTCACGATCAGGTTGCCGTTCAGGTTCACGCGCGACGCGGCGGCCGCGTCGATCACCAGCGAATCGAGCATCGTCGAATTCGAATCGCGGCGCAGGTAATTGTGATGCGCGAGATCGGCAATCGTCTGAGGCGTGCCGTGCTTCTCCAGATACTCGGGCGACGCGACCAGCAGGATGTGTGCGGTGGCGATCTGCCGCGCGACCAGCGACGACGATTTCAGCCCGTTCGGCGCCGCGCGCACCGCGACGTCGTAGCCTTCCTCGATCAGGTCGACCACGCGATCGGACAGCGTCATGTCGACGGTCACGTCCGGGAACCGGCCCGCATAATCGGTGACGGCCTGCATCACGTGCCGCAATCCGAACGCGGACAGCGACGTCACGCGCAGGCGGCCCTGCGGCACGACGCTCGCGGCGCCGACCGCCTGCCCGGCTTCGTCGAGTTCCGACAGCGCCTGCACGAGGCGCTCATAGTATTCGCGTCCCGCCTCGGTCGGCGCGACACGTCGTGTCGTGCGATGCAGCAGCCGCGCGCCGAGCTGCTGCTCGAGATGCATCACGTGCTTGCTCGCCATCGCGGCCGACATCTGCATGCGCTCGGCCGCGCCGACGAAGCTGCCCACTTCGACGACGTAGCGAAACACATTCATGCTGACGAGGGTATCCATCGAACTAGCTCGCAATTCCTGGTAATCATGCAATTACGAGATAGGGTAACAAAGGCAAGGAAACAAGAAGGTCAACAAAGGCAAAACGGCGCCGCGGGAAGCGGCGCCGTTTCGGGGGCGGAAGACCGGCAGGCGGGACGCGCGCTGCGTGTGCGCGTCCGGCGAACGAATCGTCAGAACTTCGCGCGAATGCCCGCGCCGAACGTGTTGCCGCTCGACAGGCCGCTGATGTGGTCGTTCATGTAGGCAGCGTAGACGTCGGTGCGCTTGGACAGCGGATAGTCGTAGCCGACTGCCCAGGTCTGGCGCGTCTGATCGAGGCCGCCGCCGTCGCGCGAGTACGCATACGACGCCATCGCGTTGCCGACGCCGAGCGGCACCGACACGCCGCCCTGCGCGGTGTTCACGTGCCAGCTGCCGGCAACCTGGTCGTTCTTCGTATACATGTACTGGCCGAACAGCTTCACGTACTTCAGGTCGTAGGTCGCGCCGACCAGCCCGATGCCCTGGCTCTTCATGCCGGTCACGAGCGAGCTCAGGTCCTGCGGGCCGTTGTTGAAGTTCACGTACTGGTAGACGGCGGTCGCCGCGAACGGGCCGTTCGCGTAGTTGAACTGCGCACTCCACTTCTTCGAGCGGTTGTCGCCAGCCGTGTTGCCGAGCGCGTACATCGCCGCGAAATTCAGGCCACCGAACGAAGGCGACGTGTAGGACAGCGCGTTGTTCCAGCCCGAATCGCCGACCGCGCCCTGGTCGCTCGGATAGGTCGGGAACGTGCCGAGGCCGAGGAACACGTGGTACACCATCGGCGAGAAGGTGTACGAGTCGTAGAACGGGTTGAACAGGATCGTCGACAGGAACAGGTGCGTCGTCAGGCGGCCCGCCGTCACCGTGCCGTACGGCGAGCTGACGCCGACGTATGCGTTGCGCGCGAAGAACGTGTCGCCCTGGAAGCGGCCGAACTGGCCGTTCTGCGCACGGAAGAAGCTCTCCAGCGTGAAGATCGCCTTGTAGCCGTTGCCGAGATCCTCTGCGCCGTGCAGGCCCCAGTACGACGTTGACATCCCGCCGCCCGACACGTTCCATGCGCGATCGCCGCCCGGGAACTTGGTTGCGCCGACCCATTCGTCGACCTGACCGTAGAGCGAGACGCTCGACTGCGCGTGGACGGGTGCGGTTGCGGCCACGCAGGCGGCCGCGGCGATCAGCTTGACGGACGTGCGCGACGCACGGCGAGCGAATGCTTTCATGGGATCTCCAGGTTTTGTCGAATGTCGATGAGTGGCGCGAGCGTTGTTTTTTGGAGCCGATTGCTTGCGTCGTTCGGGGCGCAGCCATCTTTACGGATCGTGCGTCCGGTCAAAATTGCGCACACTTATTGCGGGTATAGCAGCGGCATTAACTTCGCGGAATCGGCACATGGCCAGGCACGCCGCAGCGGCCGCGCGCGGAGCGGGCACGCGACGGGACGGCCGCGGGGCGCGCGCGTGCCGGGCGCGAAAGATAGCGCAATGCGGCGGGAAAATCAGCGGAAATATGCGCGCGACTGTGGCGAATTCGCATCACAGCCGGCGGGGGGACGAACGCGCGGGGCGCTCAGTTTCGGTAGAACGGGGAGAAAAACGGCGAGTGCGAAGGTTCTTCCTGCGCGCGGGGGGGCGGCATCGGACGGCCGCCGCGCTCTTCGTTGTAGCGCGCGACGTCGGCGCGGATCGAGCCGGCGCGCAGCGGCACGTTGCCGCCGGCCTGCGGGCGCGGCATCTGGCGGGAGTCGGCGCTGATCGGACGATACGGGCTTT
This sequence comes from Burkholderia sp. RF4-BP95, assembly GCF_001521985.1. Taxonomy (NCBI): domain Bacteria; kingdom Pseudomonadati; phylum Pseudomonadota; class Betaproteobacteria; order Burkholderiales; family Burkholderiaceae; genus Burkholderia; species Burkholderia sp. RF4-BP95. The sequence goes on along the minus strand of NZ_LOSX01000053.1, from coordinate 23,559 downwards.
GCGCGGCGTAATGGCCGTAGGACGGCGTCGGCCGCAGCCCCCAGCGGGAACCGTAACCGCTCACGCCGCCGGCACGCGCGCCGCCCGGCGGCAGCGCCCGGCGCCATACCGGCGCGTTGCCGGCCGGTTGGCCGAAAGCGCGCATGTCGCCGCCACCGAAACCGTGACCGAAGCCGTGACCGCCGCCGAACGCCTGACCGCCGTGCGGCGGTTGCGCGAGCGCGAGCGGCATCAGCAGTGCGCCGAGCACGCCTGCCACCCATCGTCCGACCTTCCGTTTCACCCGTTCCGTCATCATTCAGTGCCTGTTACCGCTCGCCGCCGGGCGTTTCCGGCCGACGCAAGCCTTTCAGCAGTAATTTATGAGCGGCCCGAAACGGTGTCGAGCCAAAAAGTGTTAGGTCGCGGGCATCGGTGTAACACCATGTTACTGCTAGGTTTTTTCACTTCAGGGCGCAATCGCGGCAGAACATTCTTCTGCCGTTTTGCGCATCGGCCGCCCCGCTCTGGCGCGCGCCACCCTATGCCGTCGATTCATCAATCGATTCGCACAATGAATTTGTGTATTGAATGACCAACCGGGACAATATCGGCTTCGCGCGCGCGACATGCGCGCCTGCCGTTTCCGAATCGAGTTGCCCGATGGCCCGTCCCCGTTTTCTTCCCGACAACTTCACGCTCGCGCTGGTCGGCACCGTCGTGCTCGCGAGCCTGCTGCCGTGTCGCGGCCCGGCCGCCCACGCGTTCAACTGGGCGACCAACATCGCGGTCGGCCTGCTGTTCTTCCTGCACGGCGCGAAGCTGTCGCGCGAAGCCGTCGTCGCGGGCGCGACACACTGGCGGCTGCATGCGGTCGTGCTGCTCAGCACGTTCGCGCTGTTCCCGCTGCTCGGCCTCGCGCTGAAGCCCGTGCTGCAGCCGCTCGTCACGCCGGCGCTCTACGCCGGCGTGCTGTTTCTGTGCACGCTGCCGTCGACGGTCCAGTCGTCGATCGCGTTCACGTCGATCGCGAAGGGCAACGTGCCGGCCGCCGTGTGCGCGGCGTCCGCGTCGAGCCTGCTCGGAATCTTCGTGACGCCGGCGCTCGTCGGGCTGATGATCACGTCGCAGTCGGCCGCGGCCGCGTCGCCGTGGAGCACCGTCGGGAGCATCGTGATGCAGCTGCTCGTGCCGTTCGTCGCCGGCCAGCTGCTGCGGCCCGTGATCGGCGGCTGGATCGAACGCAATCGCGGCGTGCTGCGTTTCGTCGACCAGGGCTCGATCCTGCTCGTCGTCTACGTCGCGTTCAGCGAGGCCGTGAACCAGGGGCTCTGGCACCAGATGCCGGCGCGCGCGCTCGGCGGCCTGCTGGTCGTCAACGTCGTGCTGCTCGCGATCGCGCTGGTGCTGACCACGTTCGTCAGCAAGCGGCTCGGCTTCAACCGCGCCGACCAGATCACGATCATCTTCTGCGGCTCGAAGAAGAGCCTCGCGGCCGGCGTGCCGATGGCGAAGGTGATCTTCTCCGCGCAGGCGGTCGGCGCGATCGTGCTGCCGCTGATGCTGTTCCACCAGATCCAGCTGATGGCGTGCGCGGCGCTCGCGCAGCGCTGGGGCGCGCGCGACATGCGCGGCGAGCGTGACGGCGACGAGGGTGCGGCCGGTGCCGCACGCGGACGCGGCGCGCTGAGCGCGGGCAAACGCTGACGCGGGAGGCTGCGCGGCCGGCATGGCTGGCCGCGCGGGTGTATTCGCGTCTTTCTCGTTACGCTTTCCGCTTCCCGCTTCGTCCGCTTTCTCCGCTTTCTCCGCCGCCCCACCACCTGCCCAAAGCGTCGCATGCACCATCGACGCGCATCGCGTCACGAAATCTTCATTCAATTCTCCGCGCGCGCTGCCGTTAAAGTCGGGCGTCCCGTCGCCTCGGCCGCCCTCGCCCATGCCCGCGCCTCATCCCGTCCCGTCCGCCGTCTCCACCACGCGCCTGATCGCGGAGCGTGCGCTCGCGGCCGTGTTCCAGCCGATCGTCGACCTCGGGTCGGGCACGGTCGTCGGCTACGAAGGCCTGATCCGCGGCCCGCGCGGCACCGACCTCGAGACGCCGGCCGCGCTGTTCGCGCAGGCCGCCCGCGACGGCGCGACCGTCGCGCTCGAACAGGCGGCCGCCCTCACCTGCCTCGACGCGTTCGCCGCGCTTGGCTGCGACGGCAAGCTATTCCTCAACTTCAGCGCGAACGCGAGCGCGCGCGGCAACTGCTCGGCCGCGCGCGGGTCGGCGCGGAGCGCATCGTGATCGAGCTGACCGAGCAGACCGCGATGCCGGACGTCGCGCACATCGGGCCGGCGGTCGCATCGCTGCGCGACGCCGGCATCCAGTTCGCGCTCGACGACTACGGCACCGCGAACGCGAGCATGAACCTGTGGCTGCGCCTGCACCCGGACGTCGTGAAGATCGACCGCTTCTTCATCCACGACATCGCGCGCGATCCGCTCAAGTTCGAGGCGGTCCGGGCGATGCAGCACTTCGCGCACGCGAGCGGCGCGAAGCTGATCGCGGAAGGGATCGAGAACGAGTGCGACCTGATCGTCGTGCGCGACATGGGCATCTGCTGCGTGCAGGGCTTCCTGCTCGGCCGGCCGGACGCGCAACCGTCGCGGGTCGTCGCGCCGGCCGCACGCGACGCGATCCGCGCGCCGCACATCGCGGTGTTCCCCGGTGCGACCCGCGCCGTGCGGCCCGCAAGCACGATCGCGGCGAAGATGCTCGTCCCCGCGCCGGCGCTGCCGCGCGACGCGACCAGCAACGACGTGCTCGACCTGTTCAACCGGATGCCCGGCCTGCACGCGGTCGCGCTCGTCGAACGCGGGCGGCCGGTCGCGCTCGTGAACCGGCGCGGCTTCATCGACCGCTTCACGCTGCCTTACCATCGCGAGGTGTTCGGAAAGAAGCCGTGCCTGCAGTTCGCGAACGACGCGCCGCTGATGATCGACAACGCGACGACGGTCGAGCAGCTCGCGATGCTGCTCGCGAGCCACGACCAGCGCTACCTCGCGGACGGCTTCGTGATCACCGAGCACGGCCGCTACGTCGGGCTCGGCACCGGCGAGAGCCTCGTGCGCGCGGTGACCGAGATGCGCATCGAGGCCGCGCGCTATGCGAATCCGCTGACCTTCCTGCCCGGCAACATCCCGATCAGCGCGCACATCGAGCGCCTGCTGGCGCGCGACGCCGGCTTCCACGCGTGCTACGTCGACCTGAACCAGTTCAAGCCGTTCAACGACCAGTACGGCTACTGGCAGGGCGACGAAGTGCTGAAGTTCGCGGCGACGGTGCTGGCCGGCGTGTGCGATCCGCAGCGCGACTTTCTCGGGCACGTCGGCGGCGACGATTTCCTCGTGCTGTTCCAGCGCGACGACTGGCACGCGCGCGCGGCCGACGCGATCGCGCACTTCAACGACGGCGCGCGGCGTTTCTACACGCAGGCCGACCGGCTGGCGGGCGGGCTGCGCGGCGAGGACCGCCACGGCAACCCCGCATTCTTCGGTTTCGTCACGATGGCGATCGGCGCGGTCGGCGTGCCGGCCGGCGCGAACGGCGCGATGCGCTACGGCAGCGACGAGATCGCGTCGGTCGCGGCGCTCGCGAAGCGGCGCGCGAAACAGCAGCCGGGCGGGCTCGCGGTCGTCGATCTCGATGCCGGCCGCGCGGCGCTGCGCGATCGCGGCGGGCCGCCGCAGGCGGCGGCGGGCTGAACCGGCGGGCGGTTGCCGGATGCAAGCGCGCTGCCGGCCGGTCAGGACGGCGACGACGGTGTCTCGCGCGCGCCCGATTGCCGGCAACGGCCTGCCGTTCGCCTCGCCCGCCCCTCGCGGACCGGGCATCCGAACGCGTGCGCCCCTTTCCGTGCGATCGCCTTGCCTTTTCCGCGTTTTGTTTAGTATTTTTAGTAACGTCGTTTTCGCAGATTAGCGCGTAAAAACCCGTTATTTCCGGGTATTCCCCGGTTATCCGGCCCGAATTTGGCTCGGCGTTTTACTATACAATCGCCGTCACCCTAAACAAACCTGACCCGAACGATGGGCACCACCATTCGCGACGTAGCGCGGGCGGCAGAGGTCTCGATCGGCACCGTCTCCCGCGCGCTGAAAAACCAGCCGGGCCTGTCGGAAGCCACGCGGGCGCGCATCGTCGAGATCGCGCAGCAGCTCGGCTACGACCCGGCCCAGTTGCGCCCGCGCATCCGCCGGCTCACCTTCCTGCTGCACCGCCAGCACAACCGCTTTCCCGCCAGCCCGTTCTTCTCGCACGTGCTGCACGGCGTCGAGGACGCATGCCGCGAGCGCGGGATCGTGCCGACGCTGCTCACGGTCGGCCCCAACGACGACGTGCTGCGCCAGATGCGCCCGCACGCGCCCGACGCGATCGCGGTGGCCGGCTTCATCGAGCCCGAGACGATCGAGGCGCTCGCCGCGACCGGCCGGCCGCTCGTGCTGATCGACCTGTGGGCGCCCGGCCTGCGCTCGGTGAACATCGACAACGCGACGGGCGCGGCGCTCGCGATGCGCCACCTGCTCGCCATCGGCCGCTCGCGGATCGCGTTCATCGGCGGCTCGGCCGCGCACTTCAGCATCGCGCAGCGCGCGATCGGCTATCGCCGCGCGTTCTTCGAGGCCGGGCGGCTGTTCGATCCCGCGTACGAAGTGACGATCGACGCCGGGCTCGACCCCGACACCGGCGCCGCGCGCGCGATGCAGCAGCTGCTCGACGCGCCCGGCCCGCGCCCGGACGCCGTGTTCGCGTACAACGACGCCGCCGCGCTGGCCGCGCAGCGCGTGTGCATCGCGCGCGGCGTGCGGATTCCGGAAGACATCGCGATCGTCGGCTTCGACGACATCCCGGCCGCCGCGCACGCGAATCCGCCGCTCACGACGCTCGCCGTCGACAAGGAAGCGCTCGGCCGCCGCGGCGTCGAACTGCTGCTCGCCGAATCGCCCGAGCGCACCGAGATCTCCCTGCCCGTCGAACTGATCGTACGGGCCAGCAGCCAGCCCGCCGGCTCACCGGCACTCGATACCGCCACGGTCACCGAATCATGAACATGCCTCCGGTCCAATCCCGCACGGCCGCGCCGGCCGCCCACGCGCAAGCGGCACCGTTCGTCGCGAGCTTCCGCGATCCGTCGTTCCTGCTGTCGCACATCGAGGACACGCTGCGCTTCTACGCGCAAAACGCGTTCGATCCGACGGGCGGCTTCTACCATTACTTCCGCGACGACGGCAGCATCTACAACCGCACGTCGCGGCACCTGGTCAGCAGCTGCCGGTTCGTCTTCAACTACGCGATGGCGTACCGGCATTTCGGCGATCCGCGCCACCTCGACTACGCCCGCCACGGGCTGCGCTTCCTGCGCGACGCGCACTGGGACGAAGCGCTGCAGGGCTACGACTGGGAACTCGACTGGCGCGACGGCACGAAACGCGCGACGCTCGACGGCACGCGCCACTGCTACGGGCTCGCGTTCGTGCTGCTGGCCGCCGCGCACGCGACGATGGCCGGCATCGACGAAGCGCGCGCGCTGATCGCGTCGACCTACGAGCTCGCCGAGCACCGCTTCTGGGACGCGGCCGCCGGCCTCTACGCGGACGACGCGACGCCGAACTGGAACGTGTCGTCGTACCGCGGCCAGAACGCGAACATGCACATGACGGAAGCGCTGCTCGCGGCATACGAGGCGACCGGCCATCTCACCTATCTCGATCGCGCGGAAAAACTCGCGACCCACATCACGCAGCGCCAGGCTTCGCTGTCGGGCGGCCTCGTGTGGGAGCACTACCATGCGGACTGGTCGGTCGACTGGGACTACAACAAGGAAGACAGCTCGAACATCTTCCGTCCGTGGGGCTTCCAGCCCGGGCACCAGACCGAATGGGCGAAGCTGCTGCTGATCCTGGAGCGGCACCGCCCGCTCGACTGGCTCGTGCCGCGCGCGGCCGAGCTGTTCGACGCGGCGCTCACGCATGCGTGGGACGCCGATCACGGCGGTCTCTGCTACGGCTTCGGCCCCGACTTCACGATCTGCGACCACAACAAGTATTTCTGGGTGCAGGCGGAAACCTTCGCGGCGGCCGCGATGCTCGGCGCGCGCACCGGCAGCGAGCGCTTCTGGGACTGGTACGACGAGATCTGGCGCTATAGCTGGGCACATTTCGTCGATCACCGCTACGGCGCGTGGTACCGGATCCTCACGTGCGACAACCGCAAGTACAGCGACGAGAAAAGCCCGGCCGGCAAGACCGACTATCACACGATGGGCGCATGCTACGACGTGCTCGCGACCCTCGCGCGCGCGGCGCGCAGCGAGCCGACGCAATGAGCGGCGGCACCTTTCCGGCCTTCGTGTCGGCGGGCGACATCCTGACCGACATGGTGCGCGCGGGCGACGCGCAGTGGACCTCCGTGCCGGGCGGCGCCGGCTGGAACGTCGCGCGCGCGGTCGCGCGGCTCGGCGTGCCGAGCGCGCTCGCGGGCGCGATCGGCGAAGACTGCTTCTCCGACGTGCTGTGGCGCACCAGCGAGGCGGCCGGGCTCGACCTGCGCTTCCTGCAGCGCGTGCCGCGTGCGCCGCTGCTCGCGATCGTCCATGAGACGCGGCCGCCCGCGTACTTCTTCATCGGCGAAGCGAGCGCGGATCTCGCGTTCGACCCGGCGCGGCTGCCGGCCGGCTGGGCCGGACACGTGAAGTGGGCGCACTTCGGCTGCATCAGCCTCGTGCGCGAACCGCTCGCGGGCACGCTCGTCGCGCTCGCGGCGGAGCTGCACGCGCGCGGCGTGAAGATCAGCTTCGATCCGAACTACCGGAACCTGATGACGGCCGCGTACCGGCCGACGCTCGAGAAGATGGCCGCGCTCGCCGACCTGATCAAGGTGTCCGACGAGGACCTGCGCCACCTGTTCGGCGGCGACGGCCCCGATGCGGTCGCCGCGGTGCGCGCGCAGAATCCGCGCGCGGCGGTGCTCGTCACGCGCGGCGCGCAGCCGGCGACGCTTTACGCGGACGGCGACGTGCTCGAAGCCAGTCCGCCGCGCGTGGAGGTGGTCGACACCGTCGGCGCGGGCGACGCGTCGATCGGCGGCATGCTGTTCAGCCTGATGGCCGCGCCGCAGCGGTCGTGGCGCGAACATCTCGCGTTCGCGCTCGCGGCGGGCGCCGCCGCGTGCCGGCATACGGGCGCGCATGCGCCGACGCTCGACGAGGTCGTCGCGCTGCTCGAACGGTGACGGGACGATGACGGCGCGCTGATCGGTCGCCGATTAGCGGCGCTGTACATGCTGCGCCGCAGTGCTACGATGAAGTGTCCTATTGCGGGAGAGGCACGATGGACACGAACACGTTCACGAAAGGCATCTACACGGCCAAGGCGCACACGCAGCACGCCGCCAACGGACAGTTCCAGGGTTACGTGATCCTCGCCCGGGACGACGGCGACGAGACGGAAAACATGCGCTACGACGTCCACACGACGAGTCCGAGCGAGGAAGAGGCGTTCAACGAAGCGAAGGCGCTCGCGCACCGGATCCTCGGCGAAATCGAGCTGTGACGCGCGAACCGTGACGCGCCGAATCATCACACGCGCGGCGCGGTCGCGACGCGCCGCCGCATTCGGCGCGGCTCAGAGCAGCCGCGCCACCATCGACACCAGCATCGTCAGCACCAGCGTCGACATGAACGGGAACGGGTAGCGCCGCCCGCCGAGCGTCAGCGTGACGTCGCCCGGCATCCGCCCGATGCCGACCTTGCCGAGCCACGGCCAGCAGCGCGTCAGGATCATCACCGCGACGAACGACGCCATCAGCCAGCGCAGCATCCCGGGCGCCCCGTCAGAGCGCGTGCGAGCGGTCGCCGCGCGCGAATGCGTCGAGCGTGCCGTCGATCCCGCGCGAGAATGCGATCACCTTGAACAACTCGCCCATCTCGGCTTCCGAGATCAGCTTCTGCACCGCGTTCGCGGCCGGCAGGAACTGGTGGATGTCGGACGGATCGATCGCGGCCAGCGCGTCGGTGATGCCCGCGTTCAACAGGAAACGCGCCTGCGACGTGTAGCCGAGGAGGTCCGCGCCGGTCGCGACGCCCGCGTCGTAGATGCCGGTGAATTCGACGTGCGCGGTGATGTCCTGCAGCCCCGGGTACAGGAACGCGTCGTCATGCGCGTGGTGGCGGTAATGGCACATCAGCGTGCCGCGGTCGCGCTGCGGATGGTAGTACTCGTGCGCGGGGAACCCGTAGTCGACCAGCAGCACCGCGCCGCGTCCGAGCATCGTGCAGACGGTACGCGTGAACGCCAGCGCGGCTTCGTGCGTCTCCGTCACGTAGCCGTCGTCGACGTCGAGCGTCGCGAGCACCGGCGGCAGGCCGGCCGCACCGGCGGGCCGGTCGTCGAACACGAACGCGTGCCGCGCGTCGAGCGCGACGCCGCGCTCGAGCCACGCGCCGTCCGCCTTCGCGAAGAGGCGCACCGGCATCGCGTCGAGCACCTCGTTGCCGACCACGACGCCGTCGAAGCGCTCGGGCAGCGCGTCGAGCCAGCGCACCTTCCCGGCGAGCGCCGGCGCGACCGCCGCGATCATGTCGCGCTGGCGTTCGCGCAGCTCGCCGGACAGGTCGACGATCAGGTATTCGTCGAGTTCGACGCCGAGCGCATCGAGCGCCGCGAGCAGCCCGGCCGCGAGCTTGCCCGTGCCCGCGCCGAACTCCATCACGCGGCGCGTGCCGCTTGCCGCCAACGCTTGCCCGACGGGATTCGCGAGCGTCTGCGCGAACAGCGGCGACAGCTCGGGGGCCGTCACGAAGTCGCTGCCGTCGTCGGCGCGGCGGCCGAACTTGCGCGCGCCGCCGCTGTAATAGCCGAGGCCGGGCGCATACAGCGCGCGCTCCATGAAGCGGTCGAACGGCAGCCAGCCGCCGGCCGCCGCGATCTCGTCGCGCAGTTGCGCGGCAAGGGTTTCGGACTGCGCGAGCGCGTCAGGGCCGGGAGCAGGTAAACTAGCGGGTTCGTGAGCTTTCGGGTTCATCCCGGCATTGTAAATGACCGTTTCAGCCGATACGTCGACCCCGCGCATCGCGCTCGTCGCCGGCGCGCTGGGCAGCGCGGCCGACGCCGCGTCGCTCGGTCGTGCGCTCGCGACCGGATTCGCGCAGCGCGGCTGGGACGTCGCGCTGCAGCGCAGCCCCGGCGCGCCGCGCGCGGCCGCCGACGCGCTCGTCGCCGAAGTCGCCGCCCACGGCCGCCGTGCAGCCGTGCTCGACGCCGATCTGGCCCTGGAAACCGACGCGGCCGCGCTCGTCGCCGCGTGCGGCGCGGCGCTCGGCCGGCCCGCCTGCGCGGTGTTCGTGAGTGCCTGCGCCGGCACCGACGACGCGCACACCGTGGACGGCGCATCGCTCGCCGCTGCGCTCGCGCGCAACGTGACGGCGCCGCTCGCGCTGGCCCGGGCGCTTGCCGACGCGACGCCCGACGCCGCGCGCGACGACGAATCGCTGCGCGCGTGCGCGATCCACGTGCTGGACCAGGCCCTGTTTCACCCGGCGCCGGCGCGGCTGTCGCATGCGCTGATGCAGGCCGCGCTGAACCGCGCGACCGCCGCGCTGGCGCTGGCCCTCGCGCCGAAAGTGCGCGTCGCGGCGCTCGTGCGCGGCCATGCGCCGCACGCGAACGACATCGCGGCGGCGGCCTGCTATCTCGCGAGCGCGCCCGGCGTCACGGGCGCGACGCTGACCGTCGACGGCGGCGAGCACCTGGTGCCGCACGCCGCCGGCCCGAATGAATGAACTGCGCGGATCGCGCGGCCTGATCGCCGCCGCCCGCGCCGCTTTGCGTGCACGCACGCCAATTTGACTGGGACGACCATGTTTTCCGCTCTCCTGCACCCCCGCCTCGCGGACTGCCGCAGGCTCTACCTGCGCGACTACGAGGTGCACATCAACATCGGGGCCTTCGAACACGAGAAGCGCGGCGAGCAGCGCGTCGTCATCAACGTCGACCTGTTCGTGCCGCTCGCGCTGTCCACCCCCGTCGACGACCGGCTGCATGAAGTCGTCGACTACGACCTGATGAAGCAGAGCGTCGCGCAGTGCGTGGCGCGCGGCCACATCCACCTGCAGGAAACGCTGTGCGACGCGATCGCCGCGAACCTGCTGGCGCACGACGCCGTGCGCGCGGTACGCGTCTGTACCGAGAAACCGGACGCCTATCCGGACTGCGACGCCGTCGGCGTCGAAGTCTTTCGCATCAAGGACGAGGAGCGCGCATGAACGCCCCCCACATGAACGACACGGCGGCCGATGGCGCCGCCATCGAAGCCACCGCCGCCGACACCGGTCGCCGCGCGCTGACGCGCCGCGAGCAGAAGGAAGCGTACGAGAACAACAAGCTGTTCAAGCGGATCGTGCGCCAGGTCGGCCAGGCGATCGGCGACTACAACATGATCGAGCAGGGCGACAAGGTGATGGTGTGCCTGTCGGGCGGCAAGGACAGCTACGCGATGCTCGACGTGCTGCTGCGCCTGCGCGAGCGCGCGCCGATCGACTTCGACATCGTCGCGGTCAACCTCGACCAGAAGCAGCCGGGCTTCCCCGAGCACGTGCTGCCCGAATACCTGACGCAGGTCGGCGTGCCGTTCCACATCGAGAACCAGGACACCTACAGCATCGTCAAGCGGCTCGTGCCCGAAGGCAAGACGACCTGCTCGCTGTGCTCGCGGCTGCGCCGCGGGATCCTGTACCGCGTGGCCGGCGAGCTCGGCGCGACCAAGATCGCGCTCGGCCACCACCGCGACGACATCCTGCAGACGCTGCTGCTCAACATGTTCTACGGCGGCAAGCTAAAGGGAATGCCGCCGAAGCTGCAGTCGGACGACGGCAGGAACGTCGTGATCCGCCCGCTCGCGTACGTGAAGGAAACCGATCTCGAGAAATACGCCGAGCTGCGCGAATTCCCGATCATCCCGTGCAACCTGTGCGGCAGCCAGCCGAACCTGAAGCGCGCGGAAATGAAGGCGCTGATCCGCGAATGGGACAAGCGCTTCCCGGGCCGCGTCGACAACATGTTCAGCGCGCTCGCGAACGTCGTGCCGTCGCACCTGATGGATACGACCCAGTTCCCGTTCGCGTCGCTGCGCGCGACCGGCGAGGCCGATCCGCAGGGCGACATCGCGTTCGACGAGGAGCCGTGCGCGTCCGGCGACGAGACCGCCGCGCCGGGCTCGGCGAAACCGATCTCGATCGTCCAGTTCGACGACCTGTAAGCAGGGTCCGAACACCCGCCGGAACCGGGGCCGCGGCCTCGTTCCGGCGCTGTCGCCCCGCCGCGACAGGCCCGGAACGACGGGGGCCGCATGCTAAAATGGACAGCTTCGAACTCCTCTGACAAGCTGGCGCCATGAATATCGTGATTTTGGCGGCAGGCACCGGCAAGCGCATGCGTTCCGCGCTGCCGAAAGTGCTCCATCCCCTGGCCGGCAGGCCGCTCCTCTCCCACGTCATCGCCACCGCGCGCACGCTGCAGCCGTCGCGGCTCGTCGTCGTCGTCGGTCACGGCGCCGAGCAGGTCCAGGCCGCCGTCGCCGCGCCCGACGTCCAGTTCGCGGTGCAGGCCGAGCAGCTCGGCACCGGCCACGCGGTACGCCAGGCGCTGCCGCTGCTCGATCCCGCGCAACCGACGCTGGTTTTGTACGGCGACGTGCCGCTCACCCGCGCGTCGACGCTGCGGCGTCTCGTCGACGCCGCGCGCGAGGGCCGCTACGGAATTCTGACCGTCACGCTCGACGACCCGACCGGCTACGGCCGCATCGTGCGCGACGCGTCCGGCTTCGTCACGCGCATCGTCGAGCAGAAGGACGCGTCGCCCGAGCAGTTGAGGATCGCCGAGATCAACACCGGCATCATCGTCACGCCCACGGCGCAGCTGTCGATGTGGCTCGGCGCGCTGAAGAACGAGAACGCGCAGGGCGAGTACTACCTGACCGACGTCGTCGAGCTCGCGATCGAGGCCGGCTTCGAGATCGTCACGGCGCAGCCCGACGAGGAATGGGAAACGCTCGGCGTGAACAGCAAGGCGCAGCTCGCGGAGCTCGAGCGCATCCATCAGCGCAACGTCGCCGATGCGCTGCTCGTCGACGGCGTCACGCTCGCCGATCCGGCGCGGCTCGACGTGCGCGGCACGCTGCGCTGCGGCCGCGACGTGTCGATCGACGTGAACTGCGTGTTCGAAGGCAACGTGACGCTCGCCGACAACGTGACGATCGGCGCGAACTGCGTGATCCGCAACGCGTCGATCGGCGCGGGCACGCGCATCGACGCGTTCACGCACATCGACGGCGCCGAGCTCGGCGCGAACACCGTGATCGGCCCGTACGCGCGGCTGCGTCCGGGCGCGCAGCTCGCGGACGAAGCGCACGTCGGCAACTTCGTCGAGGTGAAGAACGCGGTGATCGGCCACGGCTCGAAGGCGAACCACCTCACCTACATCGGCGACGCCGACATCGGCGCGCGCGTGAACATCGGCGCGGGCACGATCACCTGCAACTACGACGGCGCGAACAAGTTCCGCACCGTGATCGAGGACGACGTGTTCGTCGGCTCCGACACGCAGCTCGTCGCGCCGGTGCGCGTCGGCCGCGGCGTGACGATCGCGGCCGGCACGACGATCTGGAAGGACGTCGCCGAAGGCGTCCTCGCATTGAACGAGAAGACGCAGACCGCGAAGAGCGGCTACGTCCGCCCGGTCAAGAAGAAGAGCTGAACCTTTAGCGGGCGCCCGGACGGCGCCCGCGTCGACTTACAGGATTGACCATTCATGTGCGGCATTGTCGGCGCAGTTGCGCAGCGTAATATCGTTCCGGTGCTGATCGAAGGATTGCGGCGCCTCGAATACCGTGGCTACGATTCGTGCGGCGTCGCCGTGCTCGAGCCGGGCGCGCCGAAGCGCGCGCGCAGCGTCGCGCGCGTCGCCGATCTCGACGCGCAGGTGCGGGAATCGCATCTCGAAGGCACGACCGGCGTCGCGCACACGCGCTGGGCGACGCACGGCGCGCCCGTCACGCACAACGCACACCCGATCTTCTCGTCGAACGCGCTCGCGCTGGTGCACAACGGCATCATCGAGAACTTCGAGACGCTGCGCGAAGCGCTGCGCGCGAAGGGCTACGAGTTCGTGTCGCAGACCGACACCGAAGTCATCGCGCACCTCGTGCACAGCCTGTATCGCGGCGACCTGTTCGCGGCCGTGCGCGAAGCCGTGCAGCAGCTGCACGGCGCGTATGCGATCGCGGTGACGCACAAGGACCAGCCGCACACCGTCGTCGGCGCGCGCCAGGGTTCGCCGCTCGTCGTCGGCCACGGCGACGGCGAGAACTTCCTCGCATCCGACGCACTGGCGCTGGCCGGCAGCACCGACCGCTTCACGTTCCTCGAGGAAGGCGACGTGTGCGAACTGTCGCTCGACGGCGTGAAGATCGTCGACCGCCACGGCGCGCTCGCGCAGCGCGAAATCCGCGTGGTCAGCGCATACGGCGGCGCGGTCGAGCTCGGCCCGTACCGCCACTTCATGCAGAAGGAAATCTTCGAGCAGCCGCGCGCGATCGGCGACACCGTGCCGCAAACCGAAGCGTTCGACGCGACGCTGTTCGGCGAGGCGGCCCCCGCCGCGTTCGCGAACATCGACAGCCTGCTGATCCTCGCGTGCGGCACGAGCTACTACTCGGGCCTCACCGCGAAATACTGGCTCGAATCGATCGCGAAGATCCCGACCCAGGTCGAGATCGCGAGCGAATACCGCTACCGCGAGTCGGTGCCGAACCCGCGCCAGCTCGTGCTGGTGATTTCGCAGTCGGGCGAGACGGCCGACACGCTCGCCGCGCTCAAGCACGCGCAGTCGCTCGGCCACACGCATACGCTCGCGGTGTGCAACGTCGCGACGAGCGCGATGGTGCGCCTCACCGAGATGCAGTTCCTGACGCACGCGGGCACCGAGATCGGCGTCGCGTCGACCAAGGCGTTCACGACGCAGCTCGTCGCGCTGTTCGTGCTGGCCGCGACGCTCGGCAAGCTGCGCGGGCACGTCGACGCCGCGCAGGAAGCGCAATTCCTGAAGGAGCTGCGCCACCTGCCGGCCGCGCTGAACAGCGTGCTCGCGCTCGAGCCGCAGATCATCGCGTGGTCGGACGAATTCGCACGCAAGGAAAACGCGCTGTTCCTCGGCCGCGGGCTGCATTACCCGATCGCGCTCGAAGGCGCGCTGAAGCTGAAGGAAATCTCGTACATCCACGCCGAGGCCTATCCGGCCGGCGAACTGAAGCACGGGCCGCTCGCGCTCGTCACCGAAGCGATGCCGGTCGTGACGGTCGCGCCGAACGACACGCTGCTCGAGAAGCTGAAGTCGAACATGCAGGAAGTGCGCGCACGCGGCGGCGAGCTGTACGTGTTCGCGGATGCCGACACGCAGATCGTCAACGACGACGGCCTGCACGTGATCCGGATGCCGGAACACTACGGGCAGCTGTCGCCGATCCTGCACGTCGTGCCGCTGCAGCTGCTCGCGTATCACACCGCATGCGCGCGCGGCACCGACGTCGACAAGCCGCGCAACCTCGCGAAGTCGGTGACGGTGGAATGACGCGTGCCTCCCGCGAGGGAGGCCAGCGGCCCGTCGGGGCTGAGTATCCGCGTGAAGCAGGCCATTCGGCCAGGTCAAAATATATACCACTTGGTGGTATATAATCCTGTGCGAACTTGACTGGCTCGACATGTCTGCTTCCGTACGACGCGTATTCAAGACGAAGTGGTTTCACAAGGCAGCAGGAAAAGCGGGAATCGCCGATGGCGAACTGTGCCGCGCGGTGCGACAGCTGGCACGGGGCCAGGGCGTCGATCTCGGAGGCAACGTCTGGAAGAAGCGTCTGGACGGGAATCGCCAGCGCGGCATCGTGCTGGGCAAGGTCGGGCATACGTGGGTGTTCGTGTTCCTGTTCGCCAAGTGCGACCGCGACAACATCGACGCTCACGAACTGCGCGCCTTCAAAAAGCTCGCAGCGGATGTCGGTCGACGCACCGACGTCGACATCGCGACACTGGTCGCACTGAACGAGTGGGTGGAGATTTGCAATGGCTAAGAGCCGATTCAAGAGCGACGCGACGGAGGCGGTCCACAGCGCTGCGTCGGGTCTCTATCGCGCACGGCAGATCGACAAGAAGACAATGCGCGAATACGACGTCCTTTGCATCGAAGCGGCGCCGAAGTTCGATCCGGAAGCGATCGCACGCATCCGTAAGTCGGTCAATGTCAGCCAGAGCGTGTTCGCGCTCTACCTGAACACGACGACGTCGACGATTCGCCAATGGGAACAGGGCGACAAGCGGCCGAGCGGTATCGCCGCGCGCATGTTGCAGATCGTCGAGAAACACGGGCTCGAGGTATTTTCGTGAAACGTGCTCCCCGAGCACGGATGAGCGGCCGCCTTCTCACCGGGCACCGCAACGCGACGCGAGCCGCACGCAAGATGACGGAGAGACCATGGTAAGACTGTTTGGATGCGGATTGCTGGCGCTGAGCTTCGCGTCGACGGGCTGGGCGGCCGAGCACTACGTCGAAGTCTGGAACCCGCCCGAAGCGCGGTTGCCGGCGGCGCGTACGCCGGACGCCCGGACGCCGGCAGCGCGCCCGGGTGCCGACGCGCACGCGGGCGGCAAGACCGTGGAAAAGCACGCGAGCGTGCAGCCGAAGACTGCGGTCAAGCCGCACAAGCGCCGCGTCGCACAAGCCGTGAAAACCGCGCCGCATCGACCGACCGCCGCGACGGTCGAAACCCCGGCCGCACCGCGCCCGGTCGCGCAGCCCGCGCCGGGCCGGCTCACGGTGATGCAGCCGGCCATGCCCGATACGCCGCACGCACTCAAGTTCTCGGACATCCCGCGGCAATACACGCCGGACGGCAACGTGCTGCGTGTCGGCACGGGCAGCCGTTCCGCGGAGGTGACGCGATAATGGAAGCGCAGACCTATCACGGCTACCAGATCTGGGGCCATTCGATCCTGCAGCAGGACGAAATCCTGAAGCCCGAACGCTTCGCGGCGAGCGGCACGATCACGCAGAACAATCGGCTCGTCGAAGCGTCGGGCGTGCTCGGCGTGTTCGACACCGAGGACGAAGCGCGCGAAGCGGGGCTCGAATGGGCCCGCGCATGGATCGACAACCATCGCTGAACTCGCCGCGCGGCTGCGCGCGCGCCATCATCAACGCAAGAAAAAAGGGGCGTCCATGACGCCCCTTTCTGCATTCGGCCCCGGCCCGCTCACGCAACGGGCCGCGGCGGCGGCACCACCGTCCGGGGCCGGCCGACGAGCCGCGCCAGCACGACGATCGCGACCAGCGTAACGACGTACGCCGCGATCTGGATCCCCGCCGGACGCGCGGTGTAGCCGATCAGCGTATGCAGCGCCTTGCCGACGATGCTCGATTCCTTGAGCAGCCACGAGGTATCCCAGACCGCATCGCCCCACGACGGCACGAGGCCGGCGGCGAGCAGGAAGCCGACGCACTGACTCGCCATCCCCGCCGCGAGCAGCACGATCAGCGCATTGGTGACGGAGAACAGGCGCTTGAGCGGAATCTGCAGCAGGCCCGCATACATCGCGTAGCCGAGCCCGGCGCCACCCAGCACGCCGAGCAGCCCGCCGACGATCATCTGCGGCGTCTGCCCCGGATCGCCCGCCGCGATGCCGTACAGAAACAGCACGGCCTCCGAGCCCTCGCGCAGCACCGCGACACCGACGACGATCGCGAGCCCCGTCAGCGGCCGGCTGCCGGCCGCGACGGCCCGGCCGACCTCGCCCATGTGCAGCGCCATCTCGCGGCCGTGGCGGCTCATCCAGATGCAGTGCCACGCCAGCATCAGCGTCGCGACGAACATCACGCCGGCGTTGAAGACTTCCTGCCCCATGCCGGAGGCCCACTGCGAAATCACGTCGGCGAACGCGGCGATCAGGCCGGCGCCGATCACGCCGCCGACGAGCCCGCCGCCGACCCACCAGCCGCGCCTCGGCACGCCCTTCGTCGCGGCCATCACGATCGAAACCACCAGCGCGGCCTCGAGCACTTCACGAAAGACGATCAGGGCGGTAGACAGCATGGCGATATCCGCTTATTTGACGGTCAGGTGCGTTTTCGACTGCGCTTCGTGATACTCGTCGTGGAACTCGTAGGTGCCGGCCTTCAGCGGCCCGACCAGGATCTCGACCGACTTGCCGGCCGGCACGACCTTCTCTGCCTTGAAGTCGTCGCTTTCGAATTCCGCGGGCGTCGCGTCGAGGTTCTTCACGACGAACTTCACCTTCTTGCCGGCCGGAATCGTCACGCCGTCGGGCGAAAACTTGTGGTCCTTCAGGTTCAGGTTGACGACGTCGTCGGCAGCCAATGCGGACGTTGCCGATGCGCCCAGCAGGGCCAGTGCAAAACCGAGAGCGAAGCGATTCATACGGGTAACGAAATGAAATATCGAGGGGAACCGATAGTAAGATCGATTCGCATTTCCCTCTTCAAGTACCCTTACTGGCGGCATGGACATCGTGCATCACCGACATGACATGCACCTTGTCGCGCAAGGCTCCGCCAGATTTCGCCGACAATACCCGAGCGTCAATCGGGAAAAATTCGGACTGACGCACACGGGCGGATTACGATTCGTCTGACTTCAGTTTTACAAATTGCTTATGCGGCGCCGAACGCATCGAAGGGGCTTGACCTTCCCACCATGGCAAGCTTCATGCTGCTCATGTTTCTCAATCGCCCATCCACCCAGGAGAACACGATGGAATTCGAAGTCCAGGACATGACCTGCGGCGGCTGCGCCAATGCCATCACGCGCGCCGTGACGGCAGCGGACCCCGCCGCGAAGCTCGACATCGACGTGGCCGCGAAGACGGTCAAGGTCGAGTCGGCACAAGGCGCCGAACGCGTGCAGTCGATCATCGAAGCCGCGGGCTTCCACCCGGCACTGCGCTCGGCCTGACGCGCGCGGGCGCGGCGCCCGTCGGCACCGCGCCCCGCACACCGGCCGCGTCAGCGCAGCCGGATCAGCGTCGACTTCAGCTCGGTGTATTTCTCGAGCGCGTGCAGCGACTTGTCGCGGCCATTACCCGACTGCTTGTAGCCGCCGAACGGGAAGTTCATGTCGCCGCCTTCGTCGTAGCAGTTCACCCACACCGTGCCCGCCCGCAGCCGGCGCGACACGTCGTGCGCGGTCGTGAGGCTGGACGTCCACACGGCCGCCGCCAGGCCGTACTCGGTATCGTTCGCGATCCGCACGGCCTCGTCGACATCGTCGAACACGATCACCGACAGCACCGGGCCGAAAATCTCCTCGCGCGCGATCTTCGCGTCGGGCTTCACCTCGAACACCGTCGGCTCCACGTAGAAGCCGCCCGTCTCCTCCTTCACGCGCGCACCGCCCGTGACGAGCGTGCCCTCCTTGCGTCCGGCATCGATGTAGCCGAGCACGCGCTCGAGCTGGATCCCGTCGACGATCGCGCCCATCGATACCGACGGATCGAGCGGGTTGCCCGGCACGTACGCGCGCGCGGCCGCGACCAGCTTCTCGATGAATGCGTCCTTGATGTCGCGATGCACGAGCAGGCGCGAGCCGGCCGTGCACATCTCGCCCATGTTGTAGAAGATCGCGCCGGCCGCGGCCTGCGCGGCGCGGTCGAGGTCCGGACAATCCGGCAGCACGATGTTCGGCGACTTGCCGCCGAGTTCGAGCCACGCGCGCTTCAGGTTCGACTGCGCGGCGTACTGCATGATCAGCTTGCCGACCGCGGTGGAGCCGGTGAACGCGATGCAGTCGACATCGCGATGCAGCGCGAGCAGCTTGCCCGGCTCGCCCGCGCCCGGCACGACGTTGAACACGCCTGCCGGGATGCCGGCTTCGTATGCGAGCTGCGCGACGCGGATCGCGGTCAGCGGCGATTTCTCCGACGGCTTCAGCACGACGCTGTTGCCGGCCGCGAGCGCCGGGCCGAACTTCCATGCGGCCATCAGGAGCGGGAAGTTCCACGGCACGACGGCCGCCACCACGCCGACCGGCTCGCGCGTGACGAGACCGACGAGATGATGGTCGGCCGGCGCGACTTCGCCGCCGACCTTGTCGATCGCTTCGGCGAACCATTCGACGCAATACGCGGCGCCCGGCACGTCGACCGTCGTGGTGTCGCCGATCGGCTTGCCCGCGTCGAGCGTCTCGAGCAGCGACAGTTCGTCGAGATGCTCGCGCATCAGCGCGGCCCAACGCAGCAGCACGGCCTTGCGCGCGCGCGGGTTCAGTCCGGCCCACACGCCGGCGTCGAACGCGCGGCGCGCGGCCGCAACGGCGGCGTTCACGTCGGCTTCGCCGCAATCGGCCACCTTCGCAAGCACGCGGCCGTCGATCGGGCTCACGCAGTCGAACGTCCTGCCGCCGTGCGCGTCGCGCGACGCGCCGTCGATGAATGCGCGCCCGTCGATCGCGAGCGACGCCGCCTTGTCCTGCCAGTCAGCCAAAGTCAACTTGTTCATCAGGATGCCTCAATTGTCGTGGCATTCGCGCTGCGGCACGCCGCGCAACGGCAACGCTGCCGGCGGCGAATGCGGTGATGCGCGGTCAGAAGGTGGCCGGCGAATTCGCCGACACGACCTCGCAGAGCTGTTCCGCGCTGGGATTGCGAAAACGGTGCGGCAAACGGCTTTCGAAGTAGTAGCCGTCTCCGGGGTCGAGCAGCCACGTCGCGCCGTCGACGGTGAGCTCGAGCCGGCCCGACACGACTACGCCGCCCTCGTGCCCCGCGTGCACGAGCATCTCGGGCCCCGTGTCGGCGAGCGGCTGGTAGATCTCGCGCATGATGCACATGTTGCGGTCCTTCACGCCCGCGCCGACGAGATGAAATGCGAGCGCGTCGTTGCCGAGGTTCGGCATCTCGTCACGGCGCGATACGACCGAGCGCGATTCGACGAGTTCGAACGTGAAGAACTCCGCGAGACTCATCGGAATGCATTCGAGCAGTTTCTTCAGCGAGCCGACCGACGGGCTCACACGCCCCTGTTCGATCAGCGAGATCGTGCCGTTGGTCACGCCGGCCCGCTTCGCGAGTTCGCGCTGCGACAGGCCATGCTTGTTGCGCACGAAACGCAGGCGCTCGGCGACTTCGGTGGACATCGATTCGGTTTCGGACACGATAGGAGTGCGGTGAAAAAGTGAAACGATGCGTTGAACGGCATTACGCAGCCGTTGAATATTCTAATCACTTTATGCCGCGCATCAGCGGGGAAAACCCTGAAAGGCGTTCGAAATAATGAACACCCCGCGAATCATTCCGTTTGCGAATCTTTTGTTCGGAGTGCCTCGGGAAAGCCCTGACATGAGACCGTCAAAAAACATTTGACGCCGTTTTTGGCTCGTATATGCTGGCTCTCAGGTCAGCGTCATTGGCCATTCATCGGCACCGAAAAACGTTATTGCAACGTAAAAATTGATGCCCATCGATGTAAATGACGCAGGCCCGGCACCTCGATTATTTTAAACGCCTCGCGCGCCGAAACGATCAGGTGTTCAATACTTTCAACAAACCAGTCGAGTGTAATCGTGAGAGTCCGTGGCCCTCTGGTGAGGTGGGATCGAGGCGATGTGCGAAGTTTGCGCAGCGCTGCTCCCGCTTCCGATGGCAGTTGCGGCTGGCATAGTCCTCGCCTGCTGCATCTGTCGATCTACACCATCCTGTCCCGTCGTTCCGTTCGCCGTCACAACGCCGTTTCCGCACGCGCGTTCGTGGCCGTCGATACCGACGAAGTCGCGTCGCTGCTGCCATAGCGCCTCTCCTCCTTTTCTCGTCGTTCGTTTCAATTGCCTGCTCGTTAGCCGCGCCGTCCGCGCGGTGACGGAACGCGTTCGCGCATCCATTGCCGCGTCGCGCAGCACAACGAAACGAACGACGGCCTGACCGTCGCGCGCAGCGCGGATCGCCATGCGAACCCGTTGCGCCCACTCACCAGCGGCCTTGCGCATTTCGCCAGGCTGCGGGGCCGTGTCGCGCCTGCATTTCACGATTTTCCCGCGCAACGCACGTCATGGCCCTACGGACAACTGATTGACGTCATGGAAAGGAAACCCCTCGTCGGCATCACCGCCGACTTCACGCAAATCGGCGCACATGCGTCGCACACGGTCGGCGACAAGTACGTCGCGGCGATCGTCGACGGCGCGCACGCGCTCGCGATGGTGCTGCCCGCGCTCGGCGATCGCCAGTCGACCGACGACGTGCTCGCCACGGTCGACGGCCTGTTGTTTACCGGCAGCTATTCGAACGTCGAGCCGCACCTGTACGGCGGCGAGCCGAGCGCGCCCGGCACGAAGCACGATCCCGCACGCGACGCGACGACGCTGCCGCTGCTGCGCGCGGCGATCGTCGCGGGCGTGCCCGTGCTGGCCGTATGCCGCGGCTTCCAGGAGCTGAACGTCGTCTGCGGCGGCACGCTGCATCAGCGCGTGCACGAAGTGCCCGGCCTCGCCGATCACCGCGAGGACGACGACGCGCCGATGGACACGCAATACGGCCCCGCGCACGTCGTGCGCCTGACGCCCGGCGGCGTGCTGCACACGCTCGCCGGCGGCCGCGACGACGTACACGTGAACTCGCTGCACAAGCAGGGCATCGCGCAGCTCGGTTCCGGCCTCGCCGTCGAAGCCGTCGCGCCGGACGGCCTGATCGAGGCCGTCAGCGTCGTCGATGCACCGGCCTTCGCCCTCGCCGTGCAATGGCACCCGGAATGGCGGCATGCGCACGACCCGCTGTCGAGCGCGATCTTCCGCGCCTTCGGCGACGCCTGCCGCGCGCACCGCAACGCCCGCACGCGCGCCGCGGCCGCCGCCGCGCTCGCCTGAGCGCGCCGACCCACATAACGAGAACAGACATGCAAGACATCGAAGACTTTCTGAAGCAACACCGGATCACCGAGATCGAAGCGATCATTCCCGACATGGCCGGCATCGCGCGCGGCAAGATCACGCCGCGCAACAAGTTCACTTCCGGCGAATCGATGCGCCTGCCGCAGGCGGTGATGGTGCAGACCGTCACCGGCGACTATCCGGAAGACGGCTCGCTGACCGGCGTGACCGATCCCGACATGGTGTGCGTGCCCGACACGTCGACCATTCGCCTGATCCCGTGGGCCGTCGATCCGACCGCGCAGGTGATCCACGACTGCGTGCACTTCGACGGCTCGCCGGTCGAGATCTCGCCGCGCTACGTGCTGCGCCGCGTGCTCGACCTGTACAAGGCGAAGGGCTGGAAGCCGGTTGTCGCGCCGGAGCTCGAGTTCTACCTGGTCGACATGAACAAGGACCCGGACCTGCCGCTGCGTCCGCCGGTCGGCCGCACGGGCCGCCCCGAAACGGGCCGCCAGTCGTATTCGATCGAGGCGGTCAACGAGTTCGATCCGCTGTTCGAGGACATCTACGAATACTGCGAAGCGCAGAACCTCGACATCGACACGCTGATCCACGAAGTCGGCGCCGCGCAGATGGAGATCAACTTCATGCACGGCGACGCGCTGTCGCTCGCCGACCAGGTGTTCCTGTTCAAGCGCACGGTGCGCGAGGCTGCGCTGCGTCACAACATGTACGCGACGTTCATGGCGAAGCCGATGGAAAACGAGCCGGGTTCGGCGATGCACGTGCATCAGAGCATCGTCGACGAGGAAACGGGCCGGAACCTGTTCACGTCGCCGGAAACCGGCGGCGCGACGTCGATGTTCTACAACTACCTCGCGGGGCTGCAGAAATACACGCCCGCACTGATGCCGATCTTCGCGCCGTACATCAACTCGTACCGCCGGCTGTCGCGCTTCATGGCCGCGCCGATCAACGTGCAGTGGGGCTACGACAACCGCACGGTCGGCTTCCGCATCCCGCATTCGGGCCCGGCCGCGCGCCGCATCGAGAACCGGATTCCGGGCGTCGACTGCAACCCGTACCTCGCGCTCGCGGCAACGCTCGCGGCCGGCTATCTCGGCATGACGCAGCGGCTGGAGCCGACCGAACCGCTCGTCAGCGACGGTTACGAACTGCCGTACCAACTGCCGCGCAACCTCGAGGAAGGGCTCACGCTGATGGCCGCGTGCGAGCCGCTCGGCGAGATTCTCGGCCACAAGTTCCTGAAGGCGTATTTCGCGCTGAAGGAAACCGAATACGAGGCGTTCTTCCGCGTGATCAGCTCGTGGGAACGCCGCCATCTGCTGCTGCACGTCTGAGCGTGCACACGACCGAATACGGAATCACGGAGGAAACATGACTTACCGCAACGAATCTGCCTGGATCCAGCCGGCCGCGCCGGCCGCCGCACCGCGCACGACGCAGGCGCGCTCAACCGCCGAATACCGCGCGCTCGACGCCGCGCACCACATCCACCCGTTCTCCGACATGGGTGCGCTCAACCGCGCGGGCAGCCGCGTGATCGTGAAGGCCGACGGCGTCTACCTGTGGGACTCGGACGGCAACAAGGT
>NZ_LOSX01000052.1:0-1062 GCF_001521985.1 Burkholderia sp. RF4-BP95 | reverse complement strand
GTTCGGCGACAGCACGGCCGTCGACAACGTCAACCTGACGATCGCGAAGAACGAATTGTTCGCACTGCTCGGCAGTTCGGGCTGCGGCAAGTCGACACTCTTGCGCATGCTCGCCGGGCTGGAAACGGCCACCTCCGGCAAGATCTTCGTCGACGGCGAGGACCTCGCGTCGCTGCCGCCGTACCGCCGGCCGGTGAACATGATGTTCCAGTCGTACGCGCTGTTTCCGCACATGTCGGTCGAGTCGAACGTCGCGTTCGGCCTGAAGCAGGAAGGCACGCCGAAGAACGAAATCAAGGAGCGCGTGGCCGACGCGCTCGCGCTCGTGCAGATGAGCAAGTACGCGAAGCGCAAGCCGCATCAACTGTCGGGCGGCCAACAGCAGCGCGTCGCGCTCGCCCGCTCGCTGGTGAAGCGCCCGAAGCTGCTGCTGCTCGACGAGCCGATGTCCGCGCTCGACAAGAAGATCCGCCAGAAGACCCAGCTCGAACTCGTGAACATCATCGAGAAGGTCGACGTGACCTGCGTGATGGTCACGCACGACCAGGAAGAGGCGATGACGATGGCGAGCCGCCTCGCGGTGATGAGCGAAGGCAAGATCGTGCAGATCGGCACGCCGGGCGAAGTGTACGAATACCCGAACAGCCGCTTCTCGGCCGAGTTCATCGGCTCGACGAACCTGTTCGAAGGGCGCGTGGTCGAGGACGAACCCGATCACATCTTCGTCGAGAGCGACGACCTCGAGGCACGCATGTACGTGAGCCACGGCGTGACCGGCCCGCTCGGCATGCCGGTCGGCATCTCGGTGCGCCCGGAACGCGTGCACGTGTCGCGCGAAAAACCCGGCTCGCATCACAACTGGGCGCGCGGCGTGGTGACCGACATCGCGTACATGGGTGCGTACTCGCTGTATCACGTGCGCCTGCCGAGCGGCAAGACGGTGGTGTCGAACCTGTCGAGCTCGCACCTGATGCACGACAGCGCGCCGGCGTGGAACGACGACGTGTTCGTGTCGTGGTCGCCGGCCAGCGGCGTCGTGCTGACGCAGTGAGGGCGACATGA
>NZ_LOSX01000051.1:0-43280 GCF_001521985.1 Burkholderia sp. RF4-BP95 | reverse complement strand
CTGCTACGCATGGCTTCCAATCGTTGGGGAAACCGGTAACTCACGCCGTCAACACGGTATCGGCTCCACGCTTACATCGAACGCGAGTGGCTGCTGCAACAACTGATCGTGACGGTCGAGCAGCATCGCCTGCAGGCCGATGCCGCCGAGGCAGTCGATCGGGACAGCGCGCAAGCTGGCCGCGCAGCAGTCGCAGGACTGGATGCGACCGACGCTGAGCCTGGCGATCGTGGCGTCGACGGTCGGATCGTGTTCCGGGTGATGGCCGGAGTGGCAGACGGCACACTGAAGGATCCGGCCATTGCAGCAACAGCGGGCAGCCTGCTGATGTACTTTGCGCGCGAGACCGCGCCAGTATTGGGATTCTGGTTCGGGACCACACGGGGTGCATCGCTACGGGCGATGGTGCCGATCGCGAGGCTAACAGCCAGACTCGAACGCATCAGGATCCCGCAAACCGTATGCCGGGCTTTGCCGCTTCTTGTCAGGACGACTCGGCACCTTGCGTGTCGAATCAATCAACTCAGGCCGGTCCCGTTTGTACGAGAATTCAGTCGTATCCTGCAAGTTCAGTACGGGACCTTCTGATGAAGCGAACCGGCCTCGCGCGACTTCAAAGTCGCCCACTCAGTATGTCCTGTTCGCTCACCTTGGGATAGGACAGAAACCAGTAGGCTGCTTTCGTGTTGCACCAGTCCTGAAATGCCATCGGAATGCTCTGCCCGACATACGACCACAAGCGCTCGGAACCAGGCGAAATCTTATGCCAAGACGCTCATCGCGAAACCGGCTCTGCCCAGCTTCCTCATTCAGCCAAGCATTAGCCCCAAACGCTTCTCCCAGTGTACGCTTTCGACTGCCTCCGCTCGTCATTGCGCCCTTCCTTCATCTAAGGAGCACACAACGACGTTAACATGAATGAATCCTAGTTAACAGAGAAAGGCAGAAAAATGTGGATAACAGCAAGCTTCAAAGAGCGCTTACGCGTCACCGCACGGATCACCGTTTCCTTGAACTCTTTACTGCGGCGGCGACGCCGCGTCGGCTGCACCGCTTCCGAAATCGCCTCATTCTCGTCCATAGCGTACACGTGTCCATTTAAAGAATTTGGTGGACACGATCGTGCCTTCATCACCCCGACGATTCAAGGTGACATTGCCGGGGCTTACGTTCCACTGGATGATCGTGCGATCGTCCATCGCGGCATCCTCGAGAGGCACGAGCCGCGTGAGTTCGCTGCGACTGATCACGAAGCCGCCCGAGTGCTGCGACGGATGACGTGGATAGCCGAGCATCTGCGCTGCGAACACGATCGTTTGATGCAGCACGGGTGATCGTTGCCCGTGCGTAACGGAAAATACCGACCCTCGGGCCGGCATTCTCGCGTTAGTTGGTGGCAACACGCCGCGATGCGCGCATTACTTCATCTGCACCGAACCGTTGACCGTCACCGACACGGTTGCCTTGCCGCCTTCGACCGCGATCGGCGCGCTCATCTTCGCGCTACCGATCGGTCCCGCAGCCATCTCCATCACGCGCGTGTATGGCTGTACGTTGCGGCCGCTGCCCACATTGACATCGCGGATCGTGTAGCTGCTGTAGCCGAACGCCTTCGCGGCTTCGTCCGCGCGGGCGCGGAACGACTTGATCGCTTCGGTCGTGAGCTTCTGCTCGGCCGTGCGCTGCGCTTCAGGCGACAGCGAGAACTCGACGTTCGCGACCTGCATCAGGTTCGACAGCTGGCCTGCAAGCTTCGACGCCGCAGCGATATCGCGCGATTCGAGCGCGACCTCGGTACGGCCGCGCCATGCGGAGATCTTCCCGTCGCGATCGGTGCTCGGATACACGGAGAATGCGCCCGTATGCGCGGAGAGGCCCGAGACGCTCTTCGCCTGCGACAGCGCGGCATCGGCGCGCTGATTCAGCGCGGCCGTGAGGCTGTCCGGATCCTTGGCCTGCTGTTCATAGAACAGCGTGATGTGGATGATGTCTTGCGGCATATCGGCGCTGGCCTGTGACGACAGCGACAGCACGCCCGCCGGTTCCGGAAAATGCGGGTTCGCAGTTTGCGCGTGCACGGCGGGCGACGCGAGCGTCAGCGCGACGGGAACGGCGAGGGCAAGCGACAGCGCGAGTGCGGATTTCTTGGTCATTGTTGGACTCCTTGTATGAGTGCGCGCACGCGGATCACGCGTGCGCGACGCGGGTGGACCGCGCGCCGAAGAAAATAACAGCCGGCCCGATCGGCCGACAGCGGTTGCTTAGCGCCACACGACCGTATGCCAAAATTGATGCTTTGCTTGTAGCACCCGACCGGTCCCTATGGTGCTGTCGCCGCGACTACGCACTGCTTCTGACGATGTACAACACCGGGGCGCACGTTTCCAAAGTCATCGCGCTCCGACAGGAACAGGTCCGGTTCAGCGGTTGCAAGCCGATCAACCTGATGGGCAATGGCCGCAAGGAACGAAGCATCCCGTTGTGGTCAAACACGGCCCAGGAATTGAAGACGTGGTTCCACGAACTGGAGAGCACTCGCACGCCGATCGCGTTTCCAAGTCATCACGGCCGGAAACTGTCGCACAACGGGATCGATTACATCCTCCAGCAGGTCGCCAATCAGGCTGAATATACGCCCGAGCCCCACTGGCAAACGCATTTCGCCGCATGTCGTGTGCCACACGGCGGCCATGTATCTACTGCAATCGAGCGTCGACATCAGTCTCATCGCTCTCTGGCTTGGCGACGAAGCAGCGAGCACTCGAGAAACTGACGCCAGCGGAAGCCGCCTCGTTCCGGTTCAAGCCTTATGATAGTGTGTTTGCCTTCCTGCAACACCTCTGATTATCTACAGTCTCGTCGCCGACGATCCAAAGCTGGCGGGCACCGACCGACGAACTGGGCGTAACCGGGAACGGTGCCTAAAAGCGCTTATGCTCTCCAGCACTTAAGCGCTACCCTTGTTCATACCCGTCATTCGACCACCCCCACCGTTCTCAACCAATTTTCAGTTCAGACATAGCATTCTCGACCTGCGCATCAACCCGGGCCACGCGCTCCGGGTTCAGGTCGCGCCACTTTTCAATCCACGTTAGACCGATTTGATCTAACATCGAATCTCGTCGCATCATCAATATATCACTCAAACGATCCGGATTAAGATCAAACTCAGCTGGTCCAGCCTGCCAGTTATGCAGAACTATTGATTTAATTACATCATCGGTCAGCTTTGTCAATCGATATCCAAATTCCAGTGCGGCGCGACAACGGGGATCGGACAAATGGCGACTCCTCTTGTCATGATAATATCTCGCATTATCCATACCTTCCCGTACACGTTGTATGGACGTAGCCGACTGTTCGCCATAGGGCTGTTCGCCAAGCCCAATTAGGCTTGGCGAATGATTCTGTGAAAAATCATCATACGCCTCAGATCTGTGTTTTAGTACAAAGAGTGCTGGTGGTCGTTGCAAATTTGCAATGCGATGCCCCATACTTTTCGGAACGCCCATGTAGCCAAGCGGACCTGTCACGTCAAAGTCGACGGTCTCGCCTCGCCACCCGCTAGGAGTGTTTGTGAAGCCAAAATTCTCCATGCGGAAGTTCAAGTGATCCCAGTTATCAATGAATCGGGACATTAGGTAATGCTGCTCCTGCTCAAGCAGAAGATCATCCGGGAGTAGTTGGTTGAGTTGTTCGAGTGCATGAAAGCGCTCGCGATCCAACTTTCGGTACAAGTTGATTGATGCGCTGTCGCGCCCATCCAACTCATAATATCGCCTTCCAGCAAGAATGCTTTTTTGCCTTTCACACACCGAATAGTATTTGTTTACAATTTTTTGATATTGACGCTGCGCCTCTCGATACTGTTCCGTATTTTGAGGAAATTGATTGATAATTTGACTTCTACCCTCCGCACTGGTGAGAAATTTTCCCAGATCAATGTAATTTTCATCAAATCTAGACATCGCGTACAAATCACCATCAGAACCATCGGTGGCATTCTGATATAGAATGTAATCGCACCCACTCCCAAGCCGAATCAATGGCGCATCGAGTCCACTCGCTTTAAATACTTGCGCCATCGTTACCTCCATTGCCGGATAAAAATTGCTTCGCAAATCCATCGAACTGGCCAAGCGTGGTTCAAATTGATTCAGCCACCACGCTGGCACCCTAGCGTCCTTCACCCGGTAAGCTGCCTCCGATTGAGATTCGCGCACCGCAATCATCGCGGCTTTGTTGCTCCCCCCTTTCGCCGGACGCCACGAAAGAACGTCAACCCGACAGTCCACGTGCTTTAAGCCACTACTGCCATCCATAGCTCGACTTTCCTCTTGTACCTCACCGAAACTTTTGTGATGTCGCGTGGCCCGTATTTGCCGGGAACTTTCCGTTGCTGGCCGCTCTGATTCAGCCAATTTGGGGGCCTTTGATGCTCGGCGCGTGTCCGATCTCGTTCTATTCGAGGACGCCAGGATCGGATTCAGTGTTTCACTTGTTCCGAGGCCTTCTCCAGGCTTGATCGTCAGTCCTTCAGTCACGGAATACAGCCAATGCGGGTCAGCCGTCCGCCAACTCGACAAATTGGCTTCGGCGCGGTGCCGCAAGTTTGCTTCCCGGGATGCGTCCGGGCCGTCATACCGCCTTGCATTCGGTCGCGTAGACTCACTCGGGGTAGTTACGTTTCGGACTCCGATTAGCTGCGAATCGATCGTTGATGCCCGAGAACGCATGGTTTCAGCAGAAACAGAAAACGGAATATGGATTGGCGAGATAGGTGAAATTGCAGGCATTATCAAGATTGAATAAGACTTCAAAGCCCTCGATAATCGATCCGACTCCATGTTCCTCGCTTTCAAAAAATGACTGTCGACAGATCCGAGCTTATCGTCAGCTATGAAGAAGAATATTTCAACGGAATATCGGGCATTAATTCAATCACACGCCCATAATTTTTACTAGAGTCGCTCATATGGACTCCTCCCGGATTGCAAGCTGGGTTTTGCAGATAAATCTACAGTGATCTGCCACGATTCCACGCACAGCCAGAAGTTTGATAACTTGTTGTGTGTACGGAGAAAAGCGTGTCAGAGAACCTGATGCCAAGAAGGCAATGCGCGAAGGAATTCAAGTTAGAGGCGGTAGGGTGAGCCAAGAGTGCCGACCAGCACGAGGTCGCTCAAAGGCTGGGCCTGCCAGTGACCACGTTAGGAAGCTGGTGCCATGATCAGCACAGTGGCAACGCGCAGGCGGCGGCAGAGCCGGTTGCTAATGCGCCGGTGTGCAGCCGTCGTCTGGTCAACGTTCTGGAAGCTGAGGTCAGCAGGCTGAGCAAGGAACTGGTCTGCGCGAAGCTGGACATCGATATCCTTCGAAAGACAACGGCATACTTCGCGAAGGGGTCGCGATGAAGTATGCAAGGATCGATCAGCATCGCGACCGCTACAGCGTCAGCCGGCTTCTCGGTGTGTCGAGCAGTGGCTATTGCCAGTGGCGCGGCCGGTCCGAAGTCGGCGAGCCCAAGCCAATACCGCGCTGGGCGCCCAAGTTACCGCCATTCATCGCGCCAATGCGGCAGCTATGACTGACCTCATATCGTGCGACAGTTGCCTGCCCAGGGCCGGCCGGCGGGCGCCGAACGCGTGCGTCACAGCCTGCAACGCCAGGGGCTACGCCCAGTCTACAAGCGCCCGTACCGGGTGACGACGGATTTGACACATCGCCTGCCGGTGGCGCCGAATCTGTTGGATCGGCGTTTTTGACGGCTGGTGGCCCAATCAAGCCCGGGTAAGCGACATCACCTTCGTCAGAACCGGCGAGGGCTGGTTGTATCTGGCGGCGATCCTGGATCTGACGAGCCGGCGCATCGTCGGCTGGTCGATTGTCGATGTCCGAGCGGATCAACGCAGACCGGGTCTGCCAGGCGTTGCGCAGCGCGTGCTCGCAACGCACACCGCCACCGGGATTGCTGCTGCACTCCGAACGCGGCGCCCCATACGTCAGTCGCGCTTATCGGAAATTTTCAAGATAAACGTTTCAATGAGCCGCCGTGCCAACGCTTGGGATAACGCCCCGATGGAGAGCTTCTTCAAGTCGCTGAAGGTCGAATGAATCTACCAGACTCACTACGAAACGCGTGCCCACGCCCGTCTGGATATCGTCGATTGGATAGAGGGCTATTACAATCGGCAACGCCTGCATACCTCGATCGACTTCCTTACCTCCGTCGACTTCGAGGCTAGCTTGATCTCCGCATGAGTTGCTGTACGCGAAAACGACGCAGGGTCACGCCCATACTGGCGCTGGCTGACATATGAACTGCTTGAGGATCTGCTCGCGGTAATCATCGACTTCTACGGTGCCAAACTCCACGACCGGCTACGTGAGCAGCGCGCATGTCACGACCGGACATTCGAACGCGAAAACCCTATCCGCCGTTCTGAACGGGACTGCCATCGCATCACGTCAATGGGCCTGTCGGGGGCTCTTCTCACATGAGCGAATTGCTCAACATTGAGCCGCAATTTAAGCGTGGTTTTACGCCCCCATCGACAGCATGTTCAGTTCGAACTTACGGCAGATTCGGCGCACTGATTTTCGCCTTGCAAAATCATGACTGTGCTCGCGGTCGACATTTCCACCCCACCTACCGTCACAAAGCTTCCAAACACCACGACCCGATCCGATGGCGCTGCCTGCTCAAGCGCTTGATCCAACGCCAAGGCCGGTGATGCGCATCGCGTCACCGCCTCGGGAACCGGAACACCCGCATGACACAGGACCCGCTCGAGCTGCTCCGCCGTGGCCGCGCGCGGAATGGGAAGATCCGTGACATACCAGTGATCGATCTCTGCGATCAATGGGCGAATGATACCGGCGACATCCTTGTCCTGCATAGCACCGAACACCGCGACTGTGCGAGCGAAGTTGCCCAAATCCTGCAAATTGTTCCTCAATGCGATCGCTGCGTGCGGGTTGTGACAAACATCCAGTATCACGGCTGGCCGTCCCGGCCACACCTCGAACCGCCCCGGCAACACAACGCTTTCGAGCCCACGACGGATGTGATGCGCGAATACCGGCAGCCGGTCACGCAGAACCTCCAGACATGCGAGCACTGTTGACGCGTTCGTCACCTGATGAGCGCCAAACAGCGCCGGCCGTCGCAGCATCGGACGCCGCGTTTCGCGTCCGACATACGTCCAGGCCTGACTGTCCGCATCCTGCCGCTCGCAACTGAAATCGCGATCGATCAGCCATAAGTCCGTGCCGAGACGTTGGGCGTGATCGAGTAACGACTGCGGCGGCGCAGGATCCGCGCAGATCGCCGGTCGTCCTGCGCGAAAAATCCCGGCTTTCTCGAGCCCGATCTGTTCGCGTGTCTTGCCCAAATAGGCAATGTGATCGATCGCCACATTCGTCACCACCGAGCAATCCGCATCAATGAGGTTGACCGCATCGAGTCGCCCGCCCATGCCGATCTCCAGAATCACGGCATCGAGATTACTAGCAGCCAACCAATGCAAGACGGCCAGTGTCGTAAATTCGAAATACGTCAGGGTTACGGGCTCCGGCAACCCCTGACGGGCCCGCTCCACCGCCTCGAAATGCAGCAGCAAATCCTCATCGCTTGCCTGTCGCCCATCGATGCGGGCACGCTCGTTGAAAGTCAGCACATGGGGTGACAGGTAGCATCCAACCGAATAACCCGCCGTGAGCAGGATCGCCTCCAGCATGACACAGGTCGACCCCTTGCCATTCGTCCCGCCCACCGTGATCACCGGGCAGGTAAATGACAACTGCAATGCCGCCTTCACGCGGCCGACCCTATCGAGGCCCATATCGATCTCGATGGGATGAGCGGACTCCAACTGGGCCAACCACGCCCCAAGCGTGTCATGTCGAGTCATAACCCCTTCCATACGGAATAATGAAACAAGCTGCCGATGAGGTGCCGGCACTCCACCGTCACTCGATCAGAATGACACTCAAATCGGAACTAGCGGCACGCCAAACAGGCCCGGCCATGGGTCGCCCAGCGAATGCTCTCCGAGTCTGCGTGGTCGTTGCGCCGCTCGGCGAATCGCCCAAGTTGCGCGGGCATATTCAAATCGCCCTCCCACGTCGCTTGCTGCTTGAATGTCGCTGCCTTGCGATCAAAGCGCAAATGATGCAGCGCGGTCTTTCCACCCCAATCCTTCGACGGGAATGCAATATAGTCAATTTCGAAAACGTCATCCTCGATTCGACCATTGACCACGTAGAGCCCGTAATGCTCTTCACCGGGCGAAATGATTTTGTAAATGCCGTTGTCGTAGTAGTACAGGGCAGCATCTTCGAACGGCTTAGGATCGTACATCTTCTCGTAGAACAACTGATGAACGATCGTCGGACGCCCCAAGGACACGACAATTTTCGCGCCTCCGATTTCTTGGTGGTCCGTCATGCCCAAGGTCGACATAGCTAAAACTTCCACAGAGACAATAAAAACCTGCGATACGCGCCGCGCTTGAGCGCCTACTGCACCGGGCCGAATTGTACCGAGCAACGCCCGTCACACTTGCAAAAAACGACCATCCGGTTGCAGCGCTGGTGACGCACCAACATGCACCACGCGATGCCTCCCGCCATGCAAGCGATCCTCCAGCGCTGTTGCATCTGCGCGAGTAACGCCAGGATCCCGTGGACGCCATGCCTGCGACAACCATGCCTCGCCCTGCGAAGGCATCACCACGGGCGACATGACATGCCCCCCATGCCAGATAGCGAGAATTGCCCAAACTCCCACTATCGACGCCCCCGCAACCGCAAGCCACGCGGATACGCGACGCCCGAAACGCCAGCGCACCCCGGAAGTCGTTCGATCGTCAACCGGCTCACTCTTGTCGAGCGCGCATGCGTCCTCGCCCCCGATCTGCGACGAAATCGAAATCTCGTCATCGCGATGAAATGCGTTAGTCGCCTTCGATTCGTCGACCATACTGTCCTCCCTCTCTGCCTGACGCGCGAGCTCCAAGCCATAGCGCGGAATGGTCCGAATGAGATCCCGCGGCAAGCCGATCGCTTCGAAGCTGCGCCGCAGCCGCGTGACCAGTTGGTAATAGCTGGCGTCCGTGACAACGACACCACGCGCGCCCCAGATACACTCGATCAGAGCTTCCTTGGTCTGCGGACCGTCAAACAACTGCTGCAGGAGCAAGGACTCGTTGAGGGAGAGATATTTCAGCGACTGGTCGACAAGGTTGACCAGCACACGAGTCTGGGTGTCAAAGGCAATATCGCCCATCACATGCATTGAAGGCGCTGCAGGATGCATCATGGAGTCCCTCGTTCACGATCGCGTCAATCGCCGGCCCCGACAATGTGGGCGAGAGGCGAGGCACGCGAAAGGGTTATGTTGGTCGCCGCCCAGCGAATCACGCGGATAAGAGCATCGACCACAAGCAGGGTCATCAAGCTCACGCGCCAGCCCCCACATCGGGGGTTGTGAACAGCATGTCACGGCAATTATCAAATACCTGTCATACGCAACATATCGGCCCACTCCCATTCCGCCATAAGACTCATCCCGTTCGCGCAACGAATCATCTGTGCATTGCCGACCCATGCCTCGCATGTCCCGATACAGTACGAAGTCGACCGAACGGCTTCAACGCCCCCCCCAGTCACGCCAGCCCTCCCGCGCCCGGCATCGGACATTTTGAATATCAGCGCCACCCCTATACAATAAGCAAGCACCTATGCACAGTCAGACTTTGCCTATACCAAACCATCGCTTGTCTGCCAATAATATTGGAACTAGTTCCAATATTTGGCCCAACCATAAGGGAACGAACATATGCCGACCTTCGGCACGGCGCTTCACATCAACCAAGCGGCGCCTTACGTCTCCCGCTGGGCCGTTTGATACGCCGCTTAATCTCGCGTGCGCCTTGCTGACAGCCAATATGGCAACCGGGATCCTGCACACGCAGTGAGTCCAGGGATTCTTAGCGCGCGCGAACCCCTGCTACAGCTGGATCGAGGACACCATGCACAAAATCTTGCTGGTCGATGACCATCCCATATACCTAATGGCACTATCCACTCTCCTCACTCAGGAGCTCGTCTCCGACGAGATCGCCGTCGCGAAGGACGGCGAAGCGGCGTGGGAAATGTATAAATCCCATCAGCCCGATCTCATGATCGTCGATCTGAATCTGCCGACGCTGAGCGGCGTGGATTTTGTCAAGCGCGTGCGCGTGTCTGATAATCAAGTCCGCATCTTGGTCTTTTCATCGGCCCGCACCGAGGTAATGGCCACCAAGATTCGGGCGATCGGGGCGAACGGATACGTACAAAAAACCGAGGACATCAGTCAAATGCTCAATGCCATTCGCGCCACCCTGTCCGGGTTCGACTGCTTCCCGAGCGTCGCCAACGACGGCACGATCGCAGGCAGTGGTCGCGCAGCCGCCGCACTCTCACCGCGTGAAATTACCGTGCTGAGTTATCTGGTGAAAGGACATTCCAATCAGGAAATTGCCGATCTGCTGCATCTGAGCCACAAAACCATCAGTACCCACAAGGCGCACATCTTTCAAAAGACCGGGATTTCCAACATCGTCGATCTCGCCGAATTCGCGCGCGAGAATTTGCTTTTCGATTAATTGCCCATGCGCGCCTTCCTGCGTGATCGATTCGCTCGGGCGCGTTGGCCACGGATCGCGGCGCTGACGCTCGGCGCGGTCCTGTTAGGCCCGCTCACGAGCCATGCATCGCCTGACGAACCAGACGACCTGCGCCTCGTCCACCTCGCACAAAATACCCGCGACCTGACGATTCCTGCCGCCACGCAAGCGTGGTTAGCCGAGCGGCAGCGTACTCTGCGAGTGGGTGTCGTACCCAATATCGCACCGCCGTTCGACATCGTCGATACCACCGGAAGTTACTTTGGCATTACTGCGGACCTTCTCGACCGGCTACGATCCAGCGCACATCTTCGCCTGACATTCAAGCGCTATCCGGATACCACCGCCATGCTCGCGGCAGCTCGTCGCGGCGACATCGATCTGGCCACAACCATCATCCAGACCACTCCCGCTTTATCGGGCTTGCGGTTCAGTCGCGCGTATTTTCCGGATCAGGACTCGGTCGTCGAGCGCAACCAAAGCGAAGGCTTCGTCACCGTCCCCACACCGTCAGTCCCCCGCCTCGCGTATGTCCCGGATCTGGTATCCGCCGCCGTGCTGCGCCAGCATTTCCCCCGTGCGCTGCTGATGCCGGTCCACTCACCCGCGGCCGGACTGACCGCGGTTGCCTTCGGGCAAGCGGACCAATATGTGGGCAACACCAACATCAGCAACTACCTGATCGAGCGGCTGCAACTGCTCAACCTGAGCATCCGGCGCTTCACAACCTATCCCAGCCCGCCGGGATTTCAGCTGGCTGCACCGGCCTCCCATGCGCCGCTGATCGATCTGGTCGATCGTCTGATCGCGCAAATAGACATTGAGGACCTGGCTGAGACGCGCTCACGCTGGGAGGGGCGCCCGAATCATGTTGCGCTCGACATGGCGACGGTGCTCTCGCCCGCCGAGAAGGCATGGATTCAAGCCCATCCTGTCGTTTATTTTGCCGCCGAACCCGACGCACCGCCGTTCCTGTTTCACGATGACAAAGGTGAAATGGCAGGCGTCACAGCAGACATGATGAACCTGATCACCACGCAGGTCGGGATCCGCTTCAAGCCCAGCCACGGAAGTGGCCCCGACGATGTGCCGGCGATCCTCCCGGTCATGAGTGCCAATGCCATGCGACCGGGCTTTGTGCCGACATCACCCTATTCGTGGAGCGGCTTCGCCGTGGTCACGCGCACGGGCTATACGCTGCCCAACGCCATTGGCTGGCCAGCCGTCAGTCGCATTGCGATTCCTAACGACGGTATCGTCAATACCTTGCCGTCTCGCGCTGGCGCGCCTGCTCACTACGTGGTCACACCGTCAGTCAACGATGCCCTGCATGCGGTCAACGACGGCAATGTCGACGCCGCGATCCTTAACATCAATATCGCAAACTACTATATTGCTCAACGCTACCAAGGCAAGTTAGTCGTCGCGGGCTACCTTGAGCCCGCCGACACGGCCCAAGTCGGATTCGGCGTGCCAGCGTCCGATCCCGAACTTGCGTTGATCATCGACAAGGTACTGCAAGGCACGCGTGAAGCGCGGCTAAACGATATCCGAAATCATTGGAATTACACCAGCATTCCGGACGCCACATTTCGCCCGTGGCGTCAACGGCTATGGGCTGGCCTTGCCATTGCGGTCTCGTTCGGGCTCCTGTTGCTCGCATGGAATCGTTCACTGGCCCGGCAAATTCAGCTGCGCCAACGCGCAGAAACTGCGCTCCGGCAACAATTCGCGCTCCAGCAAACGTTGCTGGACAGCATGCCGTTCCCGTTCTTCATCTGCGACGTGCAATTGCGGCTATCCGGTTGGAATCAGGCCTTTGCCGCTACGATCGGTCCCGCGCGCTGTGTCGTCGGAAGTCGGCTCAACGCGCTGACCGCCTCGGACGACACACTCATCGCACAATTGACCGACATCCTCCAAGATGCGGTCGCCCAGCAAGTCCCACTATTTAAGGATACGCGTTTGCGTGTCAACGGCCATGAACTCGATGCCCATGCCTGGGTCGTACCGTTCGTGAGTGACGCACCGGCTTCGCACAGCCTGCTATGCGGCTGGATGGACGTATCCGAACGCGGTGAAATGCAACGCGCGGCCAAGCGTGCGCAAGAGGAAGCGGAACACGCCAATCACGCGAAATCGACCTTTCTGGCCACCATCAGTCATGAAATCCGTACCCCCATGAATGCGATCTTGGGCATTCTGGAATTGCAGGTGCGGCATGCCAAACGTCAGACTGGCATCCCTCCCGAAGATGTCGTAGCCGCACTCGAGTCGGCCCGTTCGCTGGTCGCCATGCTGGATGAGATTCTGGATATTTCGAAGATCGAAGCCGGTAAATTGACGATCGATATCCAACCGGTTTACCTGAATTCACTCACCGACAACGTTGCCGCCATTTACGAAGAAGTTGCCAAGAAAAAGGGCGTGGCCTTCCGTTACACGACGAGTGCGCACGACTGGCAGGTGATGACGGACGCCATGCGACTGCGGCAGATCCTGAGCAATCTATTGTCAAATGCGATCAAGTTCACGGCGCGCGGCGCAGTGTCATTTCGGGTGCACATCCAAGACGCATCGGACGACGACGCGACCCACGTCGATATTCATATCGTAGACACCGGTATCGGTATCGAGCCGGCAACCATCCCGTCATTGCTTGAGCCCTATACGCAAGCTGCGCCCGATATCGCTACCCACTACGGTGGGACCGGTCTCGGCCTGCCCATCTGCAACCATCTCACCACCGCATTGGGAGGCAAGTTAACGATTGAGAGTACGCCCGGACGCGGCACGCACATTACGTTGCACTTCATCCTCCAACGTGCCGCGCATTCGCCGATGCCAACCATGACGCCCGCGGCCGCCACCGGGGTGGATCCCGGCACACTGTTCCAGGGCTGCACGGCCTTGATCGTCGACGACCATCCGCCCAATCGGATCGTGTTGTCGCGCCAGCTACAATTCCTGGGTTTCGATACCATCGTCTGTACGCTTGCCGGCGAAGCACTGGCCGCGCTGGAGCGCACGTCTGTTGATGTGCTGATCACGGATTGCAACATGCCGGGAATGAGTGGATTCGAACTTGCACGCTCCATCCGCCGTCAAGAGAAGACCCAACACACAAACCGCCCTCTGACCATTGTCGGTTTCACAGCCAGCCTACTCCCCGAAACCTTGCACGAGGCAACCACCAATGGCATGGATACCTGTTTGATTAAACCCCTTGCACTCGACGAACTCGCCAGCGCACTGCAACCACTGTTGCATCGCGAAACGCCCGGCGCTCCAGGTATAGAGGGCTTGCCCGTGCGCACGGCTCAGCCGGCCCCGGCCGACAGCATTGTCGACCAGATTGCGCGCCTGGATCCCGCGAGCGAGTCCAAGCTCTTGCGCAATCTAATCGCGACCTGCGAAGCGGATATCACGGCACTGCATATCGCCAGCCAAACCCTTGACTATGCCTCGATCGGCGACGTAGCGCACCGTCTGCATTCGACCGCCGAATTGTGCCGTCTGCCCGTACTGGCTCAGTTGACCGACACTGCCGAGAGCCTGGCACGGAGTGACAGGCCAGCGGATCCGGCGGAACTTGCGGCCGTCGTTCAGACCATTGTCGACATTACACGGCGCTTGATTGCCAAATTGCAAGCGCGCCTTAAGCCGGAGGCTCCCCAAACCGACGCACATTGATGACGATCCAAGCAAGGCCTCGTCCCGCACACCCGACATAAAGAGATCTTACCGACTACATCCACATTACCCCAGCACGCGAGATTTTGCTGTGCAGTCAGGCAGCAAGTCTCACGTCGGGCCGATCGGCCGCGTCGTCAGAACCACAGGTCGACGCGAAAGCACTTCGTAAGAATTCGAAAATTTCATCTCATGCGGCTCTGATATTGTGCCCACATCTCTGCCAGCAACCGACGATCCACAATCGAAGTACATATTTCCGAGCATAACTATTAACCTCTTCTCTCTACCACAACGCGCAGGCAGACAGTTCTTGCGAGTGGTTTATAAAAGGTGAATTGGGCAACGTTGACTTACGTTTCAAAAATGCATTGGATCAACTCTCTTCCCGGCCCATGCCAAACAACGCCCACCCACCTCTTGCTCTCCCGCCAGGTTCTCCGGCAATTTGCGCACAGACGCTGTGGATGCACCACCATCGGCGAGTCGGACTGGGATGGCTACTACGGTACAAAGCGTTTCCAGCACCACCGGCAATCAACCCAACGGGACACTCCTCAGCACGGTTGCCATGGCGACACGCAGCTTACTAAGCAGTAAGTTCTCCGAACAAATTAGAAAGGCAGACATCCTATGGGAACAACTGACAGAATGCACGGAAAAATGGCCTTCGGCTGTCGATCCAGCCACCGACGCTGGATGCGCTGAACTCAATGAACTCGTAGCGGAGGCGCTACAAAAATTTGAGGACGTTGGCGGGTCGGCTGCGCCATCGACATCATGACCGAACAATGAGCCGGCCATTACCTGCAGCACACCGACCCTGCAGGCGGTACTCCAGTATAGCGACCAGCTCCTGGGCAATGGCTACACGATTACCAACATCACGCAGATAACGACGTGCGTGCCGAGCAAGCACAAAAAGCGGGGAACCGCCCGAGTGCGGCTCCCCCAAACCCCACTAACCTGCTCCTTGTTCCTCAACAAAGGAGCAGACCGCGTCGAGCTCGCATGGGCAGTCAATGAACTGCGCATGCGGCCGCCCGACTCAGTCATGCTAGACGGAACGCGCAATGCAAGCTATCAGCACCATCCGATTCACCATCCACCTATTCCGACGATAGTTCCGCATCCCTACCCGATTCCGCCCTCGGGCGTAGTATGATTCAACCGTCTGGGCGCGCCAGTCAATCGCATGCCCCATCCCATTCAATGATCCTTACTGTAAGGAATACAAAATATGCTTCGTCACACCTCTTTCGCTATCCTGCTTGCCATGGCCGTTACCCTGAGCGCGTGCGCGGTGTCTCCAAGTCCATCCCCCATGATTGGGGGCGATCGCGACGCCCACGGCTGCCTACCGTCCGCTGGTTACGCCTGGTGCGAAGCCACACAACGCTGTGAACGGCCATGGGAACTCGCCAAGCAAAAGGGATTTGCCGTCTCTGCCGACAATTTTGCAAACTACTGTCGATCGGGCAACGCGCCCTAACCGGGCAGACAGGCTTCGCGGACCGTTGGGGTGCAGCCTAGCCCTGCTGGCTGCACCCGCTCCGCTCTGATGCAACCCAATCGCTTAACGACCAACCCGTCGATACAAGACTGGCATTGCCGCGCTGGCGATAGCGCATCGCCCCGGCACCTCGGTTGCGCCCACCCGCTTGTCAAGCGCTATCACGCACCGACGACTGCCCGCAAGACCGTGATGGGCACAGAAGATTCGCGAGAAAATCTCGGACGAACACCTCATCCGCCCGCGCCTGTAGCAATCGCCGCGCCATGACACACACCGCACTCAGGTGCGCACTCGCCTCATCGCGCTGCCAACCCAAGTCTGGCAGCAACTCGCGCAGTTCATAACGTTCCAACATCGCCTGGATGACCGGCAAATCCCATTCCGGCTTCAAGTTTTGCGTGGCATTGTCATCGTGTCGACGATATAGTGCCACGCAGGCATCCACATAGTGGAACCGGGCGTGATGTGCCGCGAGATCCAGCCACATCGCATAATCTTCGGCGCGGTCTAGTCCCTTCCGATATCCACCGATTTCCCGCATCAACCGAATCCGCGAAGCGGACCCGGCATGCGGAATGGGATTGCGGCCCAGCAACACGGCAAGGGAATACGGATAGGGCCTGATTACCTCGGTACTTAGGCGCGCGAGCGGCACAAGATCGGGGTACGTCGCCACAACGTGGCCGTACAGAACGTCCGCATCCGGATGGTCCTGCAACACGCGACGATATCGCGTCAACGTTTCGGGCATCAGGACATCGTCAGCATCCAGACACACCAGGTACTCTCCTTGTGCCAACCGCAGGGATTCGTTGCGGGCCGCCGCCAAGCCGATTGGGCCGGCACGGTGATAACGCACTTGCGCACCTTTGGGATGATGGGCGCAGACAGCCTGCACCACTTGCGCCGTATCGTCTTCCGACCCATCATCGACCACCAAGACTTCGACATCCTGATCCGCTCCCGCTAGGCAGGACCGGATCGCCGCCTCAATGAAGTGACCATAATTTCGCGTGACTATCGCGATCGTAAAGAACGGCATACTGAATCCTTTGGCGTCGCTGCGCCTTTCATCGAATAGCTGAATTGTTCCTGTCTTGCCCAGTCGATCAACCATGGCTACGCGCCGCTACTGCCATGTGATGCGACCACGGCAGTCAACGCCCCGCTATATGCGTTAACGTTAGCCTCGCACGCAGGATCGAGGCTTTTCAGAAACGTTGCGGCCCGCTGACGATACGCCTCCAGACTGCTATCGTGGTCCGCGATTGCCTGACACAAGACTCGAGCGCCCTCAACGCAATCGAACGCCTGATAGCGATAACCGCAACCACCGATCAGAGCGGAATTGTGAATGAGCGGATAGCCCCCATAGAGTGCCTCGCAATAGAGCGAACTCAGCCCGCACTCCCATTGATGGCTGACCACGGCATCGACATCACCCGCCATGACCTCGTGAAACGAAACTGGGTGATCGAACGAAGCCAACCCATGCCGGACAACGTCGAGACTGCATACGAGATTCTGGAATCCAGGATGTTGCCGCCATTCGAACGTGCTGAAGGCACGAACGCGCTCGAACATGCCGGAATCGGTACGATGCGCCGCCTCACATGTCAGCAGCGGAATCAAGCTCGTTGTCACCACGGAGGAATTCGGTTCAAAGATCCCCACCCGCCAGCGGCGCCGGCCTGGCTGATAACCAAACTGCCGCCCGTCGGGCAAAAGCGCCGTCTTGTGTTGCAGCCATATCGGATTCCACAAGGGTGGCACCACCCTGATCGGCACGCGGCACACACTGCCCAGGTAGGGGATCCCGCTAGCCGCGTATTGCGGTAACGTCCAGATTTCGTGATACGCGCCCGGCACAATTGGCGCGTTCGGCAACCGGCCGAAGATCATCTGCTCGATATCACACACATAATCGTGATCGAAGCGCATCGATACAAGCTTGCCGCCACGTTCGCGAAAGGCCACGATCCATTCGGGATCGAGTTGTGCGTCCAGATCGATCATCACGTCGAGCGCCTCGGCCGCCTCGCACATCCCAACCAACGTCACCGGCACAAGAGCCAGACAATCGCGGATGTCGTCGAATGGGTCGTCTGCACCCTCCCGCACCAAGTGGACCTCGCCGACAGTCGGCACACAGGTCAGTAGCATCGCGAGAAAGAGGGCATTCTGGATGCCATTGCCCAGCCAAAGCGATTTCCGGCGCGTACGCGCCGAGATGCCAATGCCGACCCGCAGATCGCGGGGGCGCCCGCTGAAGCGGTCGCAACAGTTGCCGCTCATGCACCCGCCTTCGGCACAAAAGCAGCGCCCTGACACAGATGCAACAACCGCTCGGCATATGCTGCCAGATTGGGCTGACTCGACGGATGCACCATATCAAAGATATCTTGTGCGCGCGCGTAATATTCACCCAGCGCGGCGTCGTGCTCGACCACCGCCCGCAGGAGTTGTGCTGCCCCGCGCTGTACATCGAATGCCGGATAATAATAGCCAACGTCCTTGAGCCACGGCGAGTTGTGGATCAACGGATAGCCGCCATATAGCACGTCAAGATATAGATAATTCTGGTCGTTCTGCCATTGGTGTGACACGACGGCATTCGGGCGCTGTGCCAATACGGTCACGGTGTCGTGACGTTCGTACAATCCCATTTTTCGATGACGAAAGAGGTCTAGCGACCGAACTCGCGACTGCGACGCCGAGCATTCATACATGCGACGCGCGTTCAGTGCGCACGCGAACGTGACGCTATCGCGGTTTGCCCGATACGCCGCATCGCAGATCAACATCGGTAGAACTGCGCTTTTGACGACCGACAGGTTGGGTTCGAAGATGGCAACGTGCAGTCCTCGGGTACTCGCATCTCGTCGCGTGTACCCATATTCGTAGCCCTGCGCCCGTACCTCGCGGATGCGCGCGTCCAGAAACCGCGGATGCCAAATGAACGGAACCTCATGTACCTCGCATCGGTGCATCGTGCGCAGCATCGGCGCGAAGCAGGCGTCTTTCGGCAGGTACCAGACTTCATCGCACCGGTCCGGACGGGTGAAATGGTTCGGCTGATCGAACACGACGGTCTCCGCCCATGCCACGTACGGCTGACCGCAGCAGTGATACACCACCTTCTTGCCCCGGGCACGCATCCAGTCCAGCCAACACACATCCAGCGCCCCGCCCATCTCGATGACGACATCAACCGCTTCGCCCGCGTCGCGTAACGACATCAACGGCAAGTCTTCCGCGACCGAGTCAAGTTGCGGTGGCCGTCGCCTCTGATCGCCAACCTTGATCAATCCCACCGACTGAACAAAGGGCAATTGTTGAAGCAAATGGGCGAGAAACACGATATTCTGATCCAGCCCATTGGACCAAAGGTTCTGGTTCTCATGCGTCAGGAAAGAAATGCCGATTCTCATTGCCCATACACCCTCGTCAATACCATTGCATCGGTTCGCTGTGATCCTTCGCCCGCACGGGTGACCACGCCCACCAATCCGACTCAGGCGACCATTACATCGCCCACACACACCTCACTCAAGATGCATCAACCTGCTTGACGAGATAATCCAGAACGGACGTAGTTGCTTCCAGGCTGCCCGTATAGCCAGGTCCCGTCTCATATTTACCGGCCACGGTCACCGTCGGTACGCCCACAATTCGCTCGTCGCGAATCAGTTTCGCAGCTCGCGCAACGTCGGCCTGGACACGCGCTGAATAATAGGTTTGAAGGTACTGCG
Source organism: Burkholderia sp. RF4-BP95 (assembly GCF_001521985.1). Lineage (NCBI taxonomy): Bacteria > Pseudomonadati > Pseudomonadota > Betaproteobacteria > Burkholderiales > Burkholderiaceae > Burkholderia > Burkholderia sp. RF4-BP95. The sequence goes on along the minus strand of NZ_LOSX01000051.1, from coordinate 23,646 downwards.
CCCGGTTGACGCCGTATTTCGACAGAAACGTAGCCTGATCCTGCGGCGTCAACAGTGGCTGCCCCTGTTGGCCAATTGCGTCAAACAGGATCGGCATCATGCGCTCTGATACGCCCAGCGCATTCAGTGCGTAATACATGCGAGAATGCGGCGTCAATGCACTGTTCATCGCGACCGGCACCCGCTTCAGCGCAATCTTGTCGCCCTCTTTTCGGGCCCAGGCCTCCAGCGGCGATTCAAATTCCGCACAATGCGGGCAGCCATACCAGAAGAATTCAGTGACTTCGACTTTGCCTTTCGGCGCCGCAGTTGCCTGAGCCGGCTTGAGTAACTCATAGTCCTTGCCTGATACAGGCGTCATCGACGCAGCATGCGCAACCGGCACAATCAAACACAGGGACAACCACAAGACTCGTAGGCGGTGTTTCACGTTCGACTCCTCAACAGGGCGATTCGGCGCCCTGTAACGAATGGGAATGAACGACATTATCGGAAAGATCGCGCCATTCCAAAATAAGACGCCACCTCAATTTTCACCAGATAAATCTGAGATCGCCTTCTCCCGAGCAGCCCTTTGTGTTGACTGACCACCAACTAAAAAGCATGACGGATGCCGATCATGGCCATCGCTTGGCGGTTGGTGCTGGCATCGTTACCAAAATCCCCCATCGACGCCACTGCCGGCACGAGAACACCGGCGACATTGATCGTGCTACCGGACGCGCACTGAAGGCCTGCCAGCACGTAGAGATCGGTACGCGGCGACAGGCGGTATTTGCCTCCCAAACTCCACTGGCTATAGCGCACGCTGACGTTGTTACCGGCGCCTTTCGTGATGTCGTACCCAATACCCACCACAACAGCCGCACTCAAGCGGTAATCCAGGAATGTCTGAATTGTATTGAACGCTGTCGATCCTGTACGGCCAGAGGCCAACCCATAGTCGCCATACCGCACGTAACTGAACGCGCCTCCCGCAATCCATTGATCAAGTTGGAAATTGGCCGCAGCGCGAACAATCTGAAGCGAGTTGGCCGACACGAAGCCCCCAGTGATTGCTGGTGAGTCGATGTCCACATCGACGTTCGGGCGCAGGCCATCAAACGACGCAACCGAACCATGTGCGCTATGGGCATAGAAATATCCGACGCCCACGCCGATCGAACCATGGTGATAGGCAGCCGCAAAAGCATAAGTGCGCCCAGCCGTTCCGCCAGGTTGACCACCCAGCGCGTACATGGCGGCCCCTTGAAGCCCCTCCAGATCCGGGGTCGCGTATTTGATCGAATTTCCGGTGCGATAGCTATTGTCGTAGTTGTCCACATCGCCTGGCGTCGCGAATGTCGAACCGAATGTTCCATCATTGGTGAGCGGCTGAATCAGATCGACTAGTGGGTCGTATTGGCGCCCCATCGTTACGGTGCCGAATATCGCATCACCCAACCCCACAGACGCAGTCCGCCCGAAGAGTCTCCCGCCCTGCGTCAGACGCCCGTTGTTGACATTAAAACCGCTTTCCAGCTTGAATATCGATTGAAGACCGCCCCCCAAATCTCCGATCCCCTTTATCCCCCACAGGTTGGGAGATAGGTTACCGGCCTGCGTTTGCACACTGTTGCCGGACCCACGAGCGCCCATACGATTGTCGAAGTAGGCCACGCCCGTGTCGAGTCCACCGTACAGTGTCACGCTATTTTGCGCCAGCGCTGATGTACCGCACACCAAGACGCCACACCCCACCAACACCGTCGAAACAAAGAATCGCGGCATCGCAACAATTCGGAAACCACAGAAAACGGGACGCACATCTTCACATAGCATTCAACCATTTTTGGTCAAGTCCTGTGCTTTGGACTATCAAGAACCAATCAAAAAGCCGCCCCCCCATCTACGACACACAGACCCACCCCAAAGAGGTCGCATCGATTCCGACACCGAAACCAGCATCGGATAAGCGCCACCCCCAGCGATAACGAATCCATGTCGAGGCGGCTTTTCGAGGAAGTGAAGATGTACCCCATAGGTCCGCCCCTCGGACACTTTGGACTGCTGTTTCCCGCGCTGCCGCAGACACCGAGCCCAACCGAAACGACCCGATCGAGCATGCGCAAAAACAAAAGGGCCGGATGGTTTGCGACCGAATTCGCAGACGACAAACCCATGGCCATTGATGCCCATCAGCAGCTGGCGCATAACGCTCCCCGTCGAGCCGCATTCGACCAGCGGCCGCACCCGCCATACATTGCACAGAGCGGTCCTTGATAGCCATCCTACCCAATAACCGACACCTTTATCGTCAAATCACTTAAATCATCTATGGACGTTTCTCATGCCACCAGTATCATTGATCGGCTCTGCCCTGCCGTTTTTCAAGCTCGCACGTCAGCCCCGTCAATCAACTCATGCCCGGGATGCGTCAAAGACACTCCGCCCAACCCGTGTATCCAACGAAACGGCGACTACGCCGCCCCCCCCTAAAAACACGACCCAAGACCTGCCAAGCCGCCACCAACTTTTAATCAGGTCTATTAACAACATGACAATTCTAAGCGTGTCGGTTCCCGACGATGTAGCGACCAATATCCGAAGTGGCCTATACCAAAATGCACTCGCCGAGACCAAACGCGACATTCCAAAATGGCGCAGTCACTCAGAAAGCGAAAGCGCTGAATTAAAAACAAAGATGTGGAAGATGCTCTCTGTAATGTCGCCAGAGGAAGTTGTGAAATTGAGAGATCAGGTGCGCTCATTTCGAAAGCAGCAGCACTAAGGATGCTTTTCACAAACCCGAATCAAGTGTGCTTGGCCGCTTAACAGGCAGATAAATGTGCCACGACGCAAATCTGTCCGCCCGAATCGAAGCTGGTCGGCATGCGCCGGACAGCATTTACGGGTTGCGCGTAAGGCATCGGCGCAACCCCGGAACGCGATCATGCCCGAGCGACCAATAATTTGTCGCACTCCATCTCCATAAGATGAACCGCGCGAACAAGGTCATGAGTCGTATGGTGTTCTTCTTCGGCCCTCAAGAGCGAACCTTGGCATAGCCGAACTGCAGCTTGATCACTTGGAACGGGCACTTGCCCTTTGCCCGGATACTGGCCTTGGTTCGCTCGACCTGATCCGTGAGCTGAGCGCATCACCAAGCCGCTTGCTTTTGTCCAGAATACGGCGGTATCCGGGATTCATCGCCATATACCAGTTCACGCCGGTCCGAGTGTATAGGCACTTGTGTACCCTTTGGCAACCCGCATCATCAAACGCGGCGGTTTTTTCGCCCAGCAAGCAAACTATTGGCTTCGGGCACGTTGCTGACGTTGCCCGCGGTGCCCCGCACCGTATGCATCAACCCCGATTTGGCGTCCACGCTGATAGCACTTTCATGCCGAGGTGCCACAGATTGCCTTTCTTGCTCTGATGCATCTCCGAGTCACGTTCGCCCGACACAATCTTGGTCGAACTCGGGGCGCTGCCGCGTTGCAACCGCCACCATTCCCGCACACGGGCCTTTTTCTCGCCCTACGAGTCGGAGATACGACGTGCGTCTCGCCATCGCAAACGAGGTCAAGCACGGGACTGGCGCCTGCGCACCCGTACGCCAAACCACGCGCCTGGATAATGGGTGATGCCACTATGAAAGCCACTCGCCCCATAAGACGAAATAACAGGACGGAGCGATAACGACGCCCTTTATGCTTCGATCAGGAAACGGTCCCGTCGCTTGCCCTTGATCCATGCCGGCTCTCGTCCACGCCCGCTCCACGTCGCGCCCGTCTTGGGATCCCGGTACTTGGGTGGCAGACTCGCTTGAACCGCGCGCGCCTTGCGCGGCCCGCGTCCAAAAACCTGATCCGGTGTCAGTCCGTACTCGGCCACACGCGCACGCACTTCATCCAGAATTGCTTGCAGTTCTGCCTGACGCGCATTTTCCGCCTGCTGCATCAATGCATCGGCCTGGGCTCTGAGTTCTCGATATGTTGCCATGCAATTCACTCCACTCGAATTATCCAATCAAACCAGCGCAGAATATATCTCAATCCGGCATACTCAAGGAAAAAACGCCAGCGGACCACCACTTCGTCTCAGCCGATGAGGTGCATGATCGCCCCTTGAACCACCATGCTCAATTTCAGGTCACCATGCACGCGATGCCCACCATTCAGCGCCCGGCTCGAGATCGTCAGCGCTTTCTGATAGCCCCCCAACATCGCTTCATTGCTCAATGATGAATCTTCCGTCACCGAAGCCCTGAATCATGCCGCAAAACCTCACCTTCCACGACCGGTGTCACGCCCATTCCTCATTGCGCTACCGGTTGCCATCCGGTGCGCAAGACACCATCACGCATCGTTGTTCCACACGAATCTCAGTAGCCCGCTGTCAATCTTTCGCTCAACAACAACCCGCGAGCCTCTGCCCTCTGCCCGAAGTTGCAACCCGACTGCGTTCCTTTCGGTAACGTACGATCTGCAGAACATGCCCTCCTAGACACCATTGAGGTAAAAGCGCGATTTAACCGGTTGATCAACGACTCCCGATTGCTTGCTTCAGACGAAGGCATCCAGTTGTCTCGGCACGGACTCACCCAGCTGCAACTGATCGACACGATCAATCATGCATTCTCCGGCCAACTGGCTAGCCCGCACAATTCCGGCTACCGAACTATCCATTGAGCGTCGTCATGAAATGTTCACCCAAGCCGTGCCTGATCGGCGCTATGTCGTCGACTTCGGCAACTTCACATTTTATGGCTTGCCCGGCAACCCCACCCACTTTACCCACTTCGATATGTCGAGGTACGACGAAGCAAGAAGCCGTTGCACGACTGGTTAGCTTTGCGAAGCCCCCCCGACGCCTTCTCGCGCTCGGACCGCCGATTTGACATACCCACACGGAACTAGATACCGCCGCGAGTGCAACTCACGAGCGTTATCCGTACAGCGACAAGCAGGCAACGCGATCGTACGCACAAGCTTGGGTGCAATATTGAAGCCGCTACAAATCGGGATATTTATAAACTGAAGAAATATAATCCATGCGCACCCTGCCATCGACAAACACTACCAAACCAGTCAAATACCACAAATGAACATTCTCACACGCCTTCTCCCGCGATACTTTGACAGCGACATTCGCAACGCCCGAAGAATCAGCATCATAAAATCTTGGTCGGAGAAAATTTCCACCGGGATCGACACCGGCAACCTCAAACTTCGCAGTGAAGATGGGAAAAATATACACCAGGCAATCGCAACCAATCTGAATGAAATCGCCAACGCCGACGACACTGATTATCAAAGAATTAATCATGCATACAAGAACATCAAGATTCAACTCAATGCCCTTGAAAAGATAGATAGCCGCAGAATCAGGGAAATCAATCAATTGCGGATTCGCGGAATCCACTCATTGGATGGAATCCTTTCCACACTCGATTCCGAATTGGCATCCCTGAGAATCATCCGCGAGCAGAAATCCGCCGTGCGAAGAGAGTACTCCCAAGAAAATTAACGGCGCTCCAGCGAGCGACTCGAGCTGCCACTGGCACCGCGACTCCATCGCGATATTTTGCCGACACGCGCACGCATGTGCTTGTTCGTCTGTCCATCGTGGCCCAACAGTCCGCCACGGTTGCGAGGGTATTTTTCCTTGGATCGTAGCAGGGAATCATGGACACGCCGAGCGGTTCACATAAGTCAGAACGGCGTTCTGTCGGGCTCACCTATCGAGACTTATCGCACCACCGATCGACGCGGGCTTTCGCATCGCAGCGCGTCCACACCTCGATTGTCGCGCGAGTTTCGTTACCCCGATGCCGAACGTCCTTCGACTATCGGGACGACTGGAACCCAATTTGCATACGCACGGTCACAACCAACAATTTCCCGTGCTGGATCAGCCATACCTGATCTGCGGTATTCGGAACCGCTGCAACACTGCATGGTGGATTGCCGTTCTTGCCGGTAGACGTGCCTTTCCGTTCAACTTCAGCACTTTGGACGATCCGGAACCAAGAAGGACCACGAAACAAACCGGGACAACTCACCTGATTTGCTGCATCCTCCCCTGCCAAGGAGCGCCGTATCATGTTGATAGTATACTTGTCGCGCGCGTTCGCGTGCGTGGTCGCACTACTGGTCGTGCTACCTAGCCAATCGAATCACGTTTCGGCCAGCGAGTCATCACCCACAATGGCCAACCTGGTCCAGCAATCGCCTTACGATCATGCGTGGCGGCTGATGTTGACAGGTGAGCTGGACGTGCCTCACTGGCTTGATCGCGACGAGGCCACCAGTAGCCCGGTTACCCATCGCATCATCGATGGCCAAACCTATTTGGTGGGCTCAATGTGCCAAACCCACGATTGCGCCGATCATCAGTTCTGGGGCATGCTCGACGAGCACGGTCGAGCCGCGTGGGGGCTGCTCGTCACCCGACGACCAGACGCTCCGCACCTACCAGGCGCGACCGATTTTCCGAATTTTCAGTTGCGTTGGTTTGGTCGTCCTGGTCGGCAGATGCAACGCGCGCTCATCAGCATCTGGCAAGCGGGTCCAATCTGGCCCGCCTGTGCAATGCACTGCGCTTACTCGCCCCTTCCGCCCGAACACGCCGCACCACCGGACGTCAGGCGTGCTGCCAGTCGGAAAGTCCGGTTCGATCTGGACCAGTGCGGACAGGATGCCGTTCCAGTTGCGCTCCCTGTCCGGCGCGTTCTGGCGTTTGTGGCAACCCGATCGACTGCTGCCCAGTCGGTGTCACTCGATCGTGCGATGCCGGCCACGCTATAACCTTGACAGGACCCTGTCACAGGTCCGCCCCGTCATCGCCAACATGGTGAGCGTCGGATTGGCCGAGCCGATGCTTGGCATCGACCCGCATCCGACGATATACAGATTGTCGTGATCCCAACTGCGCTGATCGGCGTCCACTACTGAGTCCGACGGCGACGCTCCCATCACGTGCGTGCCGCAAACGTGGCCGGCTCCGGCGTAGTTGTAGCGCTGTCCACGGTACTCAAACGAGCAAGCCGTGCCAGCATCGACTCGCGTATGATCGCTCGCATCCAGCCGTGACATCAGCTCCTGAGCCGCGGCCCGCGCCTGTTCGAAACCCGCCTTGACATAGTCTGACAACCGATACGAGAGCATCGGCCGTGCCAAGCCCAGATGGTCGCGATGATCGAGCGACAGTTGTACCCGATTGGCTGGATCGGCGTCCTGCTCGACCAGAAACGCCAGCCGGAATTGGCGCGTCAGCAGGTTATTCAGCGTCCGGACATAGGAAGCATTGCCCAACACCTGCCGCGCCGCATTCAATCCGCCTTCGTTGGTACCATACACGTAGTCCAGTCCCGTGGTATAGGGATCATTCGTCGGCCACAACCAACCTTCATTGCCAATTTCGATTCGCCACGCCGCGCGCTTGCGCCGGAATGCACCGTCCTTCAAGGATTCGATCCCTGCCGTCGACACGGGTCCCCGGTAACCATAGGCACGCACGTCGGCCGGCATTAATCCCCAAGCCAGAAACGTCGGGTGGTCCATCAAATTCCGACCGACCTGATCGCTCCGATTCGCGACCGTGATACCGTCACGCCACGGCGAATTCAGCAAAATCTTTGCGTTCTCGATGGCGTGGGCAGCCAAAATGTAGATTGCCCCAACCGCGACACCCTCACCGGTTCGCCCCGCCGTCGCAGGCACGGCAATCGAGTCGTAGGTGACATAGTGCAGGCCTGTTATACGGCCATTGTCACGATCGGCCAACACCCGGTCCACCACGGTCTGATCACGCACCTCGACATAACCGGTCGCGAGGGCTTTATCCAGTGTGTAGGCCGCATCGTATTTGGCCCGAATCGGGCAGATGGGCGTACAGTTGGTGTTCCCATGGCACACACGCCGATTGTCGTACGGCACCGAATTGCGGCCCGCCGGCGTCGGCGTCACGATCGTGGCGTGCGGTGGTGCATAGGTTTCATCGGTTAGCGGCGGACCGTCCACGCGCGACTGGATCAGCCCATCCACCCTTGACAGCGGAATCCCCGGCATCGGGTACTGATAGTCCGACGGAAAGGGGATATTCGTTGGCACCTGCGCCGCGACATCCGCCGCGACCCCAACGAGGGCTTCCGCACGCGCGTAGTACGGCGCGAGATCGCCGTACGAGAGCGGCCAATCACGCCCGTGTCCGTAACGCTCACGCAACTTGAAATCCGCTTCTCCCATCCGCAGGCAGGTGCCCATCCAGTGCAACCCGGTTCCTCCGGCGATTCGCTCGTAGGTACTTGCAAAAGGCATCGAACCGGATGCGTAGGTCAAATAGGAACGGTCAGGTTGGTCCCAGGCAAGCACCAGCGCCTGAGTCGTCGGCCGTGGCGCATTGGTGTGAGCTGGATCAAGTCGATTGGCATCGGGCGGATAAGGCGATTCCGGCGACTTGAAGGTACTTAAATAGAAATTCTCCATATAGTCTTCGCGGTTACGATGCGTCGCCGGGCCCGCCTCGAGCACTAACACTCGCTTGCGCTGCAGACCGAGCGACCAAGCCAGATACGCGCCGGCATGACCTGCGCCCACAATCACCACGTCATAAGTCATGTCTCCTCCGTTGGCCCCAGCTACTTCACGCCATCGCCCTCCGCCTGACAGAAATGCCGTATCACACGTGGATGCCGTAGTCGGCTAGCGATGGCGGGGGCTCGGCCCAGCTGCCGAAGCTGAATTGACTGAAGCCCGGGGGATGAGCCTGTGCCACTCGCCAAATCCACGCAGCCCGATAAGCGCGGCCGGAGACAATTCCGTCGACCTGATACGCCGGGTCCGTGATATGCGCGCGCGCACCGGAGTGACGATCGCACTCCGTGCCGCCGTACCAGACTCCATACAGCCACATCAGCATAGTCAGCCGTGCGAACGTTCCGACCGCATCCGTTCGTGGCAGGTTGACGCCCGCCGTCAACAGGGCGTGTGCAATCACCGCCCCGTGCATGCCGCTTGTCGACCATCGTATGTATTCGCGCTCGAGTTGGTGCAATCCATCCGGTCCCGCCCGACTGCCGAGGTCGTAGAAGACGCTCGCCAAGGCTAAATCGTCCGGCGCAACCGCTGGGTCGAGCACCGAATGCTCAATGCCCAGCAGTGCGGCTGACAGGTCGACAAACGCCGCCGGCGCGCGACGGCCGGGAGGCATATCGGCCCGGGCCCATACGGGCAAAGCGGGGGCCAGCAACAAGCCGCCGAGCGCACCAGCGCCATATAAGAACTGTCTTCGGGTCATGGCCGGCGTCATAGTTCTGTATCCCATCAAGGATCGAAGATGCGTATTCGCGCGGAAGGGGCCCCTATCAAAGAGCTGGGGCCAGTGTCCGCTCCAGACGCTGCAGAGACACGTCGCCGGAATTGCGCACGGGCGCCAAGCGCTGTGCCCGGTCCAGCGCAAACACGAAATCACCGGCCGCACCTGTGGCCATCGACGCATCGAGATGGCAACCAATACAGCTCGAGGTGACGCGCGGCGCCCCGCCAGCCCGATTGAACTGACGTGGCTGCCACGGATCGACCGGTCCGGGTGCGAGCACCACGCCCGTCATCCGGTCGTCGCTCGGCACGGCTTTCCCGTTAGTCGTCTGCTCGCGGGCGTGAAAGCCTGGAATGTACGTTTCCATCGTGGTATTGGCCAGCAACGTCGGGGTCGGCGCGCCGTCGGGATCAGCGCGCCCTGATGCGTCAGCAGACTTGCCCGCGGTCGGAAACTGAACGTCCACCAGGAAATAGTGATCCCATACGGTCTGTCCTTCGTATTGCCGCAACGCACGCCTCACCGCACGATTAGCCTCGATCGCCCATGCGCCAGGAGCCGCAATCCTCACCAGTTGTGTCGGAGCTTGACCTGGCCGTTGCGGATTCCACGGCTGGGGCGGCAAAACATTGTATCGGCAGGCAGGCTGACCGCTGACCGACGGACAACGTGTGGGATTAAAAAATGAATAGGGACGCACCGGCGTTCCCATCTTGAAGTCAGCCAGCCACGGCGCGTTGTCCCGATGTTCGAACGTGGACCAGACACCCTGCGGCGCGGATTGCGTGAAATGGACGATATGAAAGCCAACGAGGCCCATCGTCCGGACCTCGCAGTGCGCCGTGACCGTCGGTTCATCATGAAACGCCCCACCTGGTGCATCGTAGACGTATGCGCGTACTCGATAGAAGGTCAACGGATCATCGTGTGCGTCGAGGATTTTCCAAGCCGCCTTGATGAAAATCGAACCCACCGTCGCATCATAGCGGCCACGCGGAAAATGCACTTTGCTGTGGTCACGATGCAAATCATGCGCGTCGAATTGCGACTGACCTTCCTGGGAATACAGCTGGTTCCCGACAATGTAATTAAACATCGGCCGATTAAAGTGGATGCCGTAGCGAACATAGTGCCCGGACGAATCGATCACGGGCCCCATCAGATCCGCCTGGATATATTCGTCCAGAACCATGTTGTCGCCCAACCGATCACGTCGACGTCGAAACGCACTCAATCGCGCGGCCCGCCCTGCCGCGATACAGATGTCTGGCACATCGTGTCCGCTTCCGAATGGCTGAGCCGGCGGCTGCCCCCCCGGCCGAAACAGATCGCGCGCCTCGGGATAAACTTGCCAGACAGCGGTATAGCAGCCTGCGTGATCGTCCAGACCACGCATCGTACTGGGTTCTGGAAGCGGATGACCGTCTGCGCCGGTCGCCGCCGGAAAATTCAGCGCCATAAAGTCCTGCCAAGCGAACTGCGCATACGCGCGAGCCCGTTCGGCGTAGCTATGCCCCGTGTCGGGAGCAATGTCGCCAACTGGTCGGCAATCATAGGGGGCCGAATAGCAGCCATTAGCAAAAGGCGACCCGGAATATGCCAAAGTCGCCATCACGACCCAACGCCACCGACTCACGCAGTCCTCCTGTACCGGCTCAGCGGCATCGCTCTATAATAACCAAGAACGACACACGAAACGCCTATTACATACAGCTTAGGACTGCTGCCCATGGGTAGGGGAGTTGCAAACTGCGGGCAGTACTCCACAATATGCTCGGCCGACATCTCAATTCGAGACCTCGACAAATGCTAGCGCGCGCTTCCTATCACCGATATATCCATCACCGCTCAAATTTTGCCGCCGGGCAACAACCGCCTCGATCATTTCCGCCCGCGTGGCGGCAATAGCACGCTGCCTCAAAAATACATCAGCACCCTCCATCCATGCCTTCGCAATCTCGAAGGACGCCGCATCATAATCAGTGTGCCGCCCTCCCTCCATGACGGAAACCAGTCGACAAATCAGTGGTCCACAGCTATTCGGGTTGTCCTCCCCCTGAATATCCTGGGAAAGCCACCTTATCTCTTCACCATTACCGCCCACCACCTGCTCAACAAGCCACTGGATAGTATTCCTCAACTTGCGCGCCCCAGAAGATTCGTTGTTGGCCAACATACCACGCGTATCCACGACCGTCGCGTACGATTTCCCATTCCGGTCTCGCTCAAATGCAAGCAGCAAAAAATGGTTCTCACTTTTCGATATAAGTGGCACCCAAAGCAAGGGGTGAACTCGATGCTCCTGTTTCCATGCCTGCACTGCACTAGTGAAATATGCCGGGTCGGCGCCATGCTGCGCCACCCTATCCGCGCCAATGTCGACCACGGCATCGAGTGCCAACGAGACAGTAGCGAAATAGGCACTTACTTCATCGGTGGTTACCTGCCGCGCAAAATTCAGCAGCGATTTTTCGTCGTGGATATCAGCCGCCTCTTGCAGCCGCTGATCGATTGCATCGCACTCTTTCGAGCTGAGCAAGTCGTCGCTCGTTCCACCGTCGTTTCGCGCAATTTGCGCGCCAAGATGCAGCAGTGCGACAGGCATCCCAAAGTTGCCATCCGGACGATCACGCAAAACTCGATATAGATCCGCTAATTTGGCACCAAATGCATCAAGCACACCAAGCGATACCTGATCATCCCGATATAGGGATAAAATCGTATTCACCGCACGGCGCGCCGAATCGAGACTTTGCCGACACGCTGCAATATCGATCAGGACATCGAGCGCCTGCATCGCATCATCCATGTCGTCCCAGAAACGGACCGTATCAGCCAATTCATCGATCAAACATTTTTCATCGGGACACTCTGCGTTGTCACAGTGCCGTCGTGCGGGGCCTGTCGCCTTCGTCACATTTGGGGCAATGGCCGGTCTTTTTGGCCAAACATGGATAGACTCCGGCATTTCTCCCTCCGACACAACGTAAATAGCCTCATCGCCTGCATTACGCCGGTTAGCCGAACAACATGTACGAAGTCGGATTTGCCACGCAAAGTCCAGCACCACACTCAAGCGCCGTCGACACCGCATTTCCCAATGTCAATACAGCAAATAACACGACGGCTATCAGCGCCATTCCGCCGAGCGAATGCGTCGTCGCTGCCTGCCCCGAACGAATCTGATTGCCTTCTTCGTAAAATTGGCTGTCGAACAGCATCATGAACGCGACGCACATGACAATGGCCACGAATCCCAAAAACGCTGCCACATACATATGCATGCCCCACACCTCGCCACCATACGACCCGGAACCAGGCACGATATGAAGCAAGGATTGCCGAGCAGACACCCCGCCCCCTAACAGGGCGCCAAACAACGTAATCGCATAGTGGCTGGGCCGCACATCAAACCGCAAATTCAGCGCCAACCCCATCCCCGCTGCAATATATCCGACCCGCTGCAACAAACATAACGGACACGGCAAATCGTGATAAACAATCTGCTCAATGAACGCCACCAACAAAATTGCGTTGATTCCAAAAAGCCCCGCAATTACAAGTGCACGCGAATAGACCAGCCGCATACTCCACCCCATCTTAAAATTGCCCCAAAATCCGAGACAGTTCATTGTCTAACGAAGACTCCCCGGCAAAAATCAGATGAGGCTGATTTTGCGAAAGAGAATTCACATTCGCTACTCCACCGCGTGACGTCGCATGCACGCCCACAGGCCAGCGACCCAATCCATAGGCCCACGCCAATCGCAGCCCGCTGCTGATGCTGTCCCACTCCATACGTGCATGGCAATTCCTAAGTGACCAAGATTCACGAGCAGGCCCGTCACGTCAGTATTGCGCACTGAGATGCCCCCCGTCCATCGATCCGACATAAGTTGCCAATCGGAAAGGCCGCCATATTAATGCCCCATCAGGCCGAGCAGCCATCCCCAGCGCCCCCGTTCAACACCATCGCCAGGATTACGCACACGTCAACTCATCGCGTCTGTCCTTGACCCGCTGGTTGCGTGACTTCACCCTGCGCAAACATGACAACGATAGGACACCACACTCGAGGCGCCGCTCCACCACTGCTGAACTGGTCACGAACCATACGCGCGCACGGCGTCTGTTGCGAGCGGCAAACTACTATACGGCAGCCCCGTTCAATTAACGCTCCAGCCTGTACCCTGCTGCGGCCCCCTCCACGGACCTTTTCCTCGAAGCGCCCAGCGTCTACCGCACCGCGCCTACCTTAAGTTTCGCCTCACACGAGCTCTATCGTACCTTGAGCGCCATTTTTCCCGCCTTTTTTGACCTCCTTGATCAACCCGCCCCCTTGGAAAAACAATAAAGGCGCTTCAGATTGATCGCCGAATCCCGGACAATCGCCTTGGCGAAGGTTCGTCGATATCGGCATGTGCCTGCCCAACAAATACGATATCGACACGCAGCAAGCGACAAGGTGATTTGAGGCGCGGCAACACCTGCTGTGCGCTACGCACCCGACGAAGATCGCACAACATATTGCATGCGCGACGATCCGGGGCTGTCGCCCGCACGGCGCGGGGCGGTGGCCCGGCACACCGGTCACCAAGCCGACCAAAGGCTTGCAGCACCATGCCGAGGCGCTTGGTCTCCTGCCGACTCATCGCGAGACATTGCCGGACCGCCACGACACATTCCCTTTCCTGCGTCCGATGCGACAAATAGGCCTTGAACGATAAGTGACCCACGACGATCAGACTGGAGCCCAGTATCGTGACGAACAACAGATCAGGCGTCAGACCAGTGACAAGCGCATTACTCAATGCCTCCCCCATCGCCCCAAAATTGACTGAGACCACGGAATGGCACGAACCAGTCATCGCATGAGCACGACCTTTGCCACGCTGACCTTGGGCGCACATCGCAGGACGGCCTCCGATCCACGCATCCGCGCCAGGTAAGACTCGGCGCGCCATTTCTGTCCGCACCCGACCATTCCAGGAATCAGAAAAACACCTGAGTAGCCTCCCGCACTCGCCCCGCCCGTCGGCCCCACGCATCCCACGTCCCCAGACCCACTCCAGCCACCTGCAAATTCCACCCGATTTTTCAGACGCCATCACCACACTCCACCTTAAAACCACTCAACCTGGACCACACGACACCACACCCGCGGACCAATCACGCCACGCAACATTGTAAGTTGTTTGTAATGGCAATTGAAATCCGCAAGCACATGACGCCTTGGGCGAGTTGACCCGCGCCATCCCCGCGATCGAAATCGAGTAGCGCAAGCCTTGGGAAATTTGGTGATGTGCAGCTGTTGCCAACTTGGGAGTGCCACAAGATGATTGTTTCTCGCCTAGCCGCCTATCTCCGCGGATATCATAGTCGGGTGGTGATTGCCTCGCCCCGCACGCTTCGCCCACCCTTTCGTTTCTCGCACTTCGCCACGCACCTGCGGAAGGTCAACAATACCGATCGATGCTTTGCTCGTAGCGCCAAGATGATGCAACAGGATCCTCAAGCGGCACGAGACCGACTTCGCTATTTGATGAGGCTTGGCAACGGCGCCCGCGTGATCGCTGTGAAAAAGAACATCAACGAACTAGAACTCACGGCCTTGTGACCGCGAAATCCACTCAGATGGCCACCGATATTCTGCTGAAAGAAGGTGCCGCAAACGACCAAGAATTGTCCGCCGTAGCCGGCAGAATTGCGGGTTCAGCAGATGTGCGGGAAGCCCCGGAGTTTAGTCCGGGGGCAAGAGCACGGACGCCGCAGGCGTCCTTAATGGGGCGATTGCTGTTCCAATATATAGTCGAAAGATATCTATCGGCGCGCCGCCACACGATGACGCGAAATCCGAGGGGGACCACAGTACGCCCCTGCGCCTGAGCCAAGGATGGAAGTCTCCAAACTGCTGCCGCAATTTCATATTCAAATATCGAACGCTTTCCGGACCGGGAGTTCGATAACGCTTGCGGCATGCGCGAGTAGCGGGAAATCCGGCAGCCAGCCGGCTACCGTAAGCCAATTGCACTATATTCCCATGCGGCGAATCAGTGCACGCAAACGCTTGACCACGCACCCATTTTGTTCGCCCCGCGCCCTCTGGAATGCGCGAATTCAACAATTCCAGCTCCAGCGTGACTGTTAAAGTCACCTTTTTAACCGATATCTTGGGCTATCTCATGCAACTGACTTCTTGTAACTCACGCGCACCGTCGGCACCAATGCGACCAACAGACAATCCGCCGCCTTACGACAGCATCGACGTCAGTCGTCCACTGCTCAAGGGAACTGTCACATATATAAGAAACGGCCAGTGGAGACTGTCGTCGGTTGACGCGTCCCCTGATCAATACGGCATAACAACTGAATCATGCAAGAACCTTATCGAGGACATGACCACATTAACCACATATGTAAAATTTAGCGACTCACTTTCAAACATGTCGGGGAATCACTTCTATATCGATTGCAACAACGAACTAGTTAAACGCCCCAATTACCTTAAACACCGACTAAAAATGCGAAGCTCTGAAGTCTACAAGGCGCAGATTGACTTCACACGAAAAATACTTTCGTCGACCGATCGAAGAAAAATCAAAAGCGCTATTTCTAAATATACCCTGGAATTTGTTAAAAATATTAAAAAGACGATAACCACAGGCGACATTGAAATACTCTGAATTCGTCTGAGCGCGCCAAGTGGCAAAGAATATGAACAGGGACTAGAGAAACACTGATTGTGTGACACGTGCTGCTGCCCATAGCGTGTTGGACAATCAGTGATACCCTAGATGCACAACCCGCATGCAAATACATCCTCGAGGGGGGGCAAGCCTTGACGCGCGTGAACAGCCGTTCCACGAGCGTCCGCGTCCGCATGCCCCTATTTTCATGCAGCCAAGATGAACGAACGCATTGCGCTCGCGCAGACTGCCGACGACTACGCCATGCTGCTGCCCTGAGCCATGCCCGCCGAATGGCGCTGAGTCTCTCGCTCCACACCACGACTCTGACAGGCGTCATTAATTGACCGCGTACATACCACCTGCTAATACGCCCTTCTTCTGTGGAATGCGGTCCAGCACCGACGAGCCCTCTCGGTGAACACTGTCACACCGATCGTCGTAACACGCCCCTTACGTCACCGTCCATCGTTAGCACTTTTGCGTCGCACTCACAATCGGGTGACATGCACACCTTCCGAGGCAACGTCGGCGACGACTAAAGGATGTGCATTAGAAACGTAATTCATCATTTTGCACAATACCTGCAGCCCCAAACAGCGGGCGAGCTGCCTCGCATAAGCATGCTCATCGACTCGGTCGCTCGCCTCTGACTGCCCCTCCCCCGTCTCCGCACACGTCACGTCGGCAGTGAAGTCAGATGTTGATCGTTCTGGATCTGCATGCACCGTCGCTCGGGTCGCATACCGATGTCTGGCACCACCTGCGGACACCCCACTCGTCGAACACTGCGCCGTCCCTTCGATATTCGACACGGATGGCGATCCGCCTGGTAGCCCACTTTCGACAACACGCATCGCCGCCAGCGAGGTCAACTCTTCATCCATCACGTCCCGACAAAACGCGACGGTTGAATGAAATAGATCACTCCGTTGATCGACGTGAAGCCAGCCATCACACTTGCTATTAAGCATTCCTCTCAACCCGACGGAAACCTCATTTAGCGAGCTCGCGAATGCAGATCTAGCGGACGCTGACGGTAATGATGATGCCCGTGGCATCATCTGACGAGATTCTGTAGTTCGTGCAATCATGGCAATGCTCCCCAAAAAATGGCTACATGAAGACGACGAAAATACTCCGATCACCTATGGCCATCGGCCAGCCTGAGCGCAGCCCACCGCACCGTCAGCGCCCGATCCATCAGATACTCCCCGTTCATTCCGTGGTGCCTTGCCCGACAGTTCATCTCAATTCCCCACCGTGCGGGTTTACCTTTTTTCCCGGATCATTTGCACGTAGGTATCTGCCGGCTTCGCCGCGAACCTGATCAAGCGCTGACTTGCCCGGCAATTTTTTGATCAGTTGAAATTTGAGAGAGCGGCTCCACTACGGCAGTCAAAATGTACCGACGTGTTTGAGTCAATATCACGCAAACCGCGTAAGCTAATGTGGCATTGGGAAAACCTGACACTGATCAAAACCGGTCAGCAACTCCTTCAAGAGCACAACGTATAGTCCATTGCTCCGCGGTACTACTCCGACCACTCTGAACATGCAGCAATGCGCCAGCAAACGTTCAGATTTCTCGGTTACAGGCTGCCAAGCAGCCGGGACCCGAAAGGCGGTCTTTCCGGAAATCTTAAGCAGGACAGGCGAAGAGGCCGTCGCTTCGATCGCCCCTGTATATTCTCTCGCGAGTGACTCGACTGGCGTACAGGACCATAACCGACCAGGCCTCACCGCGATCCTAGTATCGCGCCCCCATTTACGGAGTTGCGCGAGGCCACCGCGAGACACGGCGTGACCGCGATAGAGCTCCTGAGACTGGGGATATGTGCGCCCGTGCTTGTATCGCTCATTGAGGTATTCTTCAAGCTGAGCACGATCGATGTAACGCAAGAGATCCTCGATCTCGTCACGATCTACACGCCCACCTTTCTTAAAAATATCTGGGCCATGACGAGCCTCGAGTGCCTGCACAACCGCCTTCGTCAACTTTTCCGTATCAAAGGCCACCTCATCCCAGAGCAATCGATTAATCACATGCGCGCCCACATCGGTCGAATAGATATTGCCGAATGCTCGCTCGTACCGTCGGATCACCGTCTCCGATTCGAATGGCGGACGCACCAACTGGACATCCGCACGCTGCCGTGCGTTCCTGATCTGCTGACGGCAAGCTTCGATGCATTCGACCTCTTCCGCCAATTGCGCGCACTCTCGAACTAAATTGCTTTGCTCTTGCATTAACGAGCGATCACGATCAATCAGACGCTTCCGAACCCGCTCAACCGTGGCGGGTGATCCGAAGTCACGCGTGGCACGCTCACACCGCCTACGATAAGACGAAGATGTCAACCGGTTCCACCAGTCGCGCCAACCAGCCTCGCGTTGCATTAACGCATGATCGTCCAACATGACCATGCCGCTGTGCAATGATTTCAGGTCAGTTAGGTGATTCTGAATACCATCAATATGCTGTGCAACGCGTCTTTGCTCCTTTTCCACACGGTCATGACGGCTCGTGAGCTTCTTTGCGACAGCGCCGCACGCCACCTCAACCGTATCAAGCCGCGCGTCGCGGCGCAGACTTATACCCATCCCGCGTCGCTCTGCAATCTCATTTATCGATTGCCTCACAGAGCGCAGATCTCCAACCAGGACCGACAACAACTCTTTCGTTGCTAAAGCAGAAGCGACAGGAGATGGCGAGTGCTGCAACTGTGACGAACCCGCGAGTCGATCCATGATTGCGTGCATCAATCGTCAGCATAGCCCTCGGCGTCAACGCCGAAACGGCCAGCCGTTGCGACGCCGTTGCCGTGCGGCTTCGATTTGTCGGCCCGTCAACTCCACCCCACAACTTGTCATACGCTCCATCATGCGTCTGTCCGTATATATCGAACTAGCTCAACCGATGGCGCCTCCGCGCCCGATCGCATACGCACCGCCTCACTCAGTTCGAGCGGAAGGCGAAGAACATCATGGACAATGAAGCCCATCATCATGTTGGCAATCGGGTAACCCGATTCATCTGCCACGACCACCGCCCGCATCGCTTGCTGCAACGCACCCGCAACAAGAATCTGTATGGAAGCTGCCCCGGTTCCAGCCGTTCCACGCATGACGATATCGTCATAGTGTGGCGTGCGCATCCATGCCCGGTGGCTAACAATTTCCCGAGACGCTCGGACGTCTCGATTCGCAATCCAAAAGAGAAACCACGTCTGGCCGGAAGCGTGACCAATAGCGCCGAGCGTGTCGGCCGCAAACACACCGCCCAAGCTTCCGATCGGGTATGTCAAGGCCAACGGGGTAACCAGTGATAGACTGCCTACGCAGCTCGCAAGGGGCATCAGCAACATCCATGCCGATTCTGGTCGCAATGGACGCGGCCCGCAATCGCGCAATGCATCGGTCACAATCGCTTCGATCCAGGAAAGCACGATGTGATGTATAGCCCCCCCCATCACAATAAGACACGGGGTCGGCTGCTCGGCCATCAGTTCCGCCATGCTGAAAAGGCCCGCCACGCTCAAAAGACTGCCCACGCCCCCCGACACCACCATCCAGATGGCTTGACGTCCGCGATCTCCAAATCCGAAATAACGGGCCATTCGGCGCCCAAGATAAGCACTGGACGCGCCAACCGACAACGGGACCATGAGATAACCGCCAATGCAACCCACGGCTTCGGGAAGCTGTTGAACAACGACGTCAACCAAACTGCCACTCATTCTTGCAATGAACTGCACTGCCGCGCTGACAAGAAGGTGCGTGCCCCACGCCGCGCCAACCCTCCATGCAGACAGCGCGACGGGTCGATCGCCGACTTCCTGAGCGCGTTGTTCTATCGTGACATCAACCTCATCGGCGCCCCCCCTAGGCGCGATGCGACGCCGCAGACCAGTAGAAGCCAGGATCTCGTTCGATGATGAAACTTGAGCAAGCGGGCACAATTCGACTGCCCCGCCTGCCCTCGAATAACGCGACGGCACCGGATACTGTTTCTCAAGATGTCGGACGTACTCAGCAATGCGACTGATATGCTGTTCCAGGACAATACGTTCGCCGATGCGGTGGGCGCGTTCTTGTTCGATAGCACCGAAGCCTGACGCCGAGTCATCCGCATTCGCTTCGACGGAAGGCGACGCATCCAGGCCGGTTACCACGCGCCCTCGTGAATCGGGCCATTCGTCCAGGTTCAGCGACCTTCGGCGACGAGCAGGATCTGATACTGTCGCAATTTCCGATTGCTTTCTCGACGTGCTGGCTGTGAGGCCAACCGATGTGAGTCGTGCCTGAATCTGGCTACGTTGAGCGTTCGCTTGAGCAACTTTAGGGTCAAGGGTCTGCCATTTGTGTGCGAGGCTCCTCCGAAGTTGTACCGCTCCATAGCGGACTGCAATTGCGGCGGACTCACTCGTCGGGATCCAGTCAAACTTGGGCAAGCCGTGCCGTTGCGCAATCTCATTCAGGTCCTGCACGATGAACTGCAGCTCGCTTGTGATAGTCGAACTACGCTTACGTTGTTCCGATGGAAGAGACCAGCTTGCACGGCGTACACGAGGCGGCGAAGTCGAAAACCATGTGTTCACGATCGCCCCCACACACTATGCCAATCGATCGGCAGATGGTCCCCCATCGCACACGGAGCAAATCCGCAGAAACCGCACCTCAGCGAGAATCCAGTGCGTAACCGTCGCGTCGTCGGCATACGCGGCGACCTTGATCGAATCATATGGCTCTCCCTGACGCTAGTCATCGAGCAACCCGACGGGGCTGCCGCACCCCGTGCCGTCCCCGGCAAAGATGCTGCTTCGAGTTGCGTCGCCAACTGGGCTACAAGCTGGCATGGAACGACGGCTGACTTATTGCGGTGCGGCCCACGCACACAAGCGGCTGCGTAAGCGCGGAGAATCGGCTTACGCAGCCGCGGTTCGCCTGTATCGAATGCGGTTTCGAGGAAAACGCCGACGTGGTCGGCGCGATCAATGTCATGGCGCGGGGACACCGCGTTGCCGCCTGAGGAGAGTCGGTGCAGTCGAGCCCCTCCGTGAAGCAGGAACCCGCCGAGGCGATGTGAAGCAAGCATCATCGTTTTGGGAGCGGTAGGAATCCCATGCATTCAGGCCGGAGATGTCAACAACGAGGTCTCTGCAGACCAGTGCACATCCCGTGATCGCGTGTCACCATCGTGGCGCGAGATCCGCCAGTCCAGCCCACATTGCGCGCCTCACGGTCACGCCAAAGCCGATTGATCGCCCAACGAATTCGGAAATCACTGGCTGGAATCGCATGACATACTGGACAACGTAGGCGATTTATCTACGCAAAGCTTGTCCGTATCGCTCACTGCTTTGAAGTGATCCGCCCCATCGAATCACACCCGTAATCATTGTCACTTGACACGAGCAACGTGGATAACCCATGGTTAGCATTTGGTGCATCCCCTCCCTACTCCGCTGCCCATTGTCGTTCGATTGGCGGCCAAGGCTGCGCGCGCTCGCACTGGCAGGTGGGCTCCTGGGACTCGCAGCGTGCGGGCCAGTCATGCGATCCGACCGGATGAACGAACAGGCGGGCACATTGCCGCCGCTCGCGACAGGACTGCGCCGTTGGCATCTGCACGTACCCGTCAAAACCGACGAATCAAACTGGACGGTGCGGCTCATCGCACGCACGTGGGAGGCAGAAAGCTGCAACGACGCGCCCTATCGTGCACAGTGGATTCCGATCGCCCCTTCCGGACCTACCGTACGTTTTTTTGTGTTGCACGTGGAGCGACCACAACCGCGTCCGGGCATGCTCGCGCCGTGCCCGATGAATCCGCCTGCCTGGCATGAAGCACAGGGGCGATTGACGCTCCCCTACGATAGTCAGCATGATTGGGTGGTCGATGCGCCGTCGGCTTGGTCGCTGAGCTTTGAGTTCGAGTTGACTGTTCGCAACTCCCGATAAATTCTTGCACCAGCGAAACGGCAGGTTCTGATTCACATCGTGCAGGCGCGCCACCATCGAACCCATCTTGCCCAGTGGAGAAGGCCGCCGAATCCCAGGACGCGGAGCAACTTCTTAAAATAAGAGGTGATCTTGTGACTTGTTTCAAGCCTAGGCATAACGTGGAAGGCGTTGAAATTCTGTCTGAACTGCAGCAGCGGCGGCGTTCCATCGAAGAGAAACTGACGATTGTGCAAGAAGCGTTCGCAGCGAGAGACGGACTCAGGCGTAGCATGACGGCACGGCGTGAATGCGAACCCGGTGTTCGGGTAGCACCGGCAGAAAGGCCGAACACTAACACTCGGCACTGTTCAGAAAACCCAAGCGGTTCAAGCCCCCGGTTGTTCCACTTACCCAGCTCTCCGAATTTGCGCAGCCACCTCTCACCTTTGTCGGGTCTCGTTTGCGAAAAGTTTCTACGTAGAAACTTTTAGTTGAAGGAGGCATTGACATGCGCCCTGGGTGGAAAGCCGCTTTGCCCTATGGATTCTTCCAGTCCGTGTGACCGGATATAGCATTTGCGACCTCAGTCAGCTGATGGTGGGTCGCACATCCGATCGAATTGGCAAACCAACGTCCGGTATGTTGGTGCACTGCACTTGCTCCAGCGCATCGAGGTAGCGTTGACGTCCCCGCCTAAAGGCGGGGACGTCAAATGTCGTGCGCGGCTGGCGTCTTTACCGAAAGGAGGCGCACGTAGGCCGACCAAGGCAACGGAACGCCTAGGGGATGGTGTTCAGGTCAAGCGCACTGTTCGCGATCGCTTTTGATGATTTGGGCGATTGTGCAGACAGCGTCTGCACAATCGGGGCAGCCGGCCGGCTCAAGTAAAACGCGCATTTTGCGAAATTCCGCCAACCGAAGTCCCGGCCGAATCGCTCCGACAAGTCGGCACCCAAGCGCCGAATCATTGCCTCGCCATAAGCAACCCCTCCTTCGCCACCCTGTTCGAATTCCACGATCCGTCACCCGATCTCTCAATAAGTCACCGTCATCAGAGCATTCACGCTGCGTGCGGCTGCAGTGCGCATCCACGCAACGACCCCGGAAATCTCACGGGTGCAGGCCTGCATAGGCAGCGTGACCCGCATCACGCTGCGTCACGACGCGTTCACCGCATCCTTGAACGCCTTACCAGCGGCGAACTTCACAGTGTTCGCCGCTGCAATCACGATCTCCGCACCTGTCGTGGGATTTCGACCCGCACGCGCCGCGCGCTTCCCCTGCGAGAATGCCCCAAAGCCAATAAGTTGCACCGCTTCCCCGCGGCTCACTGCGTCTGTGATGACATCCAGTAACACCTGAACGGTTTTAGCCGCCTCACTCTTGCTGATGCCCGAGCCGATAGCGACGGCGTCAATCAGTTCCTGCTTGTTCATAGACAGTTCTGCTCACGAAGTAAAAGTCGCACCCTACCGCATACCGCTGCTAATAGGCAAACCGGCGGGAATCGGAAGGACTGAAAATCACGCCGTCCTGCCGGCATGCCGTGCACTTTCGCCGTGACCCCGCCATCGAGACCGAACATCCGGTGTTATGCCGCAGATCGGTGCATCGTGCAAACGCAATGTCCAGCCGTAATGGGATGGTCACCCCCACCTCTCAGCGAGTAGGCTGCTGAGAACTTTCCCCGGGAGGTCGTTGCCATGGACAG
>NZ_LOSX01000050.1:0-610 GCF_001521985.1 Burkholderia sp. RF4-BP95 | reverse complement strand
GGGCAGCGCGTGCATGTCGTGTGGGAAGAGTACGGCATCGATGCCATTTATTTCCTGATGGCGCGCCGCTTCACGGGCGGTCGTCCTGGTGGGGCTCACACGACGCTGACGCTGAAGGAAGACGGCGTCTGGATTCTCGACGCGCATCCGCATTCAGGGCGCAAGCATCGACGCAAGAAGAAAGGCGACGGCCCGCTTTCGCTGGTCGTGACGGACGCAAACGGCAACACGACGGTGACAAAATGATGCGAGAAGTTGAAAAGCGAGTGTCGCGCATGCTGGCCGGCGTGCGCCAGGCGTTTCGCGGCGTGATCAGCGGCGTGAGCACCGACGGCCCTGTTGGCATGGTGCGCGGCGAAGGACTCGCCGGCGAGAACGGTGTCGACGAAGAGCTGTTCCAGCACTACGGATACACCAGTGCGCCGCCGGCCGGCACGATGAAGATCGTCCTGCCGATCGGTGGTAAGACGAGTCACGGTATCGTCATAGCGACCGAGCACGCGCAGTATCGCTTGAAGGCGTTGAAGCCCGGCGAGGTAGCGATCTACACCGACGAAGGCGATTCGATCGTTTTCTCGCGCGGCCGCGTCATCGACATCAAGACGAAGAC
>NZ_LOSX01000049.1:0-60177 GCF_001521985.1 Burkholderia sp. RF4-BP95 | reverse complement strand
CAACGACGCCGGATAGATTGGTGCAAAGCCACCACACATCAACGTCAGCGTTGCAAAAACGGGGGTGACCATAGATTAACCTCAGGCATCGGAACAACCGAGGCCGAGGAGATGGGCAAGCCGATCATCGACGACGAATTGTGGACACTGATCGAGCCGTTAATGCCGCCATCCAAGCCGCGACGCGAGAAGAACCCGGGCCGCCTGCCTGTTTCGAATCGCGCCGCGCTGACCGGCATCTTGTTCGTTCTCAAGACCGGACTACGCTGGCGTGACCTGCCTGCCGAGATGGGTTGCGGCTCGGGCGTGACATGTTGGCGGCGGCTGCGCGACTGGCAGGCGGCCGGTGTGTGGGACCGCTTGCACGAGCTGCTACTCGCGAAGCTGCGAGCAGCAGACCAGATCGACTTCTCGCGAGCCGCTGTCGATTCGTCATCGATTCGCGCCGTTGGGGCGGGCCAAAAACTGGGCCAAACCCTACCGATCGCGCTCGACCCGGTTCGAAGCACCACATCGTCACCGATGCCAACGGCACACCGCTTGCCGCGATCCTGACCGGCGCGAACGTCAACGACGTCACGCAATTGCTGCCGCTGATCGACGCGATTCCACCGATTCGCGGATTGCGCGGCCACTCACTGCAGAGACCGCGTGTGGTCTACGCCGACCGCGGATACGACTCCGAGCGACATCGAAAAGCGTTGCGCAATCGTGGTAGCGAACCGGTGATTGCCAAGCGTCGTACCGAAACACCGCAGCGGCCTTGGAAAATATCGCTGGGTCGTTGAACGCACGCATGCTTGGCTGCATCACTTCCGTCGCCTCCGTATTCGTTTCGAGCGCCGTGCCGACATTCACGGCGCGTTCCTCAAACTCGGTTGCTGCCTGATCTGCTGGAATACCCCTCGACGTACCGATCGGCATATTTGAAAACAACTGCAAGATTGGTGAAAGCGGGGTGGGATTGAGATTATAATTTCCGCTGACCGGGAGGGTATTTAAATGAAAAAAATTCATCCGTTTATATTATTTTTGATTTTTTTATTCGGCTGCGTCAATGCGCCTGTCATTCAATCGCCCAGCCAGCTTGCAGCAACTCACGGCTATGTATACGTTTCCATCCCAAAAGGGAGTGCGAGCGATAGTGTACAACTGGAGTCTCTGAAAGACAATTCCACTTTTTTGCTGCAGCCGCACCCGGGCATTGATTCGTATGGGGCGGGGCTTTGGATTCCGGCTGGCGAGTATCGACTGGCGAAATGGAAAAATTACAATCTGATAGATTATCCAAAAATAGAAGTTCAGCGAGGCCGGATAACGGACCTTGGTGGCTTGATTCAATTGCCGATTGGGGGATATAAATTTGTGGTGCTCCCGGTTAGGCATAGGGAATTTGTTGAAAACTTAAATTCCATCGCAAATGAATATCAATCGGTTTTGATGTCGAAATATCCGATCGAATGGGAGGTTCAGAAAGTGCCCGCGCCCATTGAAACCATATATCCCGTTACGGGGCTTGGCTTGCTGGCCGACTTATTGATGGATTATGAACGGCACGTCAACAGGCCAGCCATAAGCAAGCAACTTGTCGACACGCGGGCGGCGAATGATTTCTTTCAGTTATGGAAAACTGCAGCTCCGCCATTGACTCGGAAATTTGAACACGACGCATCTGGCAACCTGTACTACGGTGCGGATATGGGTCAAATTCGGATCAGAGGCCCTCAGGGGAACTGGAGATCGCTGGATACAGGCTCGCTCCACGAAGTAACTGCCGTCAAGGTAGACGGCAAAGCACTTCTGGCCGGATTCGACAACGGTGTTATTCGTGTCACCGAAGTTGGGCGGGGGGACTGGAAAATTCTTGCCGCCATGGGAAGTGATGCCAGAATCGTTGATATCGATCGAAAAGCCAACCGATGGTTCGTGGCGGTGGCACGAGGCGTGGTAAATGGTCCTGTCTGGAAGGAGATAAATAATATCGAAATCTATCAATCTGGCGATAATGATTTGCGGGATCTGGTCAAGATAAAGCAAATTGGCGGCGGAAAAGGACTCAAGGCAATTAATGCGTTTCCCGGGCAGATTGAGTCAATCGGCGATTTCTACTATGTTGGCACCCCGTCTCAACTATTAAGACTAAATTTGTCCACGATGGCGTGGACCCCAGTTACCCCGCCCACCGAAATGACCGGCTTTCACGCATCATCTGCATCCGGAGTGCTGACCGCTTATCATGCTCAAGGCGCTTTTTCCAAGTTGTACTTGTCAAGCGACAATGGTGAAACTTGGTTGAAATACAATACTCCGCCGTACGTTTTCTCGGATATTCGGTTTGATAATCTCAGCGAGGGAAGAGCGGTGCGTTGGAATACAGGAGTATTTAGCTCGGATATTGAATTAAGGGAATTCGATCGTGAGAGCGGTTCGTGGAAAACGCTTACGGAAGCGCCGCATGGCTGCCGGCGCATGTTGCCGGACACGAGCGGCACGCCAAGATTTTGCATAACGGCAGCCGGCAGTATTCTCAGCTATATAGATTCAAAGTGGTCGGTTGAATACGCTGCAGACTAGCAGGCTGCTGAAACAGGGGGCTGGTCAGCGAAGCGCGCTTCGGGAAACAAAGCGTCAGCGGACTCTTCTTCCGCTGTCGCTTGGTGCGAGGTAGTGACAGTTCGATCAGCATCCAGGGTTCGCCGTTGATGATCGGCTTGCCCATCTCCCCGGCCCCGGTTGTTCCAATGCCAGAGGCTAACAGCTCGCCGCGGACGTCGAGCCCAAAACAGCATTTTGAAACCGTCTCTAAGCAATCGCGGCGGCTGCGTTGAGCGGCTGCTTGTTTTTTCGCAGCCGGGCGAGTGTTGGCGATTCGGTATCCGCCTCGAGTTGGAGATATCCGAATCTAGTGTGACCGGCTAAAAGCGGGACGCCAGTTCGGCCACAAAGGGACAGTCGCCGGGTCTGCGCGTACAGTCGGCGCCGCATGCCCGCAAATCCGTACCGCGCGCCTTCAAGGCCGGGGGCTGCCGGATCAAAACCTGTCGACATCGATCACCGCCTGCGCAAACGCTCGCGGTGCCTCCTGCGGCAGATTGTGGCCAATGCCGCCGGTGAGCGTGCGATGTTCGTATTTGCCAGTGAACTTCGACGCGTACACGCCCGGCGGCACGTGAAAGGCGCCGTTGGCATCGCCCTCCATTGTGATGCTGGGAACGGTGATGGGCGGCGCCGACGCTAGCTGCTGCTCGTATTCGTCGTATTTCGGCTCGCCCGTGGCGAGACCTTGTCGCCAGCGATAGTTGTGGATCGTGATGGCGACATGGTCGGGGTTCTTGAATGCCGGTGCGCTTCGCTCGAAGGTGGCGTCGTCGAAGTTCCATTTCGGAGAGGCTTGTCTCCAGATGAGTTTGACGAAGTCGAGTGTGTATTTCTCGTAGCCCGCGCGCCCGCGATCCGTTGCGAAATAGAACTGATACCACCACTGCAACTCGCCCTCCGGTGGCAGCGGCTTCTTTCCCGCCTCCTGATTGCCGATCAGGTAGCCGCTCACCGATACCAGGCCTTTGCATCGCTGCGGCCATAGCACGGCGATGATGTCGGCGGTACGCGCGCCCCAGTCGAACGCGCCGAAGACGGCCTTCTGGATGTTGAGTGCATCCATCAGCGCGATGATGTCGAGCGCGACGGCCGTTGGCTGACCGTTGCGCATGGTCTGGTCCGACAGGAAGGACGTCGTGCCGTAACCGCGCAGATAAGGGACGATCACCCGGTATCCCTTCGCGCCGAGCGCCGGTGCAACGTCGACGAAGCTGTGTATGTCATACGGCCAGCCATGTAGCAGGATGACGGGTGGTCCGTCGGCCGGACCGACCTCGGCGTAGCCGATGTTTAGGAGCCCCGCATTCACCTGCTTGATCGACGTGAACGACGTACGAGCGCCCGGGTGGATTCGCGGAATCGATGGAGTTTTCGAAGATGGATTCTGGGCCTGCGCGGATCGCAGCACTTCGAATTGCGCCGCAACGAGCGCACCGGCCGCCATGCGCGCGAAGCCACGCCGACGTGAGTCAAACTCTTGTGGCATTTTCTTCTCCCTGGTCGATTCGGCTAACGGACGAACGGCTGGACGAGTGTGCCTTCGCAAAATCTTAGTCGATTGGAAAAAGGTTGCAAGCTCAATCGAAACGAACACAAACCCTTCACGATTGCAGGACGCAAGATGGCAATGCGGGTGTCTCATACAAGCGATGCAAGGTGAATTGCGCCATCACCGTCACTGTGCCTGTTCGGATGCTCTTGAATCATCTCAACAATCCGGTACGAGCCGTTACACGTACGACAAACACTCGATAATAGGCAGCTACGCCAAGGCGGCCCCGAACGCCAGAGCGCTAAGGGGCGGTGCGACGAACTGAACTCTGTCGACACGGCTTTGCCCCTGATTGAGAGGGTGTCCTAGTGACCGAGTGTAGCCATCATTCCGGACGAATAGCGCTCGCCAGCTGCAGCGCCGAACGGAGCGGCTGCATCCAGGGCGTTCATCTCGTCCTGGGTCAGCGTGATAGCGACTGCGGCGACGTTCTCTTCGAGATACCTGATGCGTCGCGTTCCCGGAATGGGCACCGTTCCGGTACTCGTCACCCATGCAAGGGCGAGCTGAGACGGCATGACGCCCTTTGCTTCAGCGATCTCGGCGATGCGGTCGACCAACAGTAGATTGGACTGGAGGTTATCTCCGAGGAAGCGTGGATCGAACCGGCGGAAGTCGGTCGGATGCAGGTTGTCCAGATGCTTCAGCGCACCGGTCAAGAAGCCCCGGCCGAGCGGCGAGTAGGAGACAAAACCGATTCCCAGCTCTCGGACGGTCGCCAGCACATCGTTGTGCTCGACGCTACGCTCGAACAGGGAATATTCCATTTGGACGGCCGTGAGCGGATGAACCGCGTGGGCTTTCCGGATCGTCTTTGCCGATGCCTCGGAAAGGCCGAGGTAGCGTATCTTGCCTTCGTGCACGAGGTCGGCCAGCGCGCCGATCGTCACTTCGATCGGCGTTGCTGGATCGATGCGATGCAGGTAGACGAGGTCGATGACGTCGGTCCTCAGGCGTCGCAGCGATCCTTCGACCGACTTTCGGATATCCGACGGATCGCCCGTGACCAAGGGCTTTTCACCTTCCATGGCGAGCTTGCCGTGCTCGGTGAAGCGAAATCCTGCCTTGGTCGACAGGATGACCTTGTCGCGCTTGCCCATAAAGGCCTTGCCGAGAAGCTCCTCGTTCATGAATGGGCCGTAGACCTCCGCCGTATCGAAGAACGTCACACCGAGGTCGAGGGCTCGCATGAGGGTTGCAAGGCCTTCCTGCTCGTCGCAGGGCCCGTAGGTCGTGCTCATTCCCATGCACCCAAGGCCTTGCGCGCTGACCGCCATGCCTTGGCTGCCGAGTGATACCGTTCGCATGTTCTTTTCTCCTGGCTATGTTGCCTCAGTGGTTAGTGACAAGGCGCGACTGGTTGTCCCGAGTCGCATCGAATTTGCTCAATCCAGCGTCGCGCCCGTCAGTTGTTCGCTGAGCTGCCACAAACGGCCGGCGGAGATGGGGTCGATGGCACGGGGCCTGACGCCGTGCATTTCAGCGCTCCCGTCGCTGGGAAGCGCGATGGCGATGTCGCAATCGGCGCAGTAGACGCCGCCCATGCCGGCCAGCTGAGGGCTCGTCGCGCACCACACGGAGGTGGCCGCCCCCTGCTCGGGCGTCTTCTTGTTGTTTTCCGGATCAATGACCGGCTTGCCCTCGGCATCGAAGATCTGGCTCGCCTCGATCTCGGCGGGCAGCATGTGGCGGGCTAGCGGAGTGGCAATGCCACCGGGATGGACGGCGAATGCGCGCACGTTCCGGTGGCGGCCAATTGAATCCAGCGCGACAGCGAACAAGGCGTTCGCGGTTTTGGCCTGGCCGTAGGCTATCCATCGGTCGTATTCACGCCGCTCGAAGTGAGGGTCGTGAAAATCGATACCGGCGCGGCGATGTCCGTAGGAGCTGAGCGCTACGACGCGAGCCCCCTCCGCGTGCACGAGTGCGGGCCATAGCCGGCAGGTGAGTTGGAAATGGCCGAGGTGGTTGGCCGCGAACTGCATTTCGTAGCCGCGCGCATCGCGTGTCAGCGGTGCGGCCATGACTCCAGCGTTGTTGACAAGAATGTCCAGCTTGTCCGTCAGCGACAGTACGCGACTGGCGAATCGGTCTATCGCTGCAGGCTCCAGCAGGTCCATCGCTTCCACGATGACGTCAGGCATGGTCGCGAGGGCTGCTTTAGCCTTGGCTGTATCGCGGGCCGGCACGATGACCCTGGCGCCTGCGGAACGGAATGCGCGGACGGTCTCGATTCCGATACCTGAAGCGCCGCCGGTTACCACGACGGTCTTGCCCGTAAGGTTGATGCCACGGATCACCTCGTCGGCGGTCGAGGCGGGGCCGAAGCCTGAACCGATCGGTTTTTGAGGCGTGTGCGTCATACGGTTTCCTCGTTCAATTCTGCGTTTGGGACGCTCCATTGAATCGCAGGGACCGTTCGCGGTGGTAGCGCAATGCCGCCAATTTCTTGCACAATCCTGTCAATTGGTGTTTCCGGAACGGGGGCAATGCCCTGAGGCGTTTGGAGGCAGGCTTGGACCACTTGTACGAACTTCGCGCGCTGGTCGAGCGCCATGGCCAGGAAAGCCCGACCGAAACCGCCGTTGGCGGGCTGACGCTTTATGTCGAGACGGATCCCTCCGTGGTCACCTACGTGGTCCACCGGCCGGTTTTGGCCCTAATCCTGGGCGGCGCAAAACGGACGGTGCTGGGAGGCCGGATATTCGACATCGTGCCGGGCGACTACGTAGCCGTGTCCGTGGACCTGCCAGCGACAGGGCAGGTCACCCAGGCGCCATACTCCGCCGTCACGCTGGACCTGGACTTAGGCATGCTCGCGAGCTTGATCGCCGAGCCCACGGCGCCTCAGGGGGGCGCCGCCGGCGTGGAGGTCAACCACGCTGGGCCCGATTTGCTTGATGCGATGTGGAGATTGGTCAGGTTGCTCGACCGGCCGGAGGACATTGCAGTCCTTGCGCCCATGATCCGGCGCGAGGTGTTCTGGCGGATTCTGCAAAGCCCGTGTGGCCCCATGGTCCGTCAGATTGCCATGGCGGACAGTCGCCTCTCGCAGGTGAGCCGTGCCATCACATGGCTGCGCACCAATTTTTCGGAGTCGGTGCGGGTCGAACGCTTGGCCGCGTTGGCAGGGATGAGCGCAGTTTCTTTCCACCGCCATTTCAAGGCGGCAACCGCCATGAGCCCGCTTCAATATCAAAAGCAAATCCGCCTCCAGACCGCTCGCGCCCGACTTTTGGCGCAACAAGGAGATGTCGCAGGCGTCGGCTTTAGCGTGGGCTATGAAAGCCCGAGTCAATTCAGCCGTGAATACGCACGCCAATTTGGAGTGTCTCCCGCGCGTGACATGGCCCGTTTCCACGGGGCAGGAGCGCGCTCCCAATGCGTTGCAGACTAGCGATGCCGTTTCTCTCGTTCGACGCTCCCCCAGGGGGCGTCTGGCCCGCAACGAACACCCATCGATAATCAAATTTGCAACGCGTGGAATGACGGTGACGATCTGATATCCGCCATTGGAACGCCAAGCGGTCGACCGGCAGCAAGGGCGCGCCAACCGACCACCACGCAAATCCACGAAGACCCAAATATTTCGTCCATCCCGCGACGGATTTCCCGCCAGCCACCGTTAAACACGGGTACGCATCGCGAGAGCCCCCGTCATGGACCATCCGAACGACATCTCACCGGCCGCCATCGCGCTGAACCGTTTCGGTCTCGGCGCGCGGCCTGACGAAGCACCGCCTGCCGATCCGAAGGCCGCGCTGGTCGCCCAGTTCGACCGCTACGACCCGAGGCCGGCCGCATGGGCCGGCGAACCCGACGCGGTCACGCTCGCCACGCGCTTTGCGACGACCCGCAACGCGATGACGAGCGACGACGCGGCGGCCAGGCGTGCGACCGAGCAGTCGATCCGCCGCGACGGCTACGACGCATATCGCAGCGCGGTCGCCGCACGACTGAACGGCGCGCTCGTCACGCCCGCGCCGTTCGTCGAGCGTCTGGTGCATTTCTGGGCGAACCATTTCGCGGTGTCGGTCGACAAGGGGCAGGTGGCCGCGTACGCGGGCGCATTCGAGCGCGATGCGATCCGCCCGCACGTGCTCGGCCGCTTCGAGGACATGCTCGTCGCAGTCGAGCAGCATCCCGCGATGCAGCTGTTCCTCGACCAGGCGCGCTCGGTCGGCCCCGACAGCCCGGCCGCGCTGCGCGCCGAAGCCCGCAATCCGGCGGCGCGACGCGGCCTCAACGAGAACCTCGCGCGCGAAATCATGGAACTGCATACGCTCGGCGTACGGACCGGCTACACCCAAGCGGACGTGACGGAATTCGCGCGCGCGCTGACCGGCTGGAGCATCGCGGGCGGACGCGGGCCGCAGCCCGGCGATGCGGCGCCGGGCGCTTTCGTGTTCCGTCCGAAGCTGCACGAACCGGGCGCCCGCACGGTGATGGGACGCACGTATGGCCAGCAGGGCGAAGCGCAGGCACGCGCGATCCTGGCCGACCTGGCACGTTCGCCGGCGACGGGCCGGCATATCGCGTTCCAGCTCGCCCGCCATTTCGTCGCCGACAATCCGCCGCCCGCGCTCACCGACCGGCTCGCCCGCGCATTCGAGACGAGCGGCGGCGATTTGCCGACCGTCTATCGTGCGCTGGTCGATGCGCCCGATGCGTGGTCGCCGGTCAATCGCAAGTTCAAGACGCCGTGGGAGTGGGCCGTGTCGTCGCTGCGCGGGCTCGGTTGGCGCGACACGGGCGACCTGAAGGCCGCGCCGCTGCTCGCGCAGCTCGGCCAGCCGGTATGGCGGCCCGGGTCGCCGGCAGGTTACGACGACGTTGCCGCGAGCTGGGCCGCGCCCGACGCGCTGGTGCGCCGCGTCGAGATCGCGCAGCGGCTGGCTGCACGCACGGGCGACCGGCTCGACCCGCGCACGCTCGGCAATACGCTGCTGGCCGGCTCGCTGAGCGCGCCGACGGCGACCGCGCTGTCGCGTGCCGAAAGCGCGACCACATCGCTCGCGCTGCTGCTCGTGTCGCCCGATTTCCAACGGAGATGAACATGGCCCGATCCTTGACCCGTCGACATTTCCTGAGTGTCGCCGCGGCCGGTGCGGGCGCGATCCTCGTCGCGCCGCGCATCGTGTTCGCGAACGTCGAAACCGACCGGCGCTTCGTATTCGTGATCCAGCGTGGCGCCGCCGACGGGCTGAACATCGTCGTCCCGTATGCGGAGCCGGCGTATGCGTCGCTGCGCGGCCCGCTGGCGATCGACGCCGCAGCGGCGACACGCATCGACGGCACGTTCGCGCTCCATCCGTCGCTCGTGCAGACGGCGCAGATGTTTCGCGACAAGCAGGCGCTGTTCGTCCACGCGATCGCGTCGCCGTATCGCGACCGCTCGCATTTCGACGGCCAGAACGTGCTGGAGACGGGCGGGCGCGCGCCGTACCAGGTGAGGGACGGCTGGCTGAACCGGCTCGCCGCGATGTTGCCGGCGACGCGCGACCGCGCGATCGCGTTCGCGCCGACGGTGCCGCTCGCGTTGCGCGGCAGCGTGCAGGCCGCGTCGTATGCGGCGTCCGGTCTGCCGGCCGCGCCGGACGACCTGCTCGCGCGCGTGTCGGCGCTTTACGAGGCCGACGCGCAGCTCGGGCCGCTGTGGCAGTCGGCGATGGCCGCGCGGGGCCTCGCCGGCGATGCGCATGCGCGCCAGGATCCGGCGGGCGTCGGCAAGCTTGCGGCGACGTTTCTCGCGCGCGACGACGGCCCGCGGATCGCGATGATCGAGACGGGCGGCTGGGACACGCACAGCGCGCAGAACGCGCGGCTCGCGAATCAGTTGAAGGCACTCGACACGATGCTCGCCGCGTTGCGCGACGGACTCGGGCCCGTGTGGCAGCAGACCACGGTGCTCGTCGCGACCGAGTTCGGCCGCACCGCCGCCGCGAACGGCACGGGCGGCACCGATCACGGGCAGGCGTCGGTCGCGATGCTGGCGGGCGGGGCGGTCGCGGGCGGGCGCGTGATCGCCGACTGGCCCGGCTTGCGGCCGGGCGACCTGTATGAAGGGCGCGACCTGAAGCCGACCGCGTCGCTCGATGCGCTGATCGCGGGCGCGGCCGCCGAAAGCCTGCGGCTCGATCCCGGCCATACCGCGGCCACGCTGTTCGCGCAAAGCGGCGCGACGCGGCCGATGACGGGCCTCGTTCGCGGAACCGCGTGACGCGCGGCAGGCGCGCGCCCGCATCCGCTAGCCGATGACATATGACACAACAGGGAGAATCGATGATGAAGATCCGATCCGTATCGCTTGCCGTGGTGGCGACGATGAGTGCCGTGCTGATGTCCGCCTGCGTGGTGGAACCGGCTCGGCCGCCGCAGCCCGCGCCGGTCGTCGAGGTGGCGCCGCCGCCGCCCGCGCCCGGTTATCGCTGGGCGAAGGGCCATTACCGCTGGGCCGGCAACCACTGGGCGTGGGTGCCCGGACATTGGGTGGCCGTGTATTGAAGCGCGCGCACGGCGCGTCGCTCACCAACCGATCCGATGCTTCTCCTCGGTTTCGCTGTGCCGCCAGTCGTCGTCCGCGTGCAGATACTGGCTCGTCGTCGTCAGCGACACGTGCCCGAGGTTGTCGCGCACGAGCCGCAGGTCGACGCGGCCATCGGCCATGTGCGAACCCGCACTGTGGCGCAGCCAGTGCGCGGATGCCTGTTCGAGCACGCGCGCCTGTTCCTCGCCTCCATTCCCTTGCGCACGCAACCGATCGGCCGCGAACCGGAACACCTGCTTCACGATCCGGTGCAGCGCCGCGCGCGTGAGCGGCTTGCGCGTGCGATTGGCCGGCAGCACGAGCGGCGTGGATTCGCCGTCGGCCGGCTGCGCGGGCAGGCCATGCGCGCGCCGGTAGCGCGCGAGCTCGGCCATCATCTCGGCGGTGGCCGGCACGAGCCGCTGCCGGCCGCCTTTGCCGGTCACGTCGAGCCACCAGCGGTCGCGCCCGTTCGCATCGCGCCGTGCAAAGAAGTGTCCCATCGTGGTGTCGGCTGCTTCGGTGATGCGCAGCCCGCCGAGATACAGCAGCGTGAACACCCAGCGCGCGCGATCCGCATGGAGGGCGGCGCGCGCGTCGTCGCGCGGCATCGCGGCGATCGCGTCCTTGACCGCCTGCCACAGCGGCGGCCCGAGATGGCGCGTGACGCGCGGCGCGGGCCGTCGTTGCCGCTGCCGGGACAGCGCGAGCGGATTGCCGGCGAGATAGCCGGCCTGCACGAGCCACGAGAACATCACGTTCAGGATCACCATCGCCTGCCGCTGGCTGGCCGCCGACAGCGGGCCGTAGAACGGCCGCCAGCGCGGGTCGCCGCGCGGATGCTTGCGGCCGCCGTTCGCGCACCAGAGTTCGGCCGGCGTGGGCGCGAGCAGGAACTGCCGGTAGCCGACGAGATCCTCGTGCGTGAGCGACGACAGCGGTTTGCCGCACGCGATCACGGCCCACAGCAGCAGGCGTTCGGCTTCCTTGCGGTAATTCTGGAACGTGGTGGGCGTATCGACGAAGCGTGCGAGCCACGCGCGCACGGCGTCGAGATCATGCGTCGCGGCGATCTGCGGATGCGCGCTGGTCGAGCGGTTGGTGCCCGCGCGTCCGTCGAGCGCGGCCGGCACGGTCAGCGTATCGATCGGCTGCGGCCGCAGCGCGACGCCGGACGGAACGGGTGAGGTCATGCGAAGAGGGGGCGCGGCTCGCCGATGACCGGGCGGGCGCACGCGGCGCGATGAAGCGTACGAGGAAGCGTCGATGGTAATACACGATCGTCATTTGGCGAAACGCAACGAGTGTCCAGTTGGCGCTTATACCGTCTACATCGGTCGTTCAGGCGCGAACCATTTCCTGCTTTCCGGTGTCAGCAGCAGTACTGCGGCGATGAGAAGCAGCGCATGGATCAATCCGAATCGATAGTGCTGATAGCCGTAGAAGAGCGATGACACGTTCAGCGTCAAAGTGACGATAAGCCGCCATGTTTCGCGCACCTCACCCCAGCGACAACACGCTGTTCAGCAACGTCCGCACCAGCGTCGCCTGCCGCGTGACGCCCGTCTTCGAAAAGATCGCGCGCAGATGCGAGCGCGCGGTGTTCTTGCTGATGTCGAGCTCGTCGGCGGCTTCCTCGAGCGTCGATCCGTTGACGAGCGCGAGCGCCAGGGCGGTCTCGGCCGGCGTGAGGTCGAACAGCTTGCGCACGATGTCGTGCGACGCCTGCGACTTGCGTTCGCCATCGCGGATGAAGATCGCGCACGCGGGCCGGCGCGGATTGTCCTCCGACCATTCGCTGAGCGGGACCGTGCGAATCAGCACGCCGAGCGGCGGCTTGCCGGACGGGCGCGGCACGGCGATCGCCTGCGCGACCGTCGGCGCGCCGCCCGCGCGCTCCGCGAGCACTTGCCGGATCAGCTTCTGCAGCTTGCGGTTCTCCAGCGGATACGCGGCCTCGAGCGTGCCGCCGCGCACGCGCAGGCCGTCGCATTCGGCGAAGATCTCGTCCGCGACGGAGTTGGTCTTCATGATCGTGCCGCGCTCGTCGAGGATCGCGGTCGCGACGAGCATGCGGTCGATCGTGCTCGCGTACAGCATGCGCTCCGATTCGACCATCCCGAACTTCGCATGCAGGCGCACCGCGCGCTTCAGGTGCGGCAGCAGCGCGTTGCAGACGGCCTTGTCGGTCACGGAGAACGCGCGGCCGTGATGCGAGCGGCACACGCGGAACCGGCATTCGATCCCGTCGGGCGTGCGCAGGTCCGCACCCATCAGGTAGCCGACGTCGAACGGCTCGAGAAACTCGCGATACATCGCGCTGCCGCGCCACACGCCGACGCCGAGCAGCTCGTCGACGGTGACGACGCGATCGCTCGGCAGGTTCACGAACGGATCGAGCGCGTAATAGTAGTTGTTGTACGAGGCGACGCCCGGCAGCGGCGCGCCGTGCCCGGACGCATTGATCATCAGCCCCGTGTGACCGCTGGCGGGCCAGCGCAGGATCATCGTCACGTAGTTCGCGTCCAGGTGCGCGCGGATCCGTTCGAGGGCACCGCCCCATGGCACGTCCTCCAGCGGGCCTTCGTAGATGGTCGCGAGCAGCGCGTCGAACTGCTCGAGCGTCAGGCTCGATCGGGCAAGGCTCGGGGGAAGGGCCGGGGGCGCCGTGGTCATCGGGGGTGTCTCCTGTTGCCGCCGCCGGGTCGCGGTGCGCCGGGCGTGCGGGTGCGTGCACGGGCGTATCCGGACCGCCGGCGGCGGCGCGCAGCGGCCTGCACCGGAATACGGTAGCGCGCCGGCGCACGCGCGACATCGCACGAATGAGGGTGGCGGCACGCCGTTGTAAGCAATTCGTGAACTTTCCCGAAACGCCGTTCGTCTAATCGGCCCGCCAACGCTTCCCGAGGAACACCCGATGATTCGCAAGACCAGAACGCTGCTCGGCGCGGCCATGATCGCAGGCAGCACGCTGCTCGCCGGATGCCAGACCGACGCGGCCGCGACGGACGCGCGCGCGGCCCGCCCGGCCGACGGCCGGCCCGTGACCCGGACCGTGTATGTCGCGCCGCAGGCGGCGCGCTGCACGGGCGTCGCGCCGATGGACTGCCTGCAGGTGCGCAGCAGCCCGGCGGAGCCGTGGAGCCTGTGGTACGCCGGTATCGAGGGCTTTGCGTACCAGCCCGGCTATCAATATGTGCTGGAAGTCGACGAATACCGCGTCGCGCAGCCGCCGGCCGACGGTTCGTCGATCCGCTGGGTGCTCAAGCGGGTCGTCGAGCGCCGTCAGGTGAACTGACGGCCGGCCGTGCCCGCCCGTGGCGCCGCTTACGCGGACGGGCGCGGCGCGACCGGCCTCGGCGGCGCGGCGGCATCGATCCGCCGGAACACGACGGACGACAGCAGCGTGACCGAGCCCATGCAGACGAACGAAAGCACGAAGCCGTTCGCCATCGAGCCCCAATGCGCGGCGAACAGGTTCACGAGCCCGCCGCCGATCGACACGCCGAGCCCCATCGCCAGCATCTGCATCATCGTGAACAGGCTGTTGCCGCTGCCGGCGTCGGCGTGCGACAGGCCCTTCAGCGTCACGGCGTTCATCGCGGCGAACTGCATCGAGTTCGCGGCGCCGAACACGATCAGCAACGCAATCTCCAGTGCCGGCGCGGGCCGTGCCGAGACCAGCGCGAACCCCGCGATCGCGCAGCCGACGATCCCCGTGTTCACGACCAGGAACGTCGCATAGCCGAAGCGTTTCGCGAGCGGCGCGATCCAGCGCTTCGCGATCACGCCGGCGATCGCGGCCGGCAGCATCATCATCCCCGACCGCAGCGGCGTATAGCCGAGCTGCACCTGCATCAGCAGCGGCAGCATGAACGGCACGGCGCTCGTCCCGATCCGGCACAGCAGGTTGCCGAGCAGCCCCGCACCGAAGTTCGGCTCGCGGAACAATCCGAGCCGGAACAGCGGCTGCGCACGGCGCCGCGCATGGGGCAGGTACGCGAGCGCGCTCGCCACGCCCAGCACGGCGAGCCCGATCGCCCAGCCGCTGCGGTGCGCGGGCATCGGCGGATCGATCGCGAGCGACAGCGCGATCATCGCGACCGACAGCAGCGCGCAGCCGACGAAGTCGAACGGCGGCGGCCGCATCGCCTGATCGTGCGGCAGGAAGCGCTGCACCGCGAGGAAGCCGACCATGCCGACCGGCACGTTGACGATGAACACCCAGTGCCAGGAAATCGCCTGCGTGAGCCAGCCGCCGAGCGTCGGCCCGACGATCGGGCCGAGCTGCGCGGCGATCGACACGAACGCGATCGCCGCGACGTACCGTTCTCCCGGCACGCGGCGCAACACCGCGAGCCGCCCGATCGGCAGCAGCATCGAGCCGCCGATGCCCTGCACGGCGCGCGCGACGACGAGCTGGCCGAGCGTGTGCGACGCCGCGCAGCCGATCGACGCGAGCGAGAACACCAGGATGGCAAGCGAGAACACGCGGCGCGTGCCGAACCGGTCGGCGAGCCAGCCGGACGCCGGCGTGAGCATCGCCATCGTCAGCGTGTAGACGACCACGACCGGCTGCATCGCGAGCGGCGACGCATGCAGGCTTTGCGCGATCGACGGCAGCGCGGTGTTGACGATCGTCGTGTCGAGCGACTGCATGAAGAACGCGGCGGCGACGATCCACAGCAGCGCGGAGTGTGAGGGTTCGCGGGACATGACGAAACGGCAAGTGCGGCGACCGGCGCGGAGGCGACGTGACGGGCGACGCGGCCCGGCAGGCTCGCGCCGGCGCACGGCCGGTCTTCAAGCGTTCGATGGTACCGATTCCGGTGGCCATCGGGAAGCTGCCCGAGGGCATTGACCGTCATCGAACGTGCCGATGAAGCGGCGGGACGCTCGATCCCGTCTGGCTCATGACCCGACACCGACCGTTCCCGCGGCATCCGGCCGGGTTCCCGCCGGCCGGATCGCGTGGCACGCGCGCCACACGTGGCCGCGTCACGCGGCGCGTTTCTGCGAAATCACCAGCAGCGCGCCGTTGCGGTCTTCCAGCACCGCGCGGTATTCGTGCGGCCCCGCCTGCACCGGCACGCGCACCGACGCGCCGGCCTTCACGACCCGCGCCATCGCCGCGTACAGGTCGTCGTCCTCGTCCACGCGCAGCGTAAGCGCCGCGCGTTCGACGATCTGCTCGTCGCCGGCCACCAGCGCGATCGTCAGCGGGCCGCCGTCGAGCGCGCAATAGCGGTCGCCGTCGCGGAACTTCACGTTCAGGCCGAGCCCGTCGACGAACAGCGGCAAGGCCGTGTCGATGTCGTCGACCGGGTACAGCAGCATCGATACCTTCATTCCCTCTCTCCCTCGTCGTGGTGTGTACGGCCGCACCGGGCCGTCGTTCGATGCTAGCGCGCGGTGCCGGCCGCGACGCAGTCTGTTCGGATGACGGTGAAACCCCTCTGTCCCCGCATGCATGCCGTTACTCCAAACAGACGATGCCCGTGCGGGCCCGCGCGCCGACACTCCCATCCGTGGACCGTCGCTATTCGTCCGTATCGTGCGGGCGGCTGCACGACCCCGACTCGTCCAACATACATGGAGACGCACGCAATGAAGTTTTCCCTCATCTACGAAGCCCAGACCACCGACGCATCGCGCGAGGGCGACCACCGGGTGTTCAAGGAGACGGTCGAGCAGGCGCTGCTGGCCGAGCAGGTCGGTTTCGACACGATCTGGTGCGTGGAGCACACGTCGCTGACCAACTATGCGCACATGAGCGCGCCGGAAACCTTCCTTGCGTACCTGGCCGGGCGCACGACGCGCATCGGCCTCGGTCACGGCGTCGTGTGCCTGCCGCCGGCGATGAACCATCCGATCAAGGTGGCCGAGCGCGTCGCGCTGCTCGACATCCTGTCGGGCGGCCGCGTGCATTTCGGCGTCGGCAAGGGCGGCAGCCAGCAGGAAGCGGGCGCGTTCGGCTACGACCTCAACGAACTGCAGCCGATGATCGACGAGTCGATGTACCTGGTGCCGAAGATGTTCGTGCAGGACGAGATCGAGCACGACGGCACGTACATCAAGATTCCGAAGCGTCCGATCCACCCGAAGCCGTTCCAGGATCCGCATCCGCCGATGTATCTCGCCTGCACGAACACCGACGCGCTGCTGCGTGCCGGCCAGCGCGGGATGGGCGCGCTGGTGCTCGGCTTCGGCGGCCCCGACGAAGTCGCGAAGAAGAACGCGATCTATCGCGAGGCATGGGCGAACCGCAAGCCGGAAGACCAGGTCGGCTTCCGCCCGACCCAGCACCTCGCGGCGCTGTGCCCGACGGTCGTGATGGCCGACGGCCAGAAGGCCCGCAAGATCGGCATCCGCGGCCAGCGCTACTTCATGGAATCGCTCGCGTACTGGTACACGGGCGGCGAGCGTCCGGACCCGGCGAAGTGGGGCGACGACCTCGTGCAGGCCGACACCGGCGAGATGGTGATCCGTTCGCGCTTCGCGTCGGAGGAAGTCGTCGTGAACTTCGCCGATCCGGCGCTCGCGATGATGAACCCGAACCACGCGTACGGCACGGTGGACGACTGCATCGGCTACGTGGGCCGCCTGCAGGAGGCGGGCGTCGACGAAGTGCTGTTCCTCTGCCAGATGGGCACGGTGCCGCACGACGCGCAGATGGAGACGATCCGCAACATCGGCGAGCACGTGATCCCGTTCTTCAACAAGGAGAAGGAGCGCGCCTGCGCGTAAGGCGGGCCGGGCCGCACCGCGCCCGTCGTCCCTTCGGACGATGCGGCGCGGCCGCGCGAGCCCGAGCATCGTCGGCAGGAGCCCTCGCTCGCGGCGCCGGCCGCGACGAACCACTTAGAGAGAGACCGGGATGAGCGCCGCCGCGCGCGCCCCGTATCACAGGAGACATTCGTGCACCGCGACAACGATTCGAACGCACTGGCCGCCACCCTGATCGCCCGGGCCGAGGCGCTGGCGCCGACGCTTGCCGGCCGGGCCGCGCAGGCGGAAGCGCAGGGCCGCATCCCGGCCGAGACGATCGCCGACATGCAGGCCGCCGGCTTCTTCAAGGTGCTGCAGCCGAAGCGCTACGGCGGCTACGAGCTCGATCCGCAGACCTTCTTCGACATCCAGATGGCGCTCGCGCGCGGCTGCATGTCGACGGCATGGGTGTACGGCGTCGTCGGCGTGCACAACTGGCAGCTCGCGCTGTTCGACGAACGCGCGCAGCAGGACGTGTGGGGCACGGATCCCGCGACGCTGATCGCGTCGACCTACATGCCGGTCGGCCGCGTGACGCCGGTCGAAGGCGGCTTCCGCCTGTCCGGCCACTGGAAGTTCTCGAGCGGCAGCGAACTGTGCGAATGGGTGTTCCTCGGTGCGCTGGTGCCGGCAGCCGAGGCCGGCCAGCCGCCGGAATACCGCACGTTCCTGCTGCCGAAATCCGACTACCGGATCCAGCAGGACTGGGACGTGCTCGGCCTGCGCGCGACCGGCAGCCACGACATCGTCGTCGACGACGCGTTCGTGCCCGCGTATCGCACGCACAAGGCGCTCGACGGGATGATGGGCACGAGCCCGGGCCTGGCCGTCAACGACGCGCCGCTGTTCAAGCTGCCGTTCGCGCAGATCTTCGTGCGCGCGGTGTGCACGTCGTGCATCGGCGCGCTGCAGGGCGCGCTCGACGATTTCACCGGCTACGCTGCCACGCGCGTGTCGGCCAACAGCGGCGCGAAGACGACCGACGATCCGGGCGCGCAGAACGCGTGCGCCAACGCGGCCGTCGCGATCGACGAGATGAAGGTGCTGCTCAAGCGCAATTTCGCAGAACTGATGGCGTCGGTGACGGGCGGGCCGGCCGTGTCGATCGAGCGCCGCGTGCATTTCCGCTACCAGTCCGCGCAGGTCGCCGAGCGCTGCGCGCAGGCCGCGAACGCGCTGCTGCGCTATGCGGGCGGCAACGGCATCTATCACCGCAATCCGCTGGTGCGCCGTTTCCTCGACCTGCACGCGGCCCGCGCGCACTACGCGAACAACGTGGACCGCTTCGGCCAGAACCTCGGCGCCGTGATGCTCGGCCGCGAGAACACGGACTACTTCATCTGACGAGGCCACGATGAACGACACGCAAGCGCAGCAATACGTGTTCGACGTCGTGGTCGTCGGCTCGGGCGCGGGCGCGCTGCTCGCGGCATGCCGCGCGACCGACCGCGGGCTGTCCGTCGTCGTGATCGAGAAGACGGCGCTGTACGGCGGCACGTCGGCGATCTCCGGCGGCGGCATCTGGATACCGTGCAACCACCACATCGCGGAACTCGGCGCGACCGATACGCGCGAGGCCGCGCGCCGCTATCTCGATGCGTGCACGGCCGGCGCATCGTCGCGCGAGCGGCTCGACGCGTATCTCGACCAGGCGCCCGCGATGTTGCGTTACCTCGAAACGAAGACGCCCGTGCGCTACCAGGCGCTGCCGAAGTACGCGGACTATTTCCAGAAGCTGCCGGGCGCGATGCCGGGCTATCGCGCGCTCGATCCGCTGCCGTTCGACGGTGCGCTGCTCGGCGACGAGCTCGACCGGCTGCGTCCGCCGTCGCCCGGCACGCTGATCGGCGGCCGCGTGGCCGTGACGTCCAAGGAAGCGCACACGCTGTTCTCGCGCGGGCCGGGCTTCATGAAGCTCGCGATCGCGCAATTCGGCCGCTACTGGCTCGATGTCGGCGTGCGTCGCCGCACGCGGCGCGACCGGCGCCTGACGCTCGGCAATGCGTTGATCGGCGGGCTGCGCCGCGCGCTGCTCGAGCGCAACGTGCCCGTCTGGCTCGACACGCCGATGCGCGACCTGCTCGACGTCGACGGCCGCGTGACGGGCGTGCGCGCGCAGCGCTTCGGACAGCCGGTGACGATCGTCGCGCGGCGCGGCGTGATCCTCGGCGCGGGCGGTTTCGAGCGCAACCAGCCGATGCGCGAACGCTACCTTCCGCAACCGACGCAGATGCATTGGAGCGCGACGCCGCCGGCCAACACCGGCGACGCGATCGCCGAAGGCCACCGGCTCGGCGGCGCGCTCGCGCTGATGGAACACGTCTGGGGCGCGCCGACGGTCGGCGTCGCGGGCGAGGAGAAGCAGCGCGCGCTGTTCGTCGAACGCAACCTGCCGGGCTGCGTGATCGTCAACGGCCTCGGCAAGCGCTTCGTCAACGAAGCCGCGCCGTATTCCGAATTCGTGCCGGCGATGTATCGCGACCATGCGCGCACCGGCGCGTGCGTGCCGGCGTGGATGGTGTTCGACGCGCGCTTTCGCCGCAAGTATCCGTGCGGTCCGATCATGCCGGCGCCGATGATGCCCGATTCGCGGATTCCGGACGCGTTTCGCGACGTGCTCGTGAAGGCCGACACGATCGATGCGCTCGCCGCGCGGATCGGCGTCGATGCGGCCGGGCTGCACGACACGCTGCGCGACATGGCGCGTTACGCGTCAACCGGTATCGACGAGGCGTTCGGCAAGGGCGACAACCTGTTCGACACGTATTACGGCGATCCGAGGAACCAGCCGAATCCGTGTCTCGGGCCGGTCGACGAGGCGCCGTTCTATGCGGTGAGGATCGACGCGGGCGACATCGGCACGAAGGGCGGGCTCGTTACCGACGCGCACGCGCGCGTGCTGCGCGCCGACGGCGCGCCGGTCGACGGCCTGTACGCGATCGGCAACACCAGTGCATCGGTGATGGGCGCGAGCTACCCCGGCGCGGGCTCGACGCTTGGTCCGGCGATGACCTTCGGGTTCATCGCCGCCGACCACCTGGCCGCGCAAGCGGCCGACGCCGGCGGCCGGTCGGACCGGCCGTCCACGACTGAACTTGACGGAGTCCAATGATGAGCGATCTCACTACCCATCCGCTGCGCACCGACATGCTGCTGGCGATGCGCCGCCTCGCGCGCTCCGTCACGGT
The DNA here is from genome assembly GCF_001521985.1 of Burkholderia sp. RF4-BP95. NCBI lineage: Bacteria > Pseudomonadati > Pseudomonadota > Betaproteobacteria > Burkholderiales > Burkholderiaceae > Burkholderia > Burkholderia sp. RF4-BP95. The sequence continues at coordinate 39,545 of NZ_LOSX01000049.1, read as the reverse complement.
CATCAGCAGCGCGCACGACGGCCGGCGCTACTCGATGTCCGCGACGGCGGTCGATTCGTTGTCGACCGAGCCGCCGTCGCTGCTGATCTGCATCAACCGCAATGCGTCGCTGTATCCGCCGCTCGACGCGGGCGCGCCGTTCTGCGTGAACGTGCTGTCGGCACGTCACGAAGGCATCGCGATCGACTGCAGCGGCCGCCTGAAGGGCGAGGCGCGCTTCACGACGGGCGAGTGGCGCACGTCGCCGCTCGGCGTCCCGTATCTGCACGATTCGCAGGCGAGCCTCGTGTGCGAGCAGGACGGCCGTTTCGAATACGGCACGCATACGGTGTTCATCGGGCGAATCCGCGAAGTGTTGATGAGCGGCGACGTCGATCCGCTCGTCTATCTCGACGGCGCATATACGACGCCGGGCGCGCCCGCGAACCGCGCGGCCGCGTGACGGCCGCGCGCTTTACCGCATCGGAAAGAGACGACTCATGACACGCAGACTGAACCGCAATATCGCAAACGATGCGAACACAACGATCATGCGAGCGCTTGCGCAGTTGATCGGCGCTGCGGCAACGCAAGTGCCGAACGCGTTCGCATGCATCGCGCCGGCGCTCGCGTCGAACCCGGCACGGATCCGCGCGGGCGAAACCGGCCGGGATGCGGCCGGTGCGGCATGAGGAGACGGCGATGAGCGATTCCCGTTTTCACCGGCTGACCGTTGCCGACGTCATTGCCGAAAGCGACGACGCATGCTCGTTCGTGTTCGACGTGCCCGCCGCGTTGCGCGATGCGTTCGCGTACCGGCCCGGCCAGTTCCTGACGCTGAACGTGCCGTGCGCCGATGCGACCGTCGCGCGCTGTTACTCGCTGTCGAGCGCGCCGGGCATCGACGCGGCACCGAAGATCACCGTCAAGCGCGTGCGCGACGGCCGTGCGTCGAACTGGCTGTGCGACCGCATCCGTGCGGGCGATGCGCTCGACGTGCTGCCGCCGGCCGGCGTGTTCACGCCGCGCACGCTCGACGGCGACCTGCTGCTGTTCGCGGGCGGCAGCGGCATCACGCCGGTGCTGTCGATCCTGAAATCGGCGCTCGTGCACGGCCGCGGGATGCTGACGCTGATCTATGCGAACCGCGACGAGCGCTCGGTGATTTTCCGCGACGAACTGCAGCAGCTCGCGCACCGCCATCCGGGCCGCCTGCGCGTGATCCACTGGCTCGACAGCGTGCAGGGCGTGCCGCAGCAGCGGCATCTCGAGGAACTCGCGCGGCCGTTCAGCCAGCAGGAAACGTTCATCTGCGGGCCGGCGATGTTCATGGAGAACGCGCTGGCCGCGATGCTCGGCCTCGGGCTGCCGCGCGCACGCGTGCATGTCGAGCGCTTCGCGTCGCTGCCCGACGCACCGGTGCAGGGCGACGCGGCGGCATCGTCCGCAGCGACTTCCGAGGCCGACTCCGGCGATGGCGCGGCGATCGAGACGGTGCTCGACGGCGAGGCGTTCGAATTCGACAGCGCGCCCGGCGAAACGCTGCTCGACGCGATGCTGCGCGCCGGCCTGCCCGCGCCGAATTCCTGCCGGATGGGGCAGTGCGGCGCGTGCATGTGCCGCGTCGAACGCGGGGAGGTGGCGCTCGACGATAACCACGTGCTCGACGACGACGAGATCGCGGCCGGCTGGACGCTCGCCTGCCGCGCGCGGCCCGCGAGCGACGCGCTGCGCGTGGTGTTCCCCGATTGAGCCGTGGCGCGCCGGCGGCGCGCGCGGCAACCCTGTTGCGATGCCTATGACGATGGACAACGAAATCCTCACCACGCCCGCGCTGATCGCGCGGGCTGCCGCGCGCCACGGCGCGCATCCGGCGATCGAGTCGGAGCATGGCCGGCTGACCTATGCGGAACTCGACGCGGCGCGTCTCGAGGCGGCGCGCGCGCTGCTCGCGAGCGGCATCGACGCGGGCGACCGGATCGCCGTATGGGCGCCGAACCTGCCGCAATGGATCGTCGCGGCGCTGGCGATCCATACCGTCGGCGCGATTCTCGTGCCGGTCAACACGCGGATGAAGGGCATGGAGGTGGGCGGCATCCTGCATGACGGCGGCGCGCGGCTGCTGTTCTGCTGCGGCACCTTCCTCGGCGAATCCTATCCGGCGATGCTCGCGCCGCATCGGCCCGCGACGCTCGAACGCGTCGTCGTGTTCGACGGCGAACCGCCGTCCGGCGCGCGCGACGAAACCTGGAACGCGTTCCTTGCGCGCGGCGCGGCGGTGTCGCTCGCCGCCGTGCACGAGCGGCAGGCGCAGGTGACACCGGATACCGTGATGGACCTGATGTTCACGTCCGGCACGACCGGCCGCCCGAAGGGCGTGATGACCGCGCACGGCCAGAACCTGCGGGCCGCGCAGGCGTGGGCCGCGATCGCCGGCGTGCGCCAGGACGACCGCTACCTGATCGTCAATCCGTTTTTCCATACGTTCGGTTACAAGGCGGGCTGGCTCGCCGCACTGTCGAGCGGTGCGACCGTGCTGCCGCATCTCGTGTTCCAGCCGGCCGACGTCTTGCGGCGCATCGCCGACGAACGCGTGTCGGTGCTGCCCGGCCCGCCGACGCTGTATTACGCGCTGCTCGATGCGCCCGATCGCGCGATGCGCGACCTGTCGTCGCTGCGGATCGCGGTGACGGGCGCGGCCGCGATCGCGCCGAGCCTGATCGAGCGGATGCGCGCGGAGCTCGGCTTCGAGACCGTGCTGACCGGCTACGGGCTGACCGAATCGTGCGGGTTCGCGACGCTGTGCCGGCATGGCGACGACGCGGAGACGGTCGCCTCCACCTCGGGCCGACCGATGCCGGGCGTCGAGCTACGCATCGCGGGGCAGGACGGCGCGGCGCTCGGGCCGGACGAGACCGGCGAGATCTGGGTGCGCGGCTACAACGTGATGCGCGGCTATTTCAACCAGCCGGACGCGACGCGCGAAACCGTCGACGCGGACGGCTGGCTGCATACCGGCGACCTCGGCTGCGTCGACGCGAACGGCAACCTGAAGATCACCGACCGGATCAAGGACATGTTCATCGTCGGCGGCTTCAACTGCTATCCGGCCGAGATCGAGCGGCTGCTGGCCGCGCACCCGGCGATCGCGCAGGTTGCGCTGGTCGGCGTGCCCGATACGCGGCTCGGCGAAGTCGGGCATGCATACGTCGTGCTGCGTCCGGGCGCGCATACCGACGCCACCGCGCTGAACGACTGGGCGCGCAGCAACATGGCGAACTACAAGGTGCCGCGGCATTTCACGTTCGTCGAGCAACTGCCGACGAGCGCGGCCGGCAAGGTGCTGAAGTACCGGCTGCGCGCGGGCACCGAAGCGGCGGCCTGACCGCCGGCGCGCGATACGTCACCAACGGGATGAACGCATGAACGACAACGGATTTCCGCAGGGCGCGGTGCTCGTGTTCGGCGGCAGCGGCGGGATCGGGCAGGGCGTCGCGCGCGAATTCGCGTGCGCCGGCGTGCCGGTCGCGCTCGGTTATCGCAGCAAGGCCGACGTGGCCGAGCGTGTCGCGCGCGACCTGCGCGGCACGGGTGTCGCGGCCACCACGCACCGCGTGGACGTGACCGATCCCGCGCAGATCGATGCGGCGCTCGCGGCCGCGATCGACGCGCACGGTCGCGTGCATACGATCGTGTGGGCGGCCGGCCCGTTCGTGAACCAGCGCCATATCGGCGACATGACGCACGACGACTGGCGGCGCGCGATCGAGGTCGAGACGGTCGGTTTCTTCAATGCGGCGAAGGCCGCGTTGCCGCATTTGCGCGCGTCGGGCGGCGGGTCGTTCGTGACGCTCGGCTCGGCCGGGCATCTGCGCTGGCCGGATCGCGATGGATTGTCGGTCGCGCCGAAGGCGGCGAACGAGGCGCTCGTGAGGGGGCTCGCGCGCGAGGAGGGCCGTCACGAGATTCGCGCGAATTCGATTCTGGTCGGCGTGATCGAGGCCGGGATGTTTCCGGTGCTGCTCGAACAAGGACAGTTCGACCAGGCGTGGATCGACGAGACGCAGAACATGCTCGCGCTCAAGCGCTGGGGGAAGGCGCACGATATCGGCCGCGCGGCGGTGTTTCTCGCGTCGGATCGCGCGAATTACATCACGGGGCAGCAGTTGAATGTGTCGGGCGGGTACGGGTTGTAGCGGATGCATGGGGCCCGCTCGGGCGAGCGGGCTTGGCAGACGAACGCGTCAGTTGTTCTCGGCGCCGAACTCGGCGAATCTGCACACCGCCGGCGAACGGGATCGTCGGCCCACATTGCATGCATCGACGCGCATGAACGGCCATCTCCCCAGCGACTGGTTGCGCACGCACCGTCCTCGGTATTCACCCTGACCCGCACCGCACGATCTCGCATCCCAGACCACGCACGGCTGGCGCGAAGTCTCGTCGATGAAACATTTTCTTCCGGGTGTGGCGACACACGCGCTTGCCGGCCGTCGCGACTTCGCGTTTGCCGACAGCCGCGCACGCTTGCACGGCGCGCTTCGCTCTGCCAGATGCGCTGCCTCCCGACATCGGGCACGACGCTGACGCCCCGAAAACAGATGCGTTCCTGAAACATTTCCGTCGATTCCCTCCCGCGTAACCCCGCACGTCAGGCCGCGACGCTTGTCCCGCGCCGGTCCGCGCCGCATGGCACACCCCTTGCGATTAGGCCGGGGCTGCTCGACATAACCGCGATCGATGGCAACCACGAATCGCGGGAGCGGCACGCAACGACATCGAAATATCGGGGATCGGATCGCGCCGCGGGATGACGGCCGGTCGTGTCGGACGCGCGATGCGTCGTATCGGCGACACGAACGGACACCGCACGTGCGATCCGTCAAACAGCAAGCTTGCTTGCAAGATGTCGTGCCGGGGGACCCGCTGCGCGTGGCGGCATGCGCTGCACGCGGCGGGTCGGCTCGCCCGGCACATGTCGGGGAGACGCCCGTGAAAACGACAGTGAACCAATGGGCAGCGCTGGCGATGGTGTTCACGGCTGGCGCGCACGCGCAGGAAATCTACCTGCAGGGCGGCACGCAAGGCGTCGGCATCGGCGCGGCCGTGAGCTTCAACTCGGTGCTGGGCGCACACGCGGATTTCAATGCGATCAATCTGACGCATGACTTCACCGTGGCCGGCAATCGCTATCAGGACGACATCAAGCTGCGGCAAGGCGGCCTGTATGCGGACATCTTTCCATGGCGCGGCAGCGGCTTTCGCGCGACGATCGGACTGCGCTTCAACGACGACGAAATCCGCGGCGTGTCGGTGCCGACCAACGGCACCTACGTGTTCGCCGGCAAGCGCTACCCGGCGCTGCCCGGCATGTACGCGGTCGCGGAGGCGCGCTATCCGACCGTGATGCCGTATGTCGGGATCGGTTATGGGCATCGGCCGGCGTCGAAAGGGCTCGGCTTCGTCGCCGACATCGGCGTCGCATACGGAATCCCGCGCTGCTCGTACACGCTGTCGCCGGAACTCGCCGCCGCGGCCGGACCGCAGAAGAGCCAGGTCCTGGCCTCCAGCGGCCTCGACGAACTGAACCGGATGATGTCGCGGTATCGCTGGTATCCGGTGCTGCAGATCGGGATCTCGTACCGGTTCTGAGCCGGACGTGCTACTGGATGCGAATCAGCGCGGCGCTCACCGGTGCCACCTTCACGGTCACCTGCCGATTCGCCACGGCAAGCGTCTGCTGCGGCGTGCCGTTCCATGCGCCATTCAGCGCGACCGCCTGCCCGCCGAACGTGATCGGTGTCCCGCCGTTGTAAATGCCCGGATTGGCGAGCTGGGCGCCCGTTGCGTCACCTGACGAAGCGAGCGTCATCACCGTCGCGCGCGACGCCTGCGAACCGAGCGTGACGGTAACGTTTGCGGTGCTGACCGTATCCTTGTTGTTGATGATGACGTAGGTCGCGCCTTGACTGGTCGCGACCGCGAATGCGCTCACGGCCGCCGTGCTCGCGCTCAGCGTCGTATTCAGGAATTCACCGGCGCCACCGCCCGCGAAGATTTGCGAAAAGAATAGCAGCGCGTAATAGAGCGGCTGCACGGCCGTGACTTCGCCTTGCGAATCGGCGATCGCGGTATAGCTCGCGACCGATCCGTTGTTGTGGAAATTCAGGCCGCTCGCGCCGTACTGCGCATGCGTGAAGATGAAATCGATCGCCCACAGCGCGCTCGCGAACACGTTGCTGACGCCGGCCGGCTTAGTGCTGTTGAAATACGAATTGGTCTCGTCCATCCGGAACGGCACGCCGGCCTTCAGCGCGGCGGACCGCATGTTTTGCAGGGCCGTCACGAGATTCGCATCGGGGTAGGCGAGCATCCCGGCGATCGAGGGCGCGTTTTCGTTGTAGTTGCTGATGTAGTAGTGCTCGGTCAGCAGTGCGATGTTCCTGCCCTGGCTCGCCGCGAACGACTCCGCCCAGCCCGGCGTGTCGCTGGCGGCGGCCGGCCCGCTGAACACGGCGCCGCTGACGGTGCCCGCGATCGCCTGCGCGAACTGGTTCCATCCCGCGATCGTGCCCTGGGCGACGGTGCCGCCGTTCAGGAAGATGCCGTAGGTGATCCCGGCCAGGTTCGGCGTCCTGCTGTCGCCGTATTGATCGGGCTCGTTACCGATCTCGAACGCGAGTAACTGCCCGCCGAGCTGCTGCGACACATACAGCGCTTCGTCGGCCGCTTGCGCCGGCGATGCCACCGAGCCGCGCGCACCGGCGAAATTGATCCCGTAGATCACTTTCCATGCGGGACATTGCTTGAGGCACGCGACGAATCGCGCCACGTCGATACGCGACACCTGCCCGCGGATCTGGCCCGGCCCGTTGGGCGCCCACGTCATGCGGTCGACGCTGTTCCCGCCGATGCGCAGCACGCCGCCGCCGAGCGCGTTGAGCAGCCCGATCAGGTTCGTGTTGTCGGCGCGGAAGTAGTTGTTGTTGATGTCGGCTTTTTCGAAGCTGAGGCTCGCGAAGTGGGCATCGAGCGCGGCGGTGCCGGAGGCGGGCTGCTGCACGGCGAGCGTCAGCGAGACGCCGTCAGGGTGCGGGTCCGGCGGCGGTGCGTCGGATCCGCCGCCGCCGCATGCGGCCAGCATCGATACGGCTGCATACGCGCCGAGGCGAATGAAGTCGCGCCGGTTCATCGCCGCCGACGCCTCGTACAGGTCGGACAGCGAAAGCGGGTTTTTTGTGGTTTTCAATTTGTGATCCTCGTAGGCCGTTATTGATATTTATGAAAGACATTAAACGCCGCCTGCGTAACATACCCGTTACAAGGATCGAAGTCCATGATGCGCGTGTCGAAGTTTGTCTCGGCGCTTCGCGACGCGTTTCCAGAAAACCGGCGGAAGGCCGCGGCGTTTGTCCAGACAGGGCAGACGCCATGACGCCGGGTTATCGACGACGATTCCCGGTGAGCGGGCAAATAGTTGATTTCTACGCAGAAGAAATAAGCATTCCGGCCGATTTTTTCAGGCATTCCTGATGTTTCGACCGTAAGAAAGATAATCCGCCGGACCGGTTATTCCGGCTGAGCCGCACGCATGTTGTCGCCGATGCCTGCGCGTCGTTGCGGCCACGCTCCGTCGACTGTCGTTTGCGGCGCCGCAGCAACGCGGCATCGTTTCGCTGCGCGCACCCGCCGCGCCACGCTCCCGCCCCCCGCCGGCTCTCGTCCCAACAGACGATGTGACGCCATCCCCGACCGGCCAGAATCCTTTCACGAACAACGGAATCTGAACCTGGAGGAGGCCGACATGATCGATGTCCGTGCGCTCGGCTACGTCGTCGTCGAGGCGACCCGCGTCGATGCGTGGCGCCGCTACGCGGAAGACGTGCTGGGCATGCAGGCGCTCGACGCACCCGACGGCGCGCTGTACCTGAAGATGGACGAGCGCGATTTCCGCTACGTGATCGTCCCCGGCGCGACCGACCGCTATTTCGCGTCGGGCTGGGAACTGCCCGACGGCGCCGCGTTCGACGCCGCGCTCGCGGCGTTGCAACGCGCGGGCGTCGAAGCCGTGCGCGCCACGCGCGACGAAGCCGCGCTGCGCCGCGTGCAGGCCATGGCGTGGTGCACCGACCCGTCCGGCAATCGTCACGAGCTGTACTGGGGCGCGCGCTGCGACTTCCGCCGCTTCGTGTCGCCGCTCGGCGTCGCGCGCTTCGTCACCGGCGACATGGGGCTCGGCCACGCGGTGCTGCCCGCGCCGCAGTTCGACGCGACCGACGCATTCGTGCGCGGCGTGCTCGGCTTCGAACTGTCCGACATCTACCGCGTGAAGTTCACGCCGGACCCCGCCGAACCCGAGAAGCGCATTCACTTCATGCACTGCCGCAACGCGCGCCATCACAGCCTCGCGCTGTTCGAGATGGCCGTGCCGTCGGGTTGCGTGCACGTGATGGCCGAAGTCGACTCGATGGACGAGGTCGGCCGCGCGCTCGATCGGGTCGCCGCGCACGACGTGAAGATGTCGGCGACGCTCGGCCGGCACTGCAACGACCAGATGATCTCGTTCTACATGAAGACCCCCGGCAGCTTCGATCTCGAATACGGCTTCGGCGGCCTCACGGTCGACTGGTCGAAGCATGCGGTGTTCGAGGCCACCAAGGTGAGCCAGTGGGGCCACGATTTCAGCATCGGATACCGGTAAGCCAGCACGATGACGATGAAACCTCTCGACAAGACGATGTCCGCGCGCGACGTGGTCGCGCAACTCGCCGACGGCATGACGATCGGCATCGGCGGATGGGGGCCGCGGCGCAAGCCGATGGCGTTGGTGCGCGAGATCGCGCGCTCGAACCTGAAGGACCTGACGGTCGTCGCCTACGGCGGCGCCGACGTCGGCCTGCTGTGCGCGGCGGGCAAGGTGCGCAAGGTGGTGTTCGGCTTCGTGTCGCTGGACGCGATCCCGCTCGAACCGCATTTCCGCCGCGCCCGCGAACAGGGCCGTGTCGACGTGCTCGAACTCGACGAAGGGATGCTGCAACTCGGCCTGCGCGCGGCCGCCGCGCGCCTGCCGTTCCTGCCGACGCGCGCCGGGCTCGGCACCGCGCTGCTCGATCACGCGCCGGAGCTGCGCACGGTCACGTCGCCGTACGACGACGGCGAGACGCTGCTCGCGATGCCGGCGCTCGAGCTCGACGTCGCGCTGCTGCACGTGAACGCGGCCGACCGGATGGGCAACACGCGCATCGACGGCCCCGATCCGTTTTTCGACGCGTGGATGGCGCGCGCCGCGCGGTGCTGCTACGTGTCGGCGGAAACGGTCGACGCGTCGCTCGCGACCGAAGACCTCGATGCCGCGAAACGCAACCCGTTCGAGCGTTCGCTCGTCACCGGCGTCGTGCCTGCGCCGGGCGGCGCGCACCCGACGTCGTGCGGGCCGGCCTACGGCTGGGACCTGCCGCACCTGCGCGCGTACTGCGCAAGCGCGGAAGACGATGCGAAGACGGCGGCGTACCTGCGCGACGTGGTCGGCCAGGACGAACGCCAGTATCTCGAAGGCGTCGGCGGCCTGCCGCATGTGACGACGCTGCCGTTGCCGATTCTGTAAAGGAGCGCCTGTGAGCGAATCTCTCGACCATTCCCTCGCGGAACTGATGATCGTCGCGTCCGCGCGACTCTGGCGCGACGACGGCGAAGTGCTGGCGACCGGCATCGGCACGGGCCCGCGGCTCGCGGCCGGCCTCGCACGGCTCGCCTACAACAACGGGCTGATGCTGACCGACGGCGAGGCGTATCTCGTCGAGGAGCCGGTCCCGCTCGGCCCCCGTCCCGACGGCTATCGCGTGAAGGCGAGCGGCTGGATGACCTACGAACGCGTGTTCGACTGCCTGTGGCACGGCCGCCGCCACGCGCTGGTGATGCCGACGCAGATCGACCGCTTCGGCCAGGCGAACATCTCGTGGCTCGGCGACGACTACGCGCGTCCGAAGACGCAGCTGCTCGGTGCGCGTGGTTTCCCCGGCAACTCGACGAATCACGCGAACTCGTTTTTCGTCAGCGGCCACGGCAAGCGCACGTTCGTCGAAGGCGAAGTCGACATGGTCTGCACGGTCGGCTACAACCCGGCGCGCCGGCTGCCCGGCATGAAGACCTTCGTCGACCTGCGCAGCATCGTCACCGACCTGTGCGTGATGGATTTCGGCGGCCCGGATCACGCGATTCGCGTGCGTTCGCTGCATCCGGGCGTGAGCTTCGACGAGGTGCAGGATGCGACCGGCTTCCCGCTGGTTGCCGCACCGGAACTCGGCACGACGGCCGCGCCGAGCGCGGAAGACCTGCGCATCGTGCGTGCGCTCGACCCTCACAATCTGCGCGCGACGATCGTGCGCAACAATCCGGCGCCGCGCCGCGGATGAGGTCCGACATGGAAGCGACCCAGATGACGTTCGGCGACGGTGTCGTCGACTACGCGGTCGAGGACGGCATCGCGACGATCACGATGAACCGTCCCGAGTATCACAACGCGCAGAACTCGAAGATGACGTATGCGCTCGACGCGGCGTTCCGGCGCGCGTCGCACGACGACGCGGTGAAGGCGATCGTGCTCGCGGGCGCCGGCAAGCATTTCTCGGCGGGCCACGACATCGGCACGCCGGGCCGCGACATTCATGAGTCGTTCGATCGCGCGTCGCTGTGGTACGACCACGTCGACAAGGAGGGCGGCGAATTCCTCTATGCGCGCGAACAGGAGGTGTACCTCGGGATGTGCCGACGCTGGCGCGACCTGCCGAAGCCGACCATCGCGATGGTGCACGGCGCATGCATCGCGGGCGGGCTGATGCTCGCGTGGGTATGCGACCTGATCGTCGCGTCGGAGGACGCGTTCTTCGCGGATCCGGTCGTGCGGATGGGCATTCCGGGCGTCGAGTATTTCGCGCATGCGTACGAGCTGAACCCACGCATCGCGAAGGAGTTCCTGTTCCTCGGCGAGCGGATGCCGGCCGAGCGCGCGTATCAGATGGGCATGGTCAACCGCGTCGTGCCGCGCGAGCGGCTGCGCGACGCGACCTACGCGATCGCCGCAAAGATCGCAACGATGCCGCGGCTCGGCCTCGCGCTGACCAAGCAGGCGCTGAACCACGTCGAGGAACTGCAGGGCAAGCGCGCGGCGATGGACGCGGCCTTCGCATGGCATCACTTCGCGCATGCGCACAACGAGCTCGTCAGCGGCGACCGCCTCGGCGGCTATGACGCGCGCAAGATGGCCAGCTCGCAGCGCAGGCCGGAGCAGGCGGAAGGCGAAGGGCGGACCGATGCGGCAGCGGCCGCCGTCAACGGAGCCGCCGCATGAGCACGACGCTGCATACCCCGTTGTGCGACCTGCTCGGCTGCCGTTACCCGATCGTGCAGACCGCGATGGGCTGGGTAGCCGACGCGCGGCTCGTCGCGGCCACCGCCAACGCCGGCGGCTTCGGCTTCCTGGCCGGCGCGACGCTCGAACCGGAGCAGGTCGAGGCCGAGATCCTGAAGGTGAAGGCGCTGACCGACAAGCCGTTCGGCATCAACTTCCACATGTTTCAGAAGAACGCCGCGCAGGTGGTCGATCTCGCGATCGAGCATCGGCTGCGCGCGGTCAGCTACGGGCGCGGGCCGGACGCGAAGACGATCCGCCGCTTCAAGGACGCCGGCATCGTCTGCATGCCGACCGTCGGCGCGCCGAAGCACGCGGCGAAGGCGGTCGAGCTCGGCGCGGACATCGTGACGGTGCAGGGCGCGGAAGGCGGCGGCCACACGGGCTCGGTGCCGACCACGCTGCTGTTGCCGAAGGTGCTCGACGCGGTGCGGGTGCCGGTCGTCGCGGCCGGCGGGTTCTTCGACGGGCGCGGGCTGGCTGCCGCGCTCGCATACGGCGCGGCCGGCATCGCGATGGGCACGCGCTTCCTGATGAGCGCCGAATCGCCGGTGCCGCGCGCGACGCTCGAGCGCTACGTGGCGGTGGGCGATCCGGCGCGGATCCGCGTGTCGGACGCGCTCGACGGATTGCCGCAACGCATGATCGACAACCCGTATCTGCTGAAGCTCGAACGCTTCGGCCCGCTGCGCCGCACGCTGTTCGCGCTGAAGACGGCCGAAGCGTGGCGCCGTCAGAACGGATTGCGCACGACCGACATGCTGGGCCTCGCGATCAAGGCGCTGCGCTCGCACGACTACACGGCGAGCCAGACGCTGATGGCCGCGAACGCACCGTTCCTGATTCAGCGCGCGATCGTCGAGGGGCGGCCGGACGAGGGCGTGCTGCCGAGCGGCCAGGCGGCCGCGATGATCGGCGCGATCGAATCGTGCGACGCGCTGATCGCGCGGATCGTCGCGGAGGCCGGCGAGCGGCTCGACGCGCTGGCCGCGTTGCGCGGCGTGGCGGCGGCCCACGCGGCTTGAAAGACATCACAGGGAGGCAGTGGAGATGACTACATCCAAACAACCGGGCGGCGCGATGCCGTTCCGGATCGAGCGCGCCGACGGCATCGCCGAACTGGTGATCGCCCATCCGCCCGTGAACGCACTCGATGCGCAGGGCTGGCACGCGCTCGCGCGGGCGCTCGATGCGCTCGGCGAGGACGACGACGTGCGCGTGATCGTCGTGCGCGGCGAAGGCCGCGGCTTCTGCGCGGGCGTCGACATCAAGGAGCTGGCCGCGCATCCGGAACGGATCGTGTCGGTCAACGCCGGCAACTACGAGACGTTCCGCGCGGTGCACCGCAACCCGAAGCCGGTGATCGCGGCCGTGCACGGCTTCGTGCTCGGCGGCGGGATCGGCATCTGCGGCGCGGCGGATATCGTCGTCGCGGCCGACTGCGCGCGCTTCGGCGTGCCGGAGATCGACCGTGGCGCAATGGGCGGCGGCGCGCATCTGCAACGACTGTTCGGTGTGCAGAAGGTCCGCGCGATGTACTTCACGGGCGAGATGATCGACGCGGCCGAGGCGTACCGGCTCGGTGCGGTCGAGCAGGTCGTCGCGCGCGATGCGCTGCGCGACGCGGCGCTCGCGATCGCCCGCAAGATCGCGGAAAAGAGCCCGGCGATGGTGCGGCTCGCGAAGGAGGCGCTGAACGGCGTCGAGGACGGCGATCTCGAGGACAAGTACCGCTGGGAGCAGGGCTTCACGCTGCAGGCGTACATGACCAACGACTCGACGGAGGCGCGTGCCGCGTTCGTCGAGAAGCGCGACGCGCATTTCGACGCACGGACCAGCGTCGAGGAGGCACGCGCATGAACCTGACCTATACGCCGCAACAGCAGGCGTTCCGCGCGGAAATCCGCGAATGGCTTGCCGCGCACGTGCCGCGCGAGCGGCTGCCGAGTTTCGACACCGAGGAAGGCTTCATCGCGCACCGCGAATGGGAGCGCACGCTGCATTCGGGCCGCTGGAGCATGGTCACGTGGCCGCGCGAGCTGGGCGGGCGCGGTTGCGACCTGATCGAGTGGCTGATCTTCGAGGAAGAGTACTGGCGCGCCGACGCGCCGATGCGCGTGAACCAGAACGGCATCTTCCTGCTCGGCCCGACGCTGATGGATTTCGGCACGGCGGAGCAGAAGGCGCGCTTTCTGCCGGCGATGGCCGCAGGCGAGCACGTGTGGGCGCAGGGCTGGTCGGAGCCGAACGCGGGCTCGGACATGGCCGCGATCCGCACGACGGCGATCCGCATCGGCGACGAATACGTGCTCAACGGCCAGAAGATCTGGTCGACCCGCGCGGTGTGGGCCGACTGGCTGTTCGGGCTGTTCCGCAGCGATCCCGAATCGTCGCGTCACCACGGGCTCACGTTCCTGATGGTGCCGCTGTCGACGCCGGGCATCACCGTGCGCCCGATTCGCCAGCTGAACGGGCAGACGGGCTTCGCGGAAATCTTCTTCGACGACGTGCGCGTGCCGGTCGAGAACCGCCTCGCGGCCGAAGGCGCGGGCTGGCAGGTCGCGATGGCGACGGCCGGCTTCGAGCGCGGGTTGATGCTGCGTTCGCCCGCCCGTTTCCAGCGCACCGCGCAGGCGCTGCGCGACCTGTATCTCGCGCACCGCGACAGCGCGGATCGCGACCCGACGCTGCGCGAACGCGTGGTCGCCGCGTGGATGGATGCGCAGGCGTACGCGCTGTCGACCTACGCGACCGCGAGCCGGCTGCTGAAGGGCGGCCATATCGGCGCGGAGTCGAGCACCAACAAGGTGTTCTGGTCGGAGCTCGACCTGCGGATGCACCAGACCGCGCTCGACATTCTCGGCGCGCACGGCGAGGTCGTCCCGCAGACGGCCGCGCAGCACGCGACGCTCGGCCACTGGCTCGACGGCTTCCTGTTCGCGCAGGCCGGCCCGATCTACGCGGGCACCAACGAGATCCAGCGCAACATCGTCGCCGAACGGATGCTCGGCATGCCGCGCGCGTAAGCGCGCTGGCGCCAACCTCACTGAACGGACATCGTATGGATTTCGTATTCGATGAAGACCAGGAGGCGCTCGCGGACAGCGTGAAGCGCCTGCTGATGACCGAGATGACCCCGGAGCTGATCCGCGAGCTGTGGGCCACGCCGACGGGCCGCTCCGACGCGCTGTGGTCGCTGTTCGCGTCGCAGGGGCTGACCGCCGTGTCGGTGCCCGAGGCGCACGGCGGTCTCGGCCTGACCGAAGTGGAATGGGCGCTGCTCGCGCAGACCTACGGCTACTTCGGCAGCCCCGAGCCGTTGCTCGACACCGCGCTCGTGTCGGCCGGCGTGCTCGCGCGGCTGCCCGCCGCCGACTGGCGCGACGCGCTGCTGCGCGACATCGCCGAAGGGCGCGCGCGCGTCGCGCTCGTGCATCCGGTGAACCCGTATGCGGCCGACGTGCACGTCGCGCAAGCGCTGCTGTGCGAGCACCGCGGCGAGCTGCACCGCGTGAATCCCGCGCAGTGCGCGTGGCGCGCGGTCGACAGCGTCGACCCGTCGCGGCGCCTGTTCACGCTCGACTGGGAGCCGTCGGCGGCCACGCGCATCGCGCGCGCCGACGAAGCCGCGCCGCTGCTCGATCGCGCGCTCGACCACGGCGCGTTCGCGGTCGCGGCGCAACTGCTCGGGCTCACGCAGCGCGTGCTCGACGTCGCGATCGACTACAGCGCGCAGCGCAAGCAGTTCGGCAAGGCGATCGGCTCATACCAGGCGCTCAAGCATCTGCTCGCCGACGTCGCGATTCGCTACGAGTTCGCGCGGCCGGTGGTGGCGCGCGCGGCCCGGGCGATCGCCGACGATCACCCGCAGCGCGCGGTGCTGGTGTCGCACGCGAAGCTCGCGGCGACCGCCGCCGCGCAACTGGCCGCGCGCCACACGATGCAGGTGCACGGCGCGATCGGCTACACGTGGGAGCTCGACCTGCAGATCTTCATGAAGCGGATCTGGGCGCTCTCCGGCAGCTGGGGCGACAACGCATTCCACAAGGCCCGCGTGGCCGACGCGATCCTCGGCGACGCATTGCCGATCGGCCCCGCGCAGACCTTCGACTTCGAGGAAACCCACCGATGAAACAAGCCTATATCGTCGACGCGCTGCGCACGCCGACCGGCCGCCGCAAGGGCGGGCTCGCGCACGTGCATGCGGCGGACCTCGGCGGCTTCGTGCTGAAAACGCTCGTCGAGCGCAACGCGATCCCGGCCGACGAATACGACGACGTGGTATTCGGCTGCGTCGACACGATCGGCCCGCTTGCCGGCAACATCGCGCGCACCTGCTGGCTCGCGGCCGGGCTGCCGCTCCAGGTGCCGGGCGTGACGGTCGACCGCCAGTGCGGCTCGTCGCAGCAGGCCGTTCACTTCGCCGCGCAGGCCGTGATGAGCGGCGTGCAGGACGTGGTGGTCGCGGGCGGCGTGCAGACGATGACGCAGATCCCGATCTCGTCCGCGATGACGAGCGCGGCGCCGCTCGGCTTCGACGACCCGTTCTCGGGCAGCGCCGGCTGGCGCGCGCGCTTCGGCGACGCGCCGGTGTCGCAGTTCGTCGCCGCGCAGCGGATCGCCGATCACTGGAACCTGTCGCGCGATGCGATGGAGCGCTACGCGCTGGAAAGCCACCGGCGCGCCGTGGCGGCGATCGAGGCCGGCCATTTCAAGCGGGAAATCGTGCCGCTCGAAGGCGTGCTGCACGACGAGACGCCGCGCCCCGACACGTCGCTCGAAAAGATGGCGACGCTCGAACCGCTGATGCCGGGCGGCTCGCTGACGGCCGCCGTCGCGAGCCAGACCTGCGATGCGGCCGCCGCGTTGCTGATCGTGTCGGAGGATGCGCTGAAGCGCTACGGGCTCACGCCGCGCGCACGCATTCACCACCTGAGCGTGCTCGGCGACGATCCGCTGTGGATGCTCACCGCGCCGATCCCGGCAACCCGGGCCGCATTGAAGAAGAGCGGGCTCGATTGGTCGCGGATCGATGTCGTCGAGATGAACGAGGCGTTCGCGTCGGTCGCGCAGGCGTGGCTTGCCGACACGCGCTTCCCGCACGAGAAGACGAATCCGAACGGCGGCGGCATCGCGCTCGGCCACCCGCTCGGCGCGACCGGCGCGCGGCTGATGACGACGCTGCTGCACGAACTGGAACGCACCGGCGGTCGTTACGGATTGCAGACGATGTGCGAAGGCGGCGGCCTCGCGAACGTCACGATCATCGAGCGCCTGTGAGCGCGGCACTTTCACGATCCCTCGATCCAGGAGGCACAAGCATGGGAATCTGTAACGGACGCACCGCCATCATCACCGGCGCGGGCGGCGGCCTCGGGCGCGAATACGCGCTGGCGTTCGCGGCCGAAGGCGCGGCGGTCGTCGTCAACGACATCCGTCGCGAGGCCGCGCAGGCCGTGTGCGACGAGATCGCACGACGCGGCGGCCGCGCGCTCGCGAATGCCGACGACATCACCCGGATCGACACCGCGCAGCGGATCGTCGATGCCGCGCGCGAAGCGTTCGGCGACGTCCACGTGCTGGTCAACAACGCCGGAATCTGCCGCGACAAGATGTTCACCAGCATGACCGAAACCGACTGGGACGACGTGATGCGCGTGCATCTGCGCGGCCACTTCTGCCTGTCGAGCGTGCTGGCGCGCGTGTGGCGCGACGCCGCGAAGGCCGGCCACGCGGTCGACGCGCGGATCGTCAACACGAGTTCCGGCGCCGGGCTGCAAGGGTCGATCGGCCAGTCGAACTATGGTGCGGCGAAGGCCGGCATCGCGGCGCTCACGCTGATGCAGGCGGCCGAGCTGCAGCGCTACGGCGTGCGCGTGAACGCGCTCGCGCCGGCCGCGCGCACGTCGATGACCGAAGGCGTATTCGCCGACATGATGAAGAAGCCCGAGGACGGCGGCTTCGACTATTTCGATCCGGCCAACGTCGCGCCGCTCGTCGTGTGGCTCGGCAGCGCGCTGTCGGCCGACGTGACGGGCCAGGTGTTCGAGGTCGCGGGCGGGATGATCGCGGTCGCCGAAGGCTGGCGCACCGGCCCGAGCGTCGACCGCGGCGCGCGCTGGGCGCCGGCCGAGGTCGGCCCGGCGGTCGCGCGGCTGATCGCCGACGCGCGTCCCGCGCAGCGCGTGTACGGGAGCTGACGCATGGATCTGGCGCTCACCGACGAACAGGCGATGATCCGCGACGCGGCGGCCGACGTGCTCGCCGAACGCAGCGCGTCCGCCGACGTGCGACGCGCGCTCGAGCAATCGGCCGGCCGCGACGACACACTGTGGTCCGCGCTCGCGGGCGAGCTCGGCTGGAACGCGCTGTCGCTGCCGGAGGCGGCAGGCGGGATGGGGCTCGGCGCGGTCGAGCAGACGTTGTTGATGGAGCAGCTCGGCCGGCGCGTCGCGTGCGTGCCGTATTTCTCGACCGCGTGCCTGGCCGCGACCGCGCTGGCGGGCTGCTCCGACGTGCCGCTCGCGACGGGCTGGCTCGCGAAGATCGCCGAAGGTGCGTGCAGCGCGACGCTGGCCTTGCCGTTCGAGTTTCCGGCCGGTGCCGGGCAGTTGCCGGTCGTCGCGGAAGAAGCAGCGGGCGGCTATGCGTTGTCCGGCACGATCGAACAGGTGATCGACGGCGCGCGCGCCGATCTGCTGCTCATCCCCGCGCGCATCGCGAACGAGGGGCAGTCGATCGGCTTGTTCGCGATCGACGTCGCGACTGCGCCCGGCCTGAGCATCGCGCCGCTCGACACGCTCGACGCGACGCGGCCGATCGCGCGCATCGTCCTCGACGACATCCGCGTGAACCGCGACGCGCTGTTCGCCGGCGGCACCGTCGCCGCGCAGGTGCTCGAGCGTGCCGCATGGTTCGCGGCGCTCGCGCTGGCCGCCGAACAGCTCGGCGGCGCACAGCACTGCCTCGACCTGACGCTCGACTACACGGGCCAGCGCGTGCAGTTCGGCCGCGCGATCGCGTCGTTCCAGGCCGTCAAGCATCGCTGCGCGCAGATGATGGTGCTGATCGAATCCGCACGCTCGGCGGTGCTCGGCGCGGCGCACGCATGGGATGCGGAAGCGGGCGGGGCGGCGCCGGGCGCGGCGTTGCGCGCCGACGTCGCGGCCGCGAAGGCCGCCGCGAACGACGCATATGCGTTCTGCGCGCAGGAAGCGATCCAGCTGCACGGCGGCGTTGGCTTCACGTGGGAATACGACCCGCATCTCTACTTCAAGCGCGCGCAGGCATCGCTCGCGCAGTTCGGCAGCACGCCGCAACTGCTCGAATGGATCGCCCGCCATGCGATCGACGGCGACACGTCGCGGCGCGAGGCGGCACTGGCGTCGCCGCAGGCGTCGATCGCCACGCGTCCGTCCGCCGCGCGCACCGGAGCACTCCAATGAACAGCGAAACGCGCGAACAGCAATTGCGGCACGAAGTCGCCGACTGGGTGCAGTCGCACCTGACCGGCGAATTCGCGTGCCTGAAATACCGCGGTGGCCCCGGCGACGAGGAAGCGTTTCCGGAACTGCGCAAGGCGTGGGAACGGGAACTGGCGCACGGCGGCTGGACCGGCCTCGGCTGGCCGACCGACGCGGGCGGCCGCGGCTTCACGGTCGCCGAGCAGGTGATCTTCCACGAGGAATATGCGCGTGCCGGCGGCCCGGGCCGGATGGGCCATATCGGCGAAGGGCTGCTCGGGCCGACGCTCGTCGCGTGCGGCACCGACGACCAGCGCGCGCGCTTCCTGCCCGGGATTCTCGCCGGCACGCAGTTCTGGTGCCAGGGCTACTCGGAACCGGGCGCGGGCTCCGATCTCGCGAATGTGCGCACGCGTGCCGAGCAGGACGCCGACGGCAGCTGGCGCGTGTTCGGCCAGAAGGTGTGGACGTCGCTCGCGCACGATTCCGACTGGATCTTCGTGCTCGCGCGTACCGATCCGGCATCGAAGGGCAACAAGGGGCTGTCGTTCCTGCTGCTGCCGCTCGACCAGCCGGGCATCGAAATCCGCCCGATCAGGCAGCTCAACGGCGGCGCCGAATTCAACGAAGTGTTCTTCGACGGCGCGCGCGCGGCAGCACGCGACCTGGTCGGCGCGCCGGGCGACGGCTGGCGCATCGCGATGACGCTGCTCGGCTTCGAGCGCGGGATGTCGACGCTCGGCCAGCAGATGCAGTTCGTCCGCGAGCTCGAATGGGTGATCGACGCCGCGCGCGAGTCGGGCGCCGATCGCGACCCGGTGCTGCGCCAGCGGATCGGCCGCGCGTGGGCCGGGCTGCGCGTGATGCGCTACAACGCGCTGCGGATGCTGTCGGGCGCGGACGACGCGAACGGCGCCACCGCGCCGCTGCGCCCCGAGGCGCTGATCTACAAGTATTTCTGGTCGAACTGGCACCGCGACCTCGGCCAGCTCGCGATGGACGCGCTCGGGCCCCGCGCGAACGTGATCGATCCGGCCGACGAGAAGCTCACCCATCTGCAGCGCGTATTCCTGTTCTCCCGTGCGGACACGATCTACGCCGGCACCAACGAAATCCAGCTCAACATCATGGCCGAGCGCGGGCTCGGCATGCCCAGGGAACCACGAGGCACAGCATGACCGAACCCCAGATCCAGAAAGCGCCGGCCTACGTGCCGGGCCACCAGCTGCTCGCCGGCAAATCGGTGCTGATCACGGCCGCCGCCGGCGCCGGCATCGGCTTCGCGGCCGCGCGCCGCTGCGCGGAGGAAGGCTGTCGCGCGCTGTTCATCTCCGACATCCACGAGAAGCGCCTCGAACAGGCCGTGGAGACGCTGCGCGCCGAAACGGGGCTGCAGCAGATCTACGGCCGCCTGTGCAACGTCGCGGTCGAGGACGACGTGCAGGCGCTCGTGGCCGATGCGCAGGACAGGCTCGACGGCGTCGACGTGCTGATCAACAACGCCGGGCTCGGCGGCGCCAAACGCATCGTCGAAATGGACGATGCCGAATGGTCGCGGGTGATCGACATTAGCCTCACCGGGACGTTCCGGATGACGCGCGCGATGCTGCCGCACATGCAGGCCCACGGCCGCGGCGCGATCGTCAACAACGCATCGGTGCTCGGCTGGCGTGCGCAGGCGGAACAGGCGCACTACGCGGCGGCGAAGGCGGGCGTGATGGCGCTCACGCGCTGCGCGGCGCTCGAGGCGTCGCCTTACGGCGTGCGCATCAACGCGGTCGCGCCGAGCATCGCGATGCACGATTTTCTGAAGAAGTCGGCCCCGGCCGACTTGCTGAATCAACTGGCGTCGCGCGAAGCCTTCGGGCGCGCCGCCGAAGTCTGGGAGGTCGCGAACGTGATGGTGTTCCTTGCAAGCGATTACGCGTCGTACATGACGGGCGAAGTGCTGTCGGTCAGCAGCCAGCACGCATGATGGAGACGACCCTCGACCCCGTGCGCGCGACGCCCCGCGTGTTCGCGCATCCCGCTGAGCTCGCGGCGGCCGTCGGCGACACGCTCGGCGCGAGCGCGTGGCTCGCGATCGACCAGATCCGCATCGACGGCTTCGCCGACGCGACGGGCGACCACCAGTGGGTGCACGTCGACCCGGTGCGCGCGAAGGACGGCCCGTTCGGCGCGTGCATCGCGCACGGCTACCTGACGCTGTCGCTCGTCAATCATTTCCTGCCGCAGATCGTGCGCATCGACGGTGCGCGGCTCGGCGTCAACTACGGCTGCGACGGGATTCGTTTCCCGGCGCCGGTGAAGGTCGGCGCGCGCGTGCGCGGCGTCGGCGAGCTGCTGCGCGTCGAGCCGCTCGACGGCGGCGTGCAGGCATGGATTCGCGTGACCGTCGAGATCGAAGGCGACGCGAAACCCGGCTGCGTGGCCGACACGATCAGCCGTTACTACTTCTAGATTCAGAGAGCCAGCTCATGGAAGACGCAGTCATCGTTTCCGTCGCACGCACGCCGATCGGCAAGGCGTTTCGCGGCATGTTCAACGACACCGAGGCGCCCGCGCTGGGCGGCCATGTCGTGCGCACCGCGCTCGAACGCGCGGGCGTCGCGCCGGCCGACGTCGACGACGTGCTGATCGGCTGTGCCGCGCAGCAGGGCACGCAGGGCTACAACATCGGCCGCCTGTCGGCCGCGGCGGCGGGGCTGCCGGCGTCGGTGCCCGGCATGTCGATCGACCGCATGTGTTCGTCGGGCCTGATGTCGATCGCGAGCGCCGCGCGCAGCATCGGCGCGGGCGACGCGCGGATCGTCGTCGCGGGCGGCGTCGAATCGATCTCGCTCACGCAGAACAAGCACAAGAACGGCTACCGCGCGCGTTCGCAGGCCGTGCTCGACCACCAGCCGGCCGCGTACATGGCGATGATGGAAACCGCCGAGATCGTGTCGCGCCGCTACGGGATCTCGCGGGCGGCGCAGGACGAATTCGCGTTGCAGAGCCACCGGCGCACGGCCGACGCGCAGGCGGCCGGCCGCTTCGACGCGGAAATCGCGCCGCTCGACGTGACGCGCGCGCTGTTCGACAAGGAAGGCAACCCGACCGGTCACGAGGCCGTGCGTGCGGCGCGCGACGAAGGCGTGCGCGCCGATACGACGGCCGAGCGGCTCGCGGGGCTCAAGCCGTCGTGGAGCGGCGGCAAGGTCGTCGAGCAGGGCGAGTTCGTGACGGCCGGCAACGCGTCGCAGCTGTCGGACGGCGCGGCGGCGGTGGTCGTGATGTCGCGCGACGAGGCCGCGCGTCGCGGGCTCGCGCCGCTCGGCACGTTCCGCGGGCTGGCCGTGGCCGGCTGCGAGCCGGACGAGATGGGCATCGGCCCGGTGTTCGCGATTCCGAAGCTGCTGGCGCGCTTCGGAATGACCGTGCGCGACATCGGGCTGTGGGAGCTGAACGAGGCGTTCGCGTGCCAGGCGCTGTATTGCCGCGACACGCTCGGCATCCCCGACGAGCGGCTGAACGTCGACGGCGGCGCGATCGCGCTGGGCCACCCGTTCGGGATGTCGGGCACGCGGATGACGATGCATGCGCTGCTCGAAGGCGCGCGCCGCGGCGTGCGGCATGCGGTCGTGACGATGTGCATCGGCGGCGGGATGGGTGCCGCCGCGCTGTTCGAAGTCGGCGCGTAACGACATGTAACCGCGTTCGACGCAGCCGCACCGGCGGCCGCACCGACAACGCGGTTCGGCCGCCATCCATTCGGAACCATGCGAGGCCGCGGCAACGACCGACGGCCCGGAGACTTGCAGCGGCAGGGCGAGCGCGTCGGCGCGGGCCCGGGCCGCTTGCCAGGACAGGAGACAACCGATGAAACGTACCTTGCCAGGACTCGCGATGTCGGCGCTCGTGCTCGGCGCCGCGCTTTTCGCGTTCTCGCCGCGCCCGCTGCCGGCGTTCCCGGTCACCGCGATCCATGCGGATCGCCTGCAGATCAACGGGCTCGCCCGCGCCGGCACGCGCATCGTCGCGGTCGGCGAACGCGGCGTGATTCTGCTCAGCGACGATGCGGGCCGCCGCTGGCGGCCGGCATCGGTCACGCCCGACCAGGGCTCGACGCTCACGCAGGTGAGCTTCGTCACGCCGACGCTCGGCATCGCGGTCGGCCACGACGGCCGGATCGTGCGCAGCGACGATGCGGGCGTGCACTGGCGCGCGGTCCACAGCGACAACGCGCATTCCGATCCGCTGCTGTCCGTCTGGGGCAGCGCGAACGGCGCGCTGTTCGCGGCCGGCAGTTTCGGCCAGTTGCTGCGCTCGGACGACGCCGGGCTCACGTGGCAGCCGCTAAAGACGCCGGCGGGCGACCGCCACCTGAACGCGATCGTCGGCGACGGCCACGGCAACCTGTTGATCGCGGGCGAGAGCGGCACGCTGCTGCGCTCGACCGACAACGGCGCGACGTGGGACAAGCGCCCGTCGCCGTACGCAGGCTCGCTGTTCGGCGCGCTGATGCTCGCGAACGGCGACTGGATCGCGTACGGCATGCGCGGCAACGTGCTGCGCAGCAGTGATCGCGGCATGACCTGGACGCACGTCGACAGCCACGTGCCGGTGTCGTACTTCGGCGCGACCCAGCTTGCCGACGGCGAGCTCGTGCTGGTCGGCCAGGGCGGCGCGATCGTCGCGTCGCGCGACGGCGGCCTGACCTTCGACGTGCGCAAGCTCGGCGGCGTGCAGAGCCTCGCGGCCGTGCTCGACATGGGCCGCGGCGCGCTGCTGCTCGGCGGCGAGGCCGGCGTCGCGCCGCTCGCCGCGTCGCCGTCCTGATGCGCGGCGGCGGCGCTTGCCGCCGCCCGCATCCGTTCGCGTCGCTGCGCCGACCCGTACCGCCCGCATCGTCCGTCCCGTCCGTTCCGACCCGAGAAATCCATGAACGACCTGTCACGCCCCACCGAAGCCGTTCCCGCATCGCGCCTCGCCGCGTTCGTCGAGCGCTGCGCCGACACGATCATCCGGCAGCGCCGGCTGCTGATGCTGCTGTGCATCGCGGCGACGCTCGCGCTCGGCCTGTCCGCGACGCGCCTGAAGCTCGATCCGGGCTTCAACAAGATGATTCCGATGCAGCACCCGTACATGCAGCTGTTCGAGCGCTACGCCGGTGCGTTCCCCGGCGCGAACACGATCCTCGTCAGCCTGCGCTGGAAGGGCGACGGCGACATCTACAACCAGACGTTCATGGACGCGCTGCGCCACGCGACCGACGACGTGTTCTTCATCCCCGGCGTGAACCGCTCGCGCGTGTTCTCGCTGTTCACGCCGAACGTCCACTACACCGAAGTGACCGAGGCCGGCTTTCGCGGCGACGTGGTCGTGCCCGGGCAGTTCTCGAGCGCGAACCCGGACGATCTCGCGAAGGTGCGCCGCAACGTCGCGCGCTCCGGGCAGATCGGCCGGCTGGTCGGCAACGACCTGAAGTCGGCGCTGATCCGCGCGGAACTGCGCGAGACCGATCCGGCCACCGGCAAGCGGCTCGACTACAGCGCGGTCGCGCGCCAGCTCGAGGAAATCCGCGCGCGCTACGCAAGGCAGGGCATCGACGTCAACATCATCGGCTTCGCGAAGCTGGTCGGCGACGTCGAGGCCGGAATCGCCGGCGTGATGGCGTTCTTCGCGCTGGCGTTCCTCGTGACGGCCGCGCTGCTGTTCGCCTATACGCGCTCGCTGAAGACCACCGTGCTCGCGCTCGTCGTCGCGCTGCTGCCCGTCGTCTGGCTGCTCGGCGCGCTGCCGCTGCTCGGGCTCGGCATCGACCCGATGTCGATCCTCGTGCCGTTCCTGATCTTCTCGATCGGCGTGTCGCACGCGGTGCAGATGACCAACGCGTGGAAGCAGGCGCTGGTGCGCGGCGCGTCGTCGGTCGAGGCCGCGCGCGACGCGTTCCGCAAGCTGTTCGTGCCGGGCACGGTCGCGCTGCTGACCAACGCGCTCGGCTTCATGGTGATCATGCGGATCAAGATCGACATCGTGCGCGAACTCGGCATCACCGCGTGCCTCGGCGTGCTGCTGATGATCGTCACCAACAAGGTGTTCCTGCCGATCCTGCTGTCGTACACGCGCCTCGAGCGCGGCACGCTCGCGCGTGCCCAG
Organism: Burkholderia sp. RF4-BP95; assembly: GCF_001521985.1. Lineage (NCBI taxonomy): Bacteria > Pseudomonadati > Pseudomonadota > Betaproteobacteria > Burkholderiales > Burkholderiaceae > Burkholderia > Burkholderia sp. RF4-BP95. The sequence goes on along the minus strand of NZ_LOSX01000049.1, from coordinate 14,555 downwards.
CGCACGGCGGCGGCCGGCGGCAGCGGGAAGTGGTCGCGCTTCGCGGTGTTCGCGCGGCCGGCGCCGGCGCTCGGCGTGTTCGCGGTGGCGCTCGCGCTGCTCGCGTACGGCACGCTCGAGTCGCGCAAGCTGGAGATCGGCGACATCGGCACCGGCGCGCCGGAACTGCGCGCGAACTCGCGCTACAACATCGACAACGCGGCCATCACGCACCAGTACAACATCGGCGTCGACGTGCTGTCGGTGATCGTCGAGACGACCGGTTTCGACGATGCGTGCCTGCATTACCCGGTGATGAGCGCGATCGAGAAGTTCGAGATGAACATGCGCGGCGTGGCCGGCGTGCAGTCGGTGACGAGCGTGTCGTCGCAGGGCAAGGTGTTCATCGCCGCGTTCAACGAAGGCAACCCGCGCTGGGCCGCGCTGCCGCGCTCCAGCGACGGGCTCACGCAGGGCTCCAATGCGTTCGATCCCGACAACGGGATGAACACCGCGAACTGCAAGGCGATCCAGGTGCTGATCTACACGCAGAACCACGAAGGCACGACCATCGCGCACATCGTCGACGAGATCAAGCGCTTCGCGGCCGAGAACCCGACGCCGAACGTCGCGTTCCGGCTCGCGGGCGGCAACGTCGGCGTGATGGCCGCGACCAACGAGGCAGTGGGCGACGCGGAGATCGCGATGCTGCTGTCGATCTTCGGCGCGATCGCGCTGCTCTGCGCGGTCACGTTCCGCTCGTGGCGCGCGGTGCTGTGCATCATCGTGCCGCTCACGCTGGTGTCGATCCTGTGCAACGCGGTGATGGCGCGGCTCGGCATCGGGCTGAAGGTCGCGACGCTGCCGGTGATCACGCTCGGCGTCGGGGTCGGCGTCGACTACGGGATCTACCTGTACGAACGCCTGCAGCACGACATCCGCCACGGCGCGACGCTGCCGGACGCGTTCGCCGACGCGATGCGCCAGCGCGGCACCGCGGCGCTGTTCACGGCCGTCACGATGTTCATCGGCGTCGGCACCTGGGCGTTCTCCGCGCTGAAGTTCCAGGTCGACATGGGCGTGCTGCTCGCGTTCATGTTCCTCGTGAACCTGTTCGGCGCGGTGTTCCTGCTGCCCGCGCTGGCCGCATGGCTCGGCGTCGAGCGGGCGGAGCGCCGCGTGTCGCGCGAGCCGCAGCCGGCATCGCCGCCGGCCGCGCCGGCCCCCGCGCTCAAGCCGACGCGCACGCTCGAACCCGGCAATCCGGTGCGCTGAGCGATGCAACCCCCGTTACCCCGGTGCGCGGCGGGCCGCCGCGCGTCCCTCAAAGAGGAGTCAACCCACATGTCCGCACGCCCTTACAAGATCGAAGCCCAGCCGCTCGCGCAGCGCTATGCGCGCGGCTGGCACTGCCTCGGGCTCGCCCGCGACTACAAGGACGGCAAGCCGCACACGCTGAACGTCTTCGGCCGCAAGCTCGCCGCGTTCGCCGATTCGACCGGCAAGATCAACGTCGTCGACGCGTATTGCCCGCACATGGGCGCCGACCTGAGCCTCGGCACGGTCGAAGGCGACAATCTCGTCTGCCCGTTCCACGGCTGGGCGTGGAACGGCGACGGGCAGTGCGCGTCGATCCCGTACTGCAAGCGGATTCCGCCGAAGGCGCGCATCGGCGCGTGGCCGACCTGCGAGGAAAACAACCTGCTGTTCGTGTGGAACGACCCGGAAGGCAATGCGCCGCCGCCGGAAGTCGCGATTCCGCGCCTCGACGTGTGCTTCTCCGGCGAATGGTCGGACTGGGTCGTCGACAAGATGGTGATCCAGGCGAACTGCCGCGAGCTGGTCGACAACATCTCGGACGTCGCGCACTTCGCGACCGTGCACCACGCGCCGATCGACTATTTCGCGAACCTGTTCGAGGATCACAAGGCGACGCAGCTGATGGTCGGCCGCAGCGAGAAGCTCGGCGGCGACAGCCTGACCGCGTTGTCGACGTATTTCGGGCCGGCCGTGCACATCACGCAGATGACGGGGCAGAGCGGCGGGCAGCCGATCCATTCGGTGCTGCTGAACTGCCACGTGCCGATCGACATGAACAGCTTCGAGCTGCGCTACGGCGTGATCGTGAAGAAGGTGGCCGGCCTGAGCGACGCGCAGAACATGGAGATCGCGAACGCATATGTGAAGGAAGCGCAGCGCGCGTTCTACGAGGACGTCGACATCTGGCACAGCAAGACGCGCATCGACAACCCGCTGCTGTGCGAAGGCGACGGCCCGCTGTACCAGATGCGCGACTGGTATTCGCAGTTCTACCTGGACGCGGCCGACGTGCGGCCGTCGAGCGTCGCGCGCAAGACGTTCGAAATCAAGATCCGCGACGGTGCGGCGCCGCCGCCGCTGCATCACGTGTTCGAGCCGCGGTGACGGGCAGTAACGGCGAAGCTCGGCGAAAATAAGGGGCGCATCGTTTCGTGTCCCGATCGCCGCCGACGCCCGCCAGGCAAGGCGCGCGCGCCGCCGCGCGCCTGCATCGCATCGAAAGAGCTTGACGGATCGGCCTGCACCGCGTAGTGTCCGAGACCGAAGTCTTCAAGAAGTTCGATTGCTCATCATTGGCCGCACGGCGTGCGGCAGTCGTTGGTCTCTCCCTCTTTTGATTCTTTCTGTGCCCGTCACGGGGCGCATGTTCAATTATTCGTATTAAGGAAGTATTTGTGGATACCGGTACCGTCAAGTGGTTCAACGAAACCAAGGGCTTTGGTTTCATTTCCCCGGACAACGGCGGCGACGATCTGTTCGCCCATTTCTCGGAAATTCGCGGCACGGGCTTCAAGACCCTGGCCGAAGGCCAGAAGGTCAGCTACGAAGTGAAGCGTGGCCCGAAGGGTCTGCAAGCGTCGAACATCACGCCGCAGTAAGCCGCTTCGGCACCGGCCGTCGAATGACGGCCGCTGCCGGTCGGATATCGCGCGGAGGCCGGCCCGAGCCGGCGTCCTGCGCGTTTCGACGCACACGACCGATGCATCGCGGAATTCACGATGCATCGGTCGTGTGCTTCCCTCATCCATCGCAGGTCCGTACGACGTGCGATCCAACGCCCTCGCGACGCGCTCGCCGCATCGCCAGCGGCCCATGCTTGAACCCGAGTAGACCGTCGCCATGCCGCACGCGGCGCGGTCCCGACTTTGCGCGGTGCCGATCGCATCGCCGCCACCGACCGCCCGACCGCCGCATTGCGCCGGGCTCCGATTGCAAGACTGGCGCGTCGCCCGTCTGAACGAATTGATCCCCGGCATCCCGCCGGCCGCCGTCCCGTTGCGGGGCACGGCGCCGGTGAGTTCGCCGCGGCCGCGGTCATCACCTTGTCTGGAGGAATTGGTTTGGCAAAAGAAGAACTGCTGGAACTGGACGGAATCGTCGACGAAGTGCTGCCGGACAGCAAATACCGTGTCACGCTGGAAAACGGCGTCGTGGTCGGCGCGTATGCGTCGGGCCGCATGCGCAAGAACCACATCCGCATTCTCGCGGGCGACCGTGTGACGCTGGAACTGTCGGTGTACGACCTGACGAAGGGCCGCATCAACTTCCGCCACAAGGACGCGAATTCGCCGCGTCCGCCGCGCACGGGGCAACCGCGTCGCTGAAGCAGTAGCGATCGGGCAGCGCAACGCCGCACCGATCGAAATCCGTCCGGCCCGTTCATGCGGCCGGGCACACCGGATGGACGGCGCGGTTCGCGCCGTTCGACGGTCGCCGGCGGCGGGGCAGTGCCGCGGCGGCCGAGGCCGCATTCTCTCCGGTCGAATCGCCCGATTCGTCTCGTTTTCCCCGCACTTGCCGATTCGCCGCGCATCGCTTTTCTCTCCCACGTTGATCGTCGGCTGAATGCACGCGTCTTGCCGCGCGCCGTAACCGGCTTTACGCGCGGGCCGGCGTAGCCGTACACTCGTCGGCAATTCGCGGCCCGCGCACGTTGCAGCGCCTTTCCTTTCGGTTTCTTTGCGTGCCGCCGCGATCGTGCCAGCCGGATATTCGTCGCGCGACGCCAGGAGGCGCCATGAGTGCAGACGCAACCCCCGCAGCTCCTTCCGTTCCCGCAGTTCAGTCGGTTCAGGACCGCATCCGGCACGTGTTCGTGCTGATGCTCGAGAACCGCTCGTTCGACCATCTGTTCGCGCTCTCGGGCATCGCCGGCATCACGGCCGCGACGCCGGGCGACAGCAACGCATACGGCGGCACCGTCTATCCGTTCGGCGGCGGCGCGCCGGACCGGATGCCGACCGATCCGTGCCACGAATTCACCGACGTGCTCGAACAGTTGTGCGGCGCGGGCGTGCCGTTCGTCAAAGGGCGGCCTTATCCGAGCGTCGACAATTCGGGATTCGTGTCGAATTACGCGACGTCGCATTCCGAAGGCACGCCGCCGCAACCGGGCAGCGTTGGCGCGATCATGCAGGGTGTGGATGTGCGCACGCAGGCGCCGTCGCTGTATGCGCTCGCGAACGCGTTCGTGCTGTGCGACCGCTGGCACGCGTCGATGCCGGGGCCGACCTGGCCGAACCGCTTCTTTCTGCACGGCGCGTCGTCCGCCGGCCTCGACCATTCGCCGACCCGCGAAGAAATGGGCGGATGGGATACGTTCGACGGCTTCCCCTATCCGAAAGGCTCGATCTTCGCCGCACTCGGCGACGACAACTGGCGCATCTACCAGGACCAGTCGGGCGATCCGCTCGGCCACGTGCCGCAGGTGGCCTCGCTGAAGGGCGTGAGCTTCTTCGACGTCGACGATCTGGCGCACTTCGAAGCCGATCTCGCGGCCGGCTATACCGCGCGCTACACGTTCATCGAGCCCGGTTACGGCGACATCGTGCACGGCACCTACCAGAACGGCAGCTCGCAACATCCAATGGACGGCCTTGCCGGCGGCGACCAACTCGCCGCGCGCGTGTACGACGCGATCCGCAATTCGCCGGTGTGGGAGCGCAGCCTGCTCGTGATCGTCTACGACGAGCACGGCGGCTTCTACGATTCGGTCCGGCCGGGCGCGGCGCCGCCGCCGAACGACGGCGCGGCCGCGACGCTGAACGCGAGCGGTTTCGGCTTCGACGTGTATGGCGTGCGGGTGCCCGCGATCGTCGTGTCGCCGTGGGTTGCGGCAGGGCACGTCGATCACACGCCGTACGATCACAGCTCGGTGGTCGCGACGCTCGGGCGCCTGTTCGGTCTCGCGCCGCTGACCGACCGCGATCGCGCCGCGAACGACCTGCTGTCGCTTGTGACCACGACCTGCCGCACCGACTGCCCGACGAGGATCGGCTCATGAACACGACTTCGGCGACGGACCCGCGCGATGCGCTGCCCGTGCGTGACGGCACCAGCCTGATCGCGTATCTGCACATCCTGAAGAAGGCGCATGCGGCGCTGGTCGGGCACGACCATGCGCATCGGCGGTTCAGCGAGATCGTCACGCGCGGACAGGCGCGGCAGTACATCGAGGAGCTGATGCCGACGCTGCTGCAGGCGCGCGCGGCGCATCGGCGACGCAGGCATGGCGGAAAGCACCGCTGACGCGGTGCGTGGTTGACGGCTGACGGCAACGGGGCGCATCGCGCTCCGTTCCGCAGATTCGCCGGCGTATCGGGCGATGGCGGCCCGATATCGTCGATCACGCCGGTTGCGCCGCCACCTCCCGCGCGCGAACCATCGTCAGCGCCGCATCCTCGATCATGTCCTCCTGCCCGCCGACGAGCCGCTGGCGCCCCAGTTCGACGAGGATGTCGCGCGCCGGAATCCCGTATTTCGCTTCCGCACGCTTCGCGAACAGCAGGAACGACGAGTAGACGCCCGCATAGCCGAGCGTCAGCGCATCGCGGTCGAGGCGGATCGGCGCGTCCATGATCGGCACGACGAGATCCTCGGCCACGTCGGAAATCGCGAACACGTCGACGCCCGTCTCGATCCCCATCCGGTCGCACACGGCGACGAACACTTCCATCGGCGTATTGCCCGCGCCCGCGCCGAGGCCGGCCGCGGCCGCGTCGATCCGGTTCGCGCCGGCGGCGACCGCCGCGACCGAGTTCGCGACGCCCATCGCGAGGTTGTGGTGGCCGTGGAAGCCGAGTTCCGTCTCCGGCTTCAGCGCGGCGCGCACCTGGCCGATCCGCGCGGTCACGTCGTCGGGCAGCATGTGGCCGGCCGAATCGGTGATGTAGATGCAGTTCGCGCCGTACGACTCCATCAGCTTCGCCTGCACGACGAGCTGCTCGGGCGACGACATGTGCGCCATCATCAGGAATCCGACCGTATCGAGTCCGAGCGTGCGCGCCAGGCCGATGTGCTGTTCCGACACGTCCGCTTCGGTGCAGTGCGTGGCCACGCGGATCGTGCCGACGCCGAGTTCGTGCGCCATGCGCAAGTGCTCGACGGTGCCGATGCCCGGCAGCAGCAGCGCCGACACCTTCGCCTGCTTCAGCTCCGGGATCACGGCGCTCAGGTACGCCTCGTCGGTATGCGCGGGAAAACCGTAGTTGACCGATGCGCCGCCGAGCCCGTCGCCGTGCGTGACCTCGATCAGCGGCACGCCGGCCGCATCGAGCCCGCGCGCGATGTTGCGCATCTGGTCGAGCGTGATCTGATGACGTTTCGGGTGCATCCCGTCGCGCAACGACATGTCGTGGACGGTAATCTTCTTGCCTGCAAGTGACATCGTGTGACTCCTCGACTCAAGCGGTGGCGGCCGTCGCGGCCAGCATCTGTTCGGCGAAACGCTCGGCCGTGGCGGCCGCGGCGGCGGTCATGATGTCGAGGTTGCCCGCGTACTTCGGCAGGTAGTCGCCGAGCCCCTCGACTTCCATGAAGACCGACACGCGGTTGCCGTCGAACACCGGGCCGTTCTTCAGCGTGTAGCCGGGCACGTAGCGCTGCACTTCGTTGACCATCGCGTGCACCGACGCGGTGATCGCATCGACGTCGGGCGGCCCGTCGGTCAGGCAGTGGATCGTGTCGCGCATGATCAACGGCGGTTCGGCCGGATTGATCACGATGATCGCCTTGCCCTTGCGTGCGCCGCCGACCTGTTCGATCGCGCCGGCCGTCGTGCGCGTGAATTCGTCGATGTTCTTGCGCGTGCCGGGGCCGACCGAGCGCGACGATACCGTTGCGACGATCTCGCCGTACGCGACCGGCTGCACGCGCGACACCGCGTACACCATCGGGATGGTCGCCTGGCCGCCGCAGGTCACCATGTTCACGTTCATCTGCGCGCTGTCGAGGTGCGCGTCGAGGTTCACCGGCGGCACGCAATACGGCCCGATCGCGGCGGGCGTCAGGTCGATCATCTTCACGCCGAGCGCGGTGAGCTTGTCGGAGTTGTCGCGATGCACGTAGGCGGAGGTCGCGTCGAACGCGATGCGGATGTCGTCGCCGGCGACGTGCGGCAGCAGCCCGTCGACACCCTGGTCGGTGGTCTTCAGGCCGAATTCGCGGGCACGCGCGAGGCCGTCGGATGCCGGATCGACGCCGACCATCCATACGGGCTCGAGCACCGTCGAGCGGCGCAGCTTGTACAGCAGGTCGGTGCCGATGTTGCCGGGCCCGATCAGTGCGCATTTGATTTTCTTCATCAGGTTCGTTCCTTTAGATAAAGCGGACGTCGCAACTGCCGATGCCGGAAATGTGCATCGACAGCGCATCGCCGGCCGTGACCGGAATCAGTTTCGCGAGCGAGCCGGACAGCACGATCTCGTCGGCAAGCAGCGGCACGTCGTATTCGGCGAGGGTGTTCGCGAGCCACGCGACGGCGTCGGCGGGATGGCCGAGCGCCGCGTCGCCGCGGCCTTGCGCGACGCGCTCGCCGTTCTTCTCGATCGTCATCTCGCACGCGGCGAGGTCGAGCGTGCGCGGGTCGACGCGCGCATCGCCGAGCACGTACACGCCGCACGACGCGTTGTCGGCGACGGTGTCCTCGATACGGATCGCCCAGTCGCGGATGCGCGAATCGACGATCTCGAAGCAGGGCGCGACGGCGGCCGTCGCGGCGATCACGTCGGTGCGGTCGATGCCGGGGCCGCGCAGGTCGCGCGCGAGGATGAACGCGATTTCGCCTTCGGCGCGCGGCGCGATCAGCGATTCGGTGGCGATCGCCTCGCCGGCCGCGTAGTGCATGCCCGACAGCAGGATGCCGAAATCGGGCTGGCGCACGTTCAGCATGTCCTGCACGGCCTGGCTCGTCACGCCGATCTTCTTGCCGACTACCGATTCGCCGCACTCGACGCGGCGTTCGATGAAGCGTTGCTGGATGCGGTACGCATCGTCGAGGGACAGCCGGCGCGGGCGGCTCGACAGCGGCGCGACCGGTGCGCGTGCGTGCCACGCGGCGTACAGCTCGTCGCCGAGCGTCGTATGCAAGCGGGAAGACATGAAAGGGCCCTCGAATGGAAAAGGCCGCCGTCCCGGGCGGCGTCGGGCGCCGGAGCGCGGCTCCGGCGCGTGGGGCGCGGGCGTGCCGCGCCGGATGCTTAGTTACCCGAACTGCGGATCGCGTCCGGCGAGAAGTACGCCTCGCTGAACTGTGGGCTGCTGTCGAGTTTCGGCATCGGCCCTTCGTTGGTCAGGCGGTCGGCCATGTATGCGCCGGAGATCAGGTCGTGGAAGAACACGACGCCGGGGTAGAACGTCTTCGCGTCGTACGCGTACAGCGTCGTCGCGACGTTGGTGCGCCACAGCTGGCCGCGTGCGTCGTAGTTGTCGGCGAGAAGCGTCATCCACGAATCCTCGTCGATGTACAGCACGCGCTTCGCGTACTGATGGCGATAGCCGCTCTTCAGCGTGGCCTGCAGCACCCATACGCGATGCAACTCGTAGCGGATGTACGACGGGTTCTCGTGGCCCTTGGTCAGCAGGTCCGCATACTTGACCGAGCTGTCCATCGCCTTGTAGTTGTCGTACGGCACGTAGATTTCGCGCTTGCCGACGATCTTCCAGTCGTAGCGGTCGCCGGGGCCGTTGTACAGGCGGTCGTCGTCGACGGTGCGGAAGCCGCCGGGGCCCTGAGGCTGGTCATAGCCGTATTCGGGCGCCTGGCGCACGCGCCGCGTGCCGGGGTTGTACATCCACGTGCGCGACGAGTTGTCGGCGCCGGCCTTGTCCCAGTTCGTGAAGCCGACGATCAGCGAGCCGCGGTCCGACAGCGGCAGCTCCGTCGCGTTGCGGTAGAACGTGCGGTTGTTGAGGTCGCTCTTCACGTCGTACTTGCCGACGTTGCGCGGCGAGTAGATGTCGTAGCGCACCTTGCCCCACGCGATGTTGCCGTCGGAGTACACGACCGCCTGATCGTAGGTCGCCTGCTCGGTGCCGATCGCCGACGAGAAGCGCTGGTTCCACAGCAGCTCGGCGGCCGTCTTCGGAATCGGGTAGGGCACTTGCGGCGGCGCGTTGGTCAGCCCGTTCGCGTCGGACGTCATCGTCGAGTCGGGCGCGTACGTGCGGATGTCCTTGTAGACGGAATCCGCGTAGCGGAAGTCGCGATGGCTCGGGTAGACGTTGATCTTGAACGTGGCCGGGTAGCGCTTGAACATCGCCTTCTGGCCGTCGGTCAGGTGCTCCGCGTACTGGGCCATGTTCTCCGCGGTGATCGTCGCGACCGGCTTCTCGCTCGCGAACGGATCGGGGTAGCGGCCGCCGCGCTTGTACTGCACGTCGGGCGGCGTGCCGAGCCACTTGCCCGACCACTCCGGCACGCCGCTGTCCTTGCTCGCGGCGCGCACCGCGCCCATCGGCGTGAGCGGGCCGTCGAGCGCCTTCAGGTCGTCCGGCGTGACCTTCGGGAACGACGCCGTCGCGACGAGTGCGCACGCGGCCATCACCGACGCGCGCAGGAGGGGGAGACGAGTTCGTTTCATGACAAATCCTCTTCTTGCTGAGTGACGAGCGGCCGGGCCGCTCAGAAGTGGTAGGTCGCCGTGGCCAGCACGTAGTCCCGATCGGCGAGCGGACGCGTGACGGGATTCGGCGAACCGAGGAACTTCGCGTAGACGAGCGACAGCGACAGGTTGCTCAGGCGCGTGAACGTGACGCCGGCGGTCACGCGGTGGTCGCCCTGGCCCGTCAGCGAGCCGAGCGCGCCGGCCAGCGGCGACGTACCCGCCAGGTCGTGCGTGTACGTGAGCGGCACGTCGAGATCCCAGCCGTTGAACACGTTCTTGTAGCTGAGCGTCCAGGCCAGCTCGAGGGCGAGCGCGTTGCGCGAGTTCGTGAGGGTGGTCGAGCCGTCGACGGCCGAGATGCCGCCCGCGTGCACGTACGTGATTTCGCCGACCAGCGACTGCGAATTCGCGAGGAAGCTCGGCCCGATCGAGTAGATGCCGGACAGGTTGAGCTGCGTGACGTTCGCGCGCGTCGCCTGCGCGCCGGTCGGCGTGTTGACGAGCACGGCGGCGCCCTGGCGGTATGACGCCTCGCCCGCGACGTTGACCGGACCGACTTGCGTCGAGAAGCTCGCGCCGGTCAGCTTGATGTTGTTGAAATAGGTCTGCCGGTACTGGAGCACGGGATAGAACGACGTGACGACGCTCGGGTTCATGTCGTTGTAATGCAGGTGATACACGCCGAGCTCGGTATCGCCGAACACGCGCAGGCGTGCGCCGATACCCCACTGGTTGTGCGCGCTCGGCTTTTCGTCTGCGCCGCGCGGAATGATCATCCCGCCCGGGCCGATGATGAACTGCGCGCCCGGGCCGACCACGTCCGAATAGCTCCAGTACGTGCCGGGCGCGGTCAGGCGGTTCTGCTGGAACGAGAACTGGTAGTAGCCGAGCAGGCTGAAGTTCGGCGTGATCTGCCACTGCGTCGAGATCTGCGGCACGGGCAGCAGGATGTCCTTCACCTGAGCGCCCGCGACATAGGACTTGGTGGCGTCGGCAGGGCCTTGCGCGCCCGCGATGTTCGGGAAGAACAGGCTTTCGCCCCAGGCGACCACCTGGTCGCCGACCTTCACGTTCAGGCTCGTCGCGCCGATCTTGAAGGTGTTGTACGCGTAGGCGGCGAGCAGCGTCGTGTGGCCGCCCGACCAGTAGCGGGCATCGCTCGTGAAGTTGTTGTACTGGCCCGAATGGTTCACGGTGCCCGGCGCGTCGTTGTAGTTCGGACGGTGATAGGCCTGATCGTAGAACGTGCTCGCGCGGACGAACACACCCCAGTCGTCGTGCTTCAGGTTCACTTCGCCGAGCAGGCTGACCTGATTCTCGATCAGCTTGTTCTTCGCGAAGTTGCGATCGCCGTCGTCGCCATTGATGTTCGCGGGCGTCAGCAGATTGCCGCTCGGCGCACGCGTGCGCATGCCGAGGCCGTAACTCAGCGTGAACGTGTAGTCCAGCGTCGTGTCGGCGCCAAGCTCGATCGTGCTGCCTGCGTGCGCGCTGGGAACGGCGCACGTCAGCAGCGCGGCGGCCAGCGTCGACAGCGTGGCGGTGGCCCGCTTGTCGGTACGGCGCGAAATCCGTTGATGCATGGTGTCTCCTCTGGGGTATCGACGACGGTCGACTGTGGTTGTCGTGAGAGGCAGAGTAGGGAGATCGCGGTAGCAGGGAATCGTCGAAATGAACTAGATGACTTCCCTAGGACTGGAAACGATCGGGGCGCGCCGGTCGCGTTCGCGCGTCAGCGTGGTTCCGTTCGTGCCGCCGCGAGGAACGCCGGCCGTTCGCCGCCCCCGTCGAGCCGCAGGTTCGCGCCCGACGCGTACGACGCATCGGGCGACGCGAGGAACAGGCACGCCGACGCGACGTCGTCGGGCGTCGCGAGCCGTCCGGCGGGAATCGTCGCGCGGATCGCGTCGAGCGCGGCGTCGTCGCCGTAGTGGCCTTCGGTTGCGGATTCCGTCTGCACGAGGCTCGGGCTGATCGCGCACACGCGCACGCGCGGCGCCCATTCGACCGCGAGCGACGTGACCGCGTTGACGAGGCCCGCCTTCGCGGCGCCATAGGCGGCGGTGCCGGGGGAGGGACGCGATGCGCTGACGCTCGCGATGAACAGCATCACGCCGCCGTGCGGTTGCGGCTGCATGATCGCATTCACGCGCTGCGCGAGCTGCAGCGGCGCGATCAGGTTCAGCCGCACGATCGATTCGGTGAAGCGCGGCGACGCGTCGGCCGCGAGCACGAACGGCGAGCCGCCCGCGTTGTTGACCAGCACGTCGAGGCAGCCGGTGGCGTCGCGGATCGTCGCGAGCATCGCGTCGACCTGCTCGATGTCGCGCAGGTCGGCCGCAATGAAGGTGGCCGTGCGGCCGCCGCCCGAGGGCGGCGTGTCGGGCGCGCTGCGCCCGCACACGAACACGCGCGCGCCCGCCGCGAGAAACCGCTCGGCGATGCGCCGCCCGATGCCCTTGGTGCCGCCCGTCACGAGCACCGTCCTGCCGCTGTAGTCGAATCCGTTCATCGTCTGCCTCCGTTTCGGTGGCCCGATGATAGGAACAAGCGCGCGCGGTTTCGTAGTCTGAAAGGATGATGCCGGCCGGCGCCGGCGGCGCAATCATCGTGGCAGGCATCCATCGACCGACGAAGGAGACAACCCGCGATGACGACCCCCACGACGCCGCCGGCCGGCATCTTCACCGACGTACCGGGCGGCCTGCGCCTGCATCACTTCGAGGCGGGCGACGGCCGCCCGGTGGTGTTCATCCACGGCAGCGGCACGGGCGCCAGCGGTTTCAGCAACTTCAAGCACAACTACCCGGCATTCGCGGCTGCCGGCCATCGCGCGATCGTCGTCGACCTGCCCGGTTACGGGCAGTCGTCGAAGCCGTCCGACGTCGCCTACACGCTCGATTTCTTCGTCGATGCGCTGCACGCGCAGCTGTCCGCGCTCGGCATCGGGCCGGCCGTGCTGCTCGGCAATTCGCTGGGCGGCGCGATCGCGCTGAAATACGCGCTCGATTATCCCGACGAAGTCGACGGGCTGATCATGATGGCGCCGGGCGGCGTCGAGGATCGCGACACCTATTTCCGGATGGAAGGGATCCAGCGAATGGTGAAGCTGTTCACCAATCGCCAGATGAATGACGACACCATGCGCGAGCTGCTCACGCTGCTGGTGCACGATCCGGCGATCGTCACCGACGCGCTCGTCGCCGAGCGGATGAAGGTGTGCGTCGAGCAGCCGACCGAAGTGCTGTCGACGATGAGCGTGCCGAATCTGACGGGGGCGCTCGGCGACCTGCGCTGCCCGGTGCTCGGCTTCTGGGGCACGGACGATCGCTTCAATCCGGTCGGCGGCGCGCTGACGTTCCTCGAACGCTGCCGCGACGCACGATTCGTACTGCTGAACCGTTGCGGCCACTGGGTCATGGTGGAACACGCGGCGTATTTCAACCGCGAATGCCTCGATTTCCTGGCAGCGCCTGCCGTTGCCGCCTCACGATAACGCCCGATGCCCCTGATGACCGGCCCGTCCGAGGCCGGTTCGCTGACTACACGGAGACACAATGAAACTCATCGAAGACCTGTTCGACCTGCGCGGCAAGGTGGCCGCGATCACCGGCGGCGCACGTGGCATCGGCGCGGAAACGGCACGCACGCTGGCCGCGGCCGGCGCGAGCGTCGCGATCCTCGACGTGCTGTCGCAACCGGCGGAAGCGCTCGTCGAGGAGATCCGCGCGCAGGGCGGCCAGGCCGCGTTCTGGTCGCTCGACGTGACGCGCGAGGCCGACGTGGCGCGCGTGTTCGACGAGATCGTCGCGCGCTTCGGGCGCCTCGACGTGCTCGTGAACAACGCGGGCATCGAAGGGCACAACGTGCCGACGCACGAACTCACGCTCGCGCAATGGCAGCGCGTGCAGGACGTGAACGTCAACGGCGTGTTCCTGTGCACGCGCGCCGCGATTCCGCACCTCGAGGCGGCCGGCGGCGGCTCGATCGTGAACCTGTCGTCGATGTACGGGATCGTCGGCGGTCCCGACGTGCCCGCGTATCACGCGTCGAAGGCGGCGGTGCGGATGATGGCGAAGGTCGACGCGATGCTGTATGCGGCGAAGAACATCCGCGCGAACTCGGTGCATCCGGGCTATATCCGCACGCCGATGCTCGAGGACGCATTCCGCCAGATGGGCCAGGATCCGGACCGCGCGTTCGAATACATGCAGACGCACGTGCCGATGGCGAAAATCGGCAGCCCGCGCGACATCGCGGCCGGCATCCTGTATCTCGTGTCGCCGGCGGGGCGCTACGTGACGGGTGCCGAGCTGGTGATCGACGGCGGATACACCGCGCGCTGACGCGCCGCGGCGGTCGAAACGAAACAGGAGACACGCAGTTGAAAGCGCTCGTGGCAGTGAAGCGCGTGGTCGACGCGAACGTGAAGGTCGGCGTGAAGTCCGACCGCACCGGCGTCGACATCGCGAACGTGAAGATGTCGATGAATCCGTTCGACGAAATCGCGGTGGAAGAGGCCGTGCGATTGAAGGAGGCCGGGGTCGTGGCGGAGGTGATCGCGGTGTCGGTCGGTGTGACGCAAGCGCAGGAAACGCTGCGCACGGCGCTGGCGATCGGTGCCGATCGCGCGATCCTCGTCGAGTCGAACGA